>JAQGNJ010000337.1 GCA_028291885.1 Ramlibacter sp. | reverse complement strand
TCGGCTCGATCACCTCGATCCAGGCCGTGTACGTCCCCGCGGACGACCTGACCGACCCGTCGCCCGCCACCACCTTCGCCCACCTGGACTCCACCGTGGTGCTCTCGCGTGACATCGCCGCGCTGGGGATCTATCCCGCCGTGGATCCGCTGGACTCGACCAGCCGCCAACTGGACCCGCTGGTCGTCGGCGAAGACCACTACAACACGGCCCGGGCCGTGCAGAACACGCTGCAGCGCTACAAGGAACTGCGCGACATCATCGCGATCCTGGGCATGGACGAACTGGCGCCGGAAGACAAGCTCGCCGTGGCCCGCGCCCGCAAGATCCAGCGCTTCCTGTCGCAGCCGTTCCACGTCGCCGAAGTGTTCACCGGCTCGCCCGGCAAGTACGTGCCGCTGTCGGAAACCATCCGCGGCTTCAAGATGATCGCGGCCGGCGAATGCGACCACCTGCCCGAGCAGGCGTTCTACATGGTCGGCACGATCGACGAGGCCTTCGAGAAGGCGAAGAAGGTTTGATTGGGGACAGACCTTCAGCTCTGTCCTTCGAAGCTACCTTGGGGACAGATCTTCAGCTCTGTACCCAACTGATATAGGAAGTTCATGGTCGATTCAACCCACACCATCCACGTCGACGTCGTCAGCGCGGAGGAGTCGATCTTCTCCGGCGAGGCGCGCTTCGTGGCGCTGCCCGGCGAAGCCGGCGAGCTGGGCATCTTCCCGCGCCACACGCCGCTGATCACGCGGATCCGGCCCGGCTCGGTGCGCATCGAGATGGCCGACGGCTCCGAGGAATTCGTCTTCGTCGCCGGCGGCATCCTGGAGGTGCAACCCAACGCCGTCACCGTGCTGTCCGACACCGCGATCCGCGGCAAGGACCTGGACGAGGAAAAGGCGAGCGCCGCCCGTGCCGCGGCCGAAGAAGCGCTGCGCAATGCGAAGGGCGACATCGACATCGCCAAGGCGCAGTCCGAGCTGGCCGTCCTGGCCGCCCAGATCCAGGCGCTGCGCCGCTACCGCGACAAGAAGTAATCCGTTCCCCGATCAACAAGAAGCGCTAAAAATCGCGCCCTCGGCCCTGCCCTTGCGGCAGGGCTTTTTTATTTCCGCCCCGCCAAGGGCGAATGCGCCGGTGCGCCAGATGTAACGGCGTTATTACCGATAGAAACAGTTGCAAACATATGGCATTCTGGTCCGGCAAACAACCACAAGGACGCAGCATGACCAGGAAATACCTTATCGCCGCGGCGCTTGCCCTGGCGACCGCCTGCACGGGTGCGGCGGCAGCCGATCGCGCCAACGCCAAGGAAGCCGAGGCGATGGTGAAAAAGGGCGTCGCCCACATCAAGACGGCCGGCCGCGACCGGGCGCTGGCGGACATCAGCAACAAGAAGGGCGCCTTCATCGACAGGGACCTCTATCTCGTGGTCTACCGCATGGACGGCGTCAACATGGCGCACGGCATCAACGAGAAGATGATCGGCAAGAACCTGATCGAGATGAAGGACATCGACGGCAAGGAATACATGAAGGAACGGGTCGAGCTGGCGAAGAGCAAGTCCGCGTTCTGGCACGACCTGAAGTTCGTCGATCCGATCAGCAAGAAGATCGAGCCCAAGCAGATGTACTGCGAGCGCACCGACGACCTGCTGGTCTGCGGCGGCGTCTACAAGCTGTAGTCCGCCGATATCGGCGGCCCATGTTGTGGCGCGCTGACACACTCAGTGACATTTCTCCCCGCCGCGGTTAAAACCCTGCATCCAATCGGGAAGAGCAACAAGATGGCACTTACACAGGTCGAGGCGGTGACGCCGCCGCGGCACGGCACCGGCGGCTTGTCGATGGCTGCCTGTCTCGTGGCCGGGTGCGCGGCCGCCTTGCTCCCCCTGTTGGCGGTGACGCTCGTGGCGGCCAGCGTCACCGACGGCGGTGCGCGCACGACGGTCCTGGCACTGGGTGGCGGCGGTCTGCTGGCCGGCCTTGTGGCAGCCCGCTGGATGATGGGCCGCATCGTCGCGCCCTCGCGCCAAGCGCTGGACGCGGCGCGGCAGCTCAGCGCGGGCGACCTGACCCGCCCCATCGAGGTCCGCGGAGCAGGCGAGGCGGGCCAGCTCCTGCAGTCGCTGAACGACCTTCACGCGCGGATGTTCGGCATCGTCAGCCGGGTGCGCACCGGCACCAGCACGGTCGCCGCGACCTCGTCGCAGATGGGCCGCGACAACAACGCGTTGTCGGAGCGGACGGAACACCAGGCCTCGTCGCTGCAGCAGACCGCGGCCTCCATGGAGGAGTTCACTGCCACGGTCCGCCAGGCCGCCGACCATGCGCAGAACGCCAATGCCCTGGTGGTGGCCGCGTCCGGACGGGCCGCCCACGGCGGCGAGATCATGACGCAGGTGGTGCACAACATGAGCGGCATCCGCGAGAGCTCGCGCAGCATCGTGGACATCATCGCGGTGATCGACGGCATCGCCTTCCAGACCAATATCCTGGCGCTCAATGCGGCCGTGGAGGCGGCCCGCGCGGGCGAACAGGGACGCGGCTTCGCGGTGGTTGCCAGCGAGGTGCGGGTGCTGGCCCAGCGCAGCGCGGCCGCCGCCAAGGAGATCAAGGCGCTGATCGGCACTTCGGTCGACAAGGTCGACAGCGGCGGCCGGCTGGTGGACGAAGCCGGGCACGCCATGCAGGAGATCGTCGCCTCGGTGCAGCAGATCGCCGCACTGATGGCGCAGATCAGCACCGCCAGCCGCGAGCAGAGCGACGGCATCGAGTCGGTCAACGAGGCCATCACGGAGATCGAGCGGGCCACGCAGCGCAACGCGGCGCTGGTGGAGGGCGCCGGCCGCACAGCCACCACCCTCAACGCGCAGGCACTGGCGCTGATGCGTGCCGTCTCCGGCTTCGAGCTCGGCGCGCGCGAATACGGCAACGCGCAAGAAGCGACCGCGATGGTCCGCGAGGCGACCGCGTTCTACCGCGCGAACGGCAAGCAGGCGCTGGTCGGCGACGTCAACAAGCTGTCGGAGGGCCGCTTCGTCGACCGCGACCTCTACCTGCTGGTGCTCGGCGCCGACGGCGCATTCCTCGCCCACGGTACCAACCGGCGCTTCATCGGCACCGGGCTGGAGATCCGGGACGCGGACGGCAGGCTGTTCATGCAGGAGATGCTGCAGATGACCGGCACGCGCTCGGAAGGCTGGATCGACTACAAGTGGCCGCATCCCGTCACCGGCGAGGTGCAGCAGAAGTCCACCTACTTCCAGAAGGTCGGCGACCTGATCCTGGGCTGCGGCATCTACAGCGCAGGCTCCTAGCCCAGCACCGGCTCGTCCGGCAGTTCGTTGGGATTGACCGTGCCGGCCGCCGCCGGGAAATGCCGCACCAGCAGGGCGGAGACTTCTTCCAGCGCCTGCGTCAGGCCCTCCTCGAAGCGGCCCTGGCGGAAAGCGTCGCCCATGCGCTGGACCATCGCGGTCCATTCGGCGGGCGGTACGCGGCTGCTCAAGCCGCGGTCGGCGACGATCTCGATCGCGTGCTCGGCCAGCAACAGGTAGATCAGGACGCCGTTGTTGTTCCCGGTGTCCCACACCCGCAGCTTGCCGAACATCGCGAGCGCGCGCTCGCGCGGCGTCGCGTCGCGCCAGATGTAGCTGGAAGGCAGGCTGGCTTCGACGCAGATCCGGATCTCGCCGCTGTGCCGGCCTTCGCTGGCCGCCACGCGCCGCATCAGGCGCTCCACCATCGCCGGCGGGATCGCCTTGCGGGTGTCGTCCTCGTCGAGCCAGCGGTGCCGCAGCAGGCGCCGCAGGCGTGACGTGAATGTGCTTGCCGCCATCACCAGTCTCCCGACGCGCCGCCGCCGCCGAAGTCGCCGCCGCCACCCGAGCTGAAGCCGCCACCGCCGCCCGAGAAGCCGCCGCCGCCACCAGCCCAGCCCCCGGCGCCGAAGCCGCCTAAGCCGCCGCCCAGGCCGGAGCGGCGAGAACCGCCCAATGCCGCCATGCCGCCCGCAAGCAGCGAGTAAAGCAGCGCCGCGACAGCGGCGGCCCCGGCGATCAAGAGGCTGGACGTGATGAACATCGCGATCGCGCCGACGCCACCGCCCACCGCGAGCGCCCCGAGCTTGCGGCCGAAGACGCGGCGCGCAACGGCGCCGCCGATCGGGACCGCGAAGAACAGGAAGATCGCCATGTCCATCCAGTCGAAGCCCGGATTGCTCGCGGGGCTGCGCTGCGTGTCGGGGGCTGGCGGCGCGGGAAGCGCCTCCCCCCTGATCCGCGCGATCAACTGGTCGGCCGCCGCGTGCAGGCCGCCTGCGTAATCGTCCTTGCGGAAATTGGGCGTGATCGCCTGTTCGATGATCTGGCGCGCGGCCAGGTCGGGCACCGCGCCTTCCAGGGTCTTGGCGACCTCGATGCGCACCTTGCGGTCGTTCTTGGCGACGACCAGCAGCACGCCGTCGCCGACGCCCTTGCGGCCGATCTTCCAGTCGTTGGCGACGCGGTTGGCGTAGCTGGCGATGTCTTCCGGCTGCGTCGTCGCGACGATCAGGAAAGCGATCTGCGTTCCCTTGTCCTTCTCGAAGGCCGCGAGCTTGTCGTCCAGGCCCTTGAGCTGGATTGCGTCCAGGGTCCCGGTGGTGTCGATCACCCGCGCCGTGAGCGCCGGCACGGGCAGCACGCCCTGCGCCGCGGCCGGAAACCAGGCGAGAACCGTCCACAGGATCAGGAAGACGGCTCGCAAGTGCTGCACGGTCCGCAACGAGGCCGGTCCCTACTTCTTCGTGCCGAAGTCGACCTGCGGCGGCGTGGAGATCTGGGCCTCGTTCTGCACGGTGAACACCGGCTTGGGTTGGTACTTGAAGACCATGGCCGTGAGATTCGTCGGGAAGCTGCGCGCCAGCACGTTGTATTCCTGGACCGTACCGATGTAGCGGTTGCGCGCCACCGTGATGCGGTTTTCCGTGCCCTCAAGCTGCGACATCAGATCGCGAAACAACGCGTCGGATTTCAGCTGCGGGTAGTTCTCGGTGACAACCAGAAGCCGCGACAGCGCCCCGGAGAGTTCACCCTGTGCCTGCTGGAAGCGCTGGAAGGCGGTGGGATCGTTCAGCACCTCGGGCGTCGCCTGGATGCTGCCGACCTTGGCGCGGGCGTTTGTCACCCCGAGCAGGACGTCCTTCTCCTGCTGGGCGTAGCCCCTCACCGAATTGACGAGGTTTGGCACCAGATCGGCGCGCCGCTGATACTGGTTCACCACCTCGGACCAGCTCGACTTCACCTGCTCATCGTTCTGCTGGATGACGTTGTAGCCGCAATTGGTCAGGCTCAGCAGCGCGAGCGCGGCCATCACCTTGAAGAACGTGCGCATTCTGGTCTCCTGCAGACTCAAGACATCAGTGGAGGAGCGCAGCCGCCCTCCACCTCCTGGTACCTGGATATGGTTTGCGCGGCGCGATCGGCAACAGCCTGCATCGTATTCAGTCCCGAGATCGGCTGACAATCCGGTCGCGACGAAGGTCGCCAGACCGGCCTGAAGGTCGTGCGGAGGGCGGAAGCGTGGCGCGACGCGGATCGAATCCGTCCCGAACGGATTGAGGGAGCGGTCGAAGGGAACCTTGATATGCATCAGCGATGGCCGGATCGCCTGTGGATCGTGCGCCACGGCGAGAGCGCCGGGAATGTCGCCCGCGATTCCGCGCACGCCGCCAACGCCGCGCGGATCGAGATCGCCTCGCGCGATGTCGACGTCCCGCTCAGCGATCTTGGCCGCCAGCAGGCGCGCTCGCTCGGGCACTGGTTCGCGGCGATGCCGGAGGCGGACCGTCCGGACGTGATCCTGACCTCGCCGTACCGCCGCGCCTCCGAAACCGCGCGCGGCGTCATCGCGGCCGGCGGGGTCCACGCGGGTGTGCCCCTGATCGCGGACGAGCGGCTCCGCGAAAAGGAATTCGGCGCGCTCGACCGCCTGACCAAGCTTGGGATCGAGCAACATTTCCCGATGGAGGCCGAGGCGCGCAAGCTGCTCGGCAAGTTCTACTACCGCCCGCCGGCCGGCGAGAGCTGGTGCGACGTCATCCTGCGGCTGCGCAGCGTGCTCGATACGATCAGCCTGCATTATGGCGGCAAACGGGTGCTGATCACCGCGCACCAGGTGGTGGTGCTGTGCATGCGCTACCTGCTCGAAAATCTCGACGAGGAGACGATCCTGACGATCGACGCGCAGGGCGACGTCGCGAATTGCAGCGTCACCGAATACGCCTTTAAGGCCGACCGTGACGGTAGCGGCGATCTCGCGCTTGTCCGGTACAATTACCAATCTCCGATGCACCGCGAGGGGACGCCCGTGACCGCAGAACCGGACCCGAAGGTGACAGCAGGATGAGCGTGATCGAAGTCGGCCCGGATCTGCTGAGGAAACATCCGCTCCCCAGCCATGACGAAGGCGGCGACAAGCAATTGCGCGGCCGCGTGCTGATGGTCGGGGGCAGCGTGGAGGTACCCGGCGCAGTGCTGCTATCCGGCCATGGCGCGTTGCGTGCCGGCGCAGGCGTGCTGCGGATCGCGACCTGTCGCTCCAGCGCGGCGCATCTGGCGGTGGCAATGCCGGAATCGCGCGTCACCGGCTTTGACGAAACCGCGGCGGGCGGCATCGATGCCGGCGCGGCCGAGCCATTGGCCGACGAGGCTTGCGAATGCGAGGCCGTCCTGATCGGGCCCGGCATGATGGATCGGGATGCGACCGCCGCGCTCACGGCAAGGATGCTGCAGGCTCCCGGCGATGCCGCCTATGTGCTCGACGCCGCAGCATTCACCACACTGAACCCGGCGGGGCCGTACCCCTCGAAGCTTGTGGTGACCCCCCACGCCGGGGAAATGGCTCACTTTCTCGATGTCGAACGCGAGCAGATCGAAGCCGACCCAGTCAAGGCCGGGCGCGAAGTGGCGCGGCGGCTCGGCGCCGTGGTCGCCGTCAAAGGCGCGGAAACCCATATCGTCGAACCCGGCGGGCGGATCTGGTGCTCGCGCAATGGATCGATCGGACTCGGCACCTCCGGCTCCGGCGACGTGCTTGCGGGCATCATAACCGGCTTGCTGGCGCGGGGCACGTCGGCCGCCCTGGCCGCGGTCTGGGGTGTCTATCTTCACGCCGAAGCCGGACGGCGGCTGGAACAGCGCCACGGCCGGCTCGGCCTGCTCGCGCGGGAATTGCCGGCCGAGATCCCCGCTATCATGCGCGACCTGTCGCAGGGCTGACGGTCCGGAGCGCCGACGGCCCTTGTCGGCGGCGCATCCGGCTAAGCTGTATGCGTGCGATCCAGGGCGCCGCCTGACGTTTTCTCTGGGCAGGTGCCGCCGCATTTCGCCAGCGCCCTT
>JAQGNJ010000332.1 GCA_028291885.1 Ramlibacter sp. | reverse complement strand
CGGCCGGGTGCTGCCCGTGCTGGACCCGCAACGCGCCGCGCCGCAGCGTCCCGGTGCAGACTCGCGCGGCGACGCGCAGGTGGTCGGCGTGCCGGTGCGCGTGCAGCCGGAGTCGCCGCGCGAGGCGGCGTCGGCCCGGCCGTCGGCGCCGCTGGTGCTCACCGACGAAGGCGACTTCTGGTTCGCGACCGTGCAGCAACTGGTCGCGCAGCAAGCCATCGCGGCGCTGGTTCGCGAACTCGCGCTGCAGTCGCAACTGGTCGCGCGCGACACCGGCCACTGGATGCTGCGGGTCGAGCGCGAATCGCTCAACCAGCCGGCCAGCCGCGAGCGCCTGCGCGGCGCGCTGGCCGCCGCGGGCCACGACGTCAACCTGAGCGTCGAGGTCGGTGCCGTCACCGACAGCCCGGCGCGCCGCAATGCCGCGGCCGCGGCCGAGAGGCAGCGCGCCGCCGAGGAGATCATCCTCAACGATCCTTTCGTGCAGGCAACCCGGCACGATTTCCCCACAGGCTGGAAAATCATCAGCATCCAGCCCCGGACGCCGAATCAATCAACCCACCAGGAATAGCCATGTTCAACAAGGGACAGCTCGCCGGCCTCATGAAGCAGGCCCAGGCCATGCAGGACAACCTGAAAAAGGCGCAGGACGAACTCGCCTTCGTCGAAGTCACCGGCGAGTCCGGCGCGGGCCTGGTCAAGGTCACGATGACGTGCAAGCACGACGTCAAGCGCATCACCATCGATCCCAGCCTGCTGGCCGACGACAAGGACATGCTCGAGGACCTGGTCGCCGCCGCCTTCAACGCAGCGGTGCGCAAGGCCGAGGAAACCTCGCAGGAAAAAATGGGCAAGCTGACCCAGGGCATGCCGGGATTGCCCGGCGGCATGAAGTTCCCGTTCTAGAGCGCTTGGCCGATACCCACTCGCTCGAGGCGCTGGTCCAGGCGCTGCGCCGCCTGCCCGGCGTCGGCGTCAAGTCGGCTTCGCGCATGGCTTTCCACCTGCTGCAGCACGACCGGCCCGGCGCGATGCTGCTCGCGCAGTCGCTGCAGCAGGCGGCCACCAGCATCCGGCACTGCAGCCTGTGCCACACCTTCACCGAAAACGAGGTCTGCGCCACCTGCCTGGATCCGCAACGCGACCACGGCAAGCTCTGCGTCGTCGAGACGCCCGCCGACCAGGCGGCCGTCGAGCGCACCGCCGCCTACCGCGGCCTGTATTTCGTCCTGATGGGCAAGCTCAGTCCGCTCGACGGCATCGGCCCCAACGACATCGGCCTGGCGAAGCTGTTCGAGCGCGCGACCCGCGGCGAGGTCCAGGAGGTGATCCTGGCGACCAACTTCACCGCCGAGGGCGAAGCCACGGCCCATGTGATCGGCGAAGCCCTCAAGGCAAAGGGCCTGAAGGTGACGCGGCTCGCACGCGGCGTGCCCGCCGGCAGCGAACTGGAGTACGTCGACCTGGGCACCATCGCCCACGCGCTGGTCGACCGGAGATAGCTCTTCGCCCTTACGTGAAAACCCGCACGGGATGTTCCCGATGCAGTGCACCATCGCCGCGGCTACGCTCGGCGCAAGCGCTTCAGAGAGGATTTCCGAATGAAAAACATGGTCATCAGCCGCCGGACCTTTGCCTCGGCCACGGTGCTCGCGGCCGCCGGTGTCGCGGCCCCGGCGGTCTGGTCGCAGGCCAGGCCCGAGAAGAGCAGGATCTCCATCGCAGTCGGCGGCAAGGCCTCGTTCTACTACCTGCCGCTGACCATTTCGGAGCAGCTCGGTTACTTCAAGGCCGAGGGCGTGGATGTGGAGATCTCGGACTTCGCCGGCGGCTCGCGCGCGCTGCAGGCGCTGGTCGGCGGCTCGGCCGACGTGGTGAGCGGCGCCTACGAGCACACCATCAACATGCAGAGCAAGAACCAGTTCATCCAGTCGTTCGTGCTGCAGGGCCGCGCACCGCAGATCGCGATGGGCGTCTCGGTCAAGGCGATGCCCAACTACCGCACGCCGGCCGACCTGCGCGGCAAGAAGATCGGTGTCTCCGCGCCCGGCTCGTCGACCAACATGGTGGCCAACCTCGTGCTGTCGCGCGCGGGCCTGAAGGCCAGCGACGTCAGCTTCGTCGGCGTCGGCACGGCGGCCGGTGCGCTGACGGCGCTGCGCTCGGGCCAGATCGACGCGATGAGCAACATCGACCCGGTGATGACGATGCTCGAGCAGAAGGGCGACGTGAAGATCATCAGCGACACCCGCACGCTCAAGGGCACCAATGACGTCTTCGGCGGCCCGATGCCGGCCGCCTGCTTCTACACCCATGCCGAATTCGTGCAGAAGAATCCCAACACCTGCCAGGCGCTGGCCAACGCCATCGTGCATGGCCTGAAATGGCTGCAGACGGCCGGTCCCAGCGACATCATCAAGACCGTTCCCGAGAGCTACCTGCTCGGCGACAGGGCCCTCTACCTGGCATCGTTCAACAAGGTGCGCGAGGCGATCTCGCTGGACGGCGTGCTGCCCGACGAAGGCACGCGCACTGCGCTGCGCGCGCTGGCCAGCTTCGACCCTTCGGTCAAGGCCGACAGGATCGCGCTCGGCAAGACCTATACCAACGATTTCGCGCACCGGGCCAAGGACAAGTTCAAGGCCTGAGCGTCGTCTCGTGGCCGACTTCGCCCTGGAGCTCGATCGCATCACGGTCACCTTCCGTTCGCGCGAAGAGGACGCGCAGCGCTACACCGCGGTCGCCGACACGAGCCTGCGGGTGCGCGCCGGCGAATTCGTCTCCGTGGTCGGCCCGACTGGCTGCGGCAAATCCACCTTACTCAACATCGCGGCCGGCCTGCTGGAGCCGTCCTCAGGCACGGTGAAGGTGTTCGGCGAACCGCTGCAGGGGCTCAACCGCCGCGCCGGCTACATGTTCCAGACCGAGGCGCTGATGCCCTGGCGCAGCGCCATAGCCAACGTCATGGTGGGCCTGCAGTACCGGGGCCTGGCCGATGCCCAGGCGCGCGGCCAGGCCCAGGCCTGGCTGGAGCGCGTGGGGCTGGGCGGCTTCGGCGACCGCTATCCGCACCAGCTCTCCGGCGGGATGCGCAAGCGCACGGCGCTGGCCCAGGTGCTGGCGCTGGACCCGGACATCATCCTGATGGACGAGCCCTTCAGCGCGCTCGACATCCAGACCCGGCAGCTGATGGAAAACGAGGTGCTGGAGCTGTGGGCGGCGAAGCGGAAAGCCGTGCTGTTCATCACGCACGACCTGGACGAAGCCATCGCGATGAGCGACCGCGTCGTGGTGCTCTCGGCCGGCCCGGGCACCCATCCGATCGGCGAATTCGAGATCGACCTGCCGCGGCCGCGCGACGTGGCCGAGGTGCGCGGCGACCCGCGCTTCGTCGAACTGCATTCGCGCATCTGGGCCGTGCTGCGCGACGAAGTCCTCGAGGGCTATGCGCAGCAGCTGAAGAAAGCGGCGTGATGTTCTCGGCGCTCCAACCCACGGGAAAGAACCTGCGCTACTGGCAGGCCGGCCTGCTGATCGCGCTGCTGTTCGGATGGCACTTCCTGACCCGCAACGAGCAGTACGCGTTCTTCCTCGGCGAGCCGATCAAGGTCGCGGGCCGCATCTGGTCCTGGTTCATGCCCTTCGGCTTCGGCGAGAGCACGCTCTTCCCGGACGGCCTGCCCGGGCGAGCCGACATCTACCTGCACTTGGGCATCACGCTGCTCGAGACGCTGCTGGCTTTCGCGATCGGCACGGTGCTCGGACTGGTGTTCGGCCTGTGGCTGGCGCTGGCGCCGACCGCGAGCGCCATCCTCGATCCCTACATCAAGGCCGCCAACTCCATGCCGCGCGTCATCCTGGCGCCGATCTTCTCGCTGTGGTTCGGCCTGGGGATGTGGAGCAAGGTGGCGTTGGCCGTCACCCTGGTGTTCTTCATCGTCTTTTTCAACGTCTACCAGGGCGTCAAGGAGGTGAGCCCGGTGGTGCTGGCGAACGCGCGGATGCTGGGCGCCAACCGCAAGCAGCTGCTGCGCACCGTCTACCTGCCGAGCGCGACCAGCTGGGTCTTCTCCAGCCTGCACACCTCGGTCGGCCTGGCCTTCGTCGGCGCCGTCGTCGGCGAATACCTGGGCTCGGCGCGTGGCGTCGGTTACCTGATCCTGCAGGCCGAGGGCACGTTCGACGTCAACACGGTGTTCGCCGGCATCGTGGTGCTGACCGCGTTCGCCCTGGTGCTCGACGGCCTGGTCGGCCGGATCGAAAAGCACCTGATGAAGTGGCAGCCGCGCCAGGGCGAGACCGAGAAACTCTAGCCGCGCTCCGGGCGCGAGGCTCTCAGCCCGGGATGATCCTGCGGTTGGCGGCGCCGGGCTGCGTCTGCAGGCTGCGCCCGAGCGAGGCGCTGAACGAATTCTCCAGCACCGAGCTCACGAAGATCCAGTCGCCGCGCGCCGACTGCGGCGTCAGCGTCAGCAGCATGTAGCCGCGGCGGCTGGTCTCGGCGTATTTCAGGTCCGGCATGATCCGCACCAAGGCATCGGCCAGGAACTGGCGGCCGATGTCGCGGTACTTGATCTCCAGGCCGGTCGACGTCACCGAGGGCGTGGCGTACTCGACGCCGACAGCCTGGCCGGAGGCGTCGCGCAGGTCGCTCGCGAAAGCGTTGTGGCTGTCGCCGGACAGGACCACGAGGTTGCGGTCCGCCGCCCTGGCCGCGGCAAGGAGTTTTTCCCGCGCCGCCGGATAGTCGCCCCAGCCCGTGAGGTCGAAAGGCATCTTGCGCTGGTCCACCAGCGCCTGCTGCGCCGGCGTGCGTGCCGCGGGCGCGAGGTTCAGGGCGGTGATGTAGTCGTCGAGCCTGCTCTGGGTGAAGTCGTCGAAGACGCTCAGCGGCACTTCCATGCGGCCCATCAGCACCTGCTGGCCGACCACCTGCCAGGTCGCCTGCGACGCCTGCATGCCGGCGGCAAGCCAGTCCTGCTGCTGCTGGCCGAGGATCTGCCGGTTGGCGTCGTTCGCCGCGCCGGAGAGATAGCCGTCGCGGCCGATCGACGCGTCGCGCGCGATCACCCGCGCGTCGAGCATGTGCAGCGTCGCGAGGTTGCCGAAGTTGAACGAGCGGTAGATCTTCAGCGGATTGGCCGGATCGGGAATGCGCACCGGCAGCCATTCGCGCCATGCGCGGGCAGCTGCCTCGCGCCTGGCGGCGAAGCTGCCCTCGGTGGCGGGATCGTGGCCGTCGGCGCCGTCGCGCCAGATGCCGTTGATCAACTCGTGGTCGTCCCACACGGCGATGATCGGCATCGACGCGTGCATCGCGCGCAGGTCGGCATCGGTGTGGTAGTGGGCATAGCGCGCGCGGTAGTCCGAGAGATTGAGCAGTTCGCCGCGCGGTTCGATCTTGCGATCCAGCAAGGTGGCGACGGCCTGCTCGGACGGGCTGATGCCGGTCTCGTAGATGTAGTCGCCCAGGTGCAGTGCGACGTCGATGTCGCCGCGGTTCGCCGCATCCGCATAGACGTGGAAGCGGCCGACCGGGAAGGCGGCGCAGGAAAACACCGCCATCCGCACCTGGTTGACATTGCCGACCGGCAGGGTCTTGGTGCGGCCGGTGGCGGAGACGTCGCCGCCGTAGCGGAAGCGGTACCAGTAGCGCGTGCCCGGCTCCAGGCCGGTGGCGTCGACCTTGACGGTGAAGTCCTG
>JAQGNJ010000315.1 GCA_028291885.1 Ramlibacter sp. | reverse complement strand
GTGATTTCCTCGAACAGGAGCTTGAGGGCCTGGTGCTCGCCGTGGCCCTCACCCCTGCCCTCTCCCGCAAGGAGAGGGAGCGAGTCAGAACCCCCTCGCCCGCTTGCGGGAGAGGGTTGGGGTGAGGGTTGCACCCGGTCGAAAAACCGCCTCAGCCTGTCGATCGGCATCAGCATCAGGTCGTGCAGGCACAGGCCCGGCAGCGCTTCCAGCTGCTCGCGGGTCCAGTCGACGCCCGCCGGCATGAAGCGCTTGGCGGGCTCGAGCACGGCGTCCGCGTCTTCCTTGCTGCCGATGCGCCACAGCAGGCTCTCGGTCTTCAGGCGCGCGCCGGCGCACACATGGCAGGGCGTGTAGCTGCGGTACTTGGACAGCAGCACGCGGATGTGCATCTTGTAGGCCTTGCTCTCCAGGTACACGAAGAAGCGCCTGATGCCGTACCACTGCTTGTTCCAGTTGCCTTCCTTGTAGTTGGGGTTGCCGTCGATCACCCAGTTCTTCTGCTCCGGCGTCAGCTTGTACCAGGGCGTATCGCGCGGGATGCCGGCCGCCTCCGCGTACTTCATCAGGTCGTCCTGCGCTTCCGACCAGGCGGGCGTCTGGATGGTCTTGATCGCGCCGGCGCGCAGCGTGAGCTTGTCGTTCGGGATGACCAGGCCATAGTCGACGCCGATCACGCGCCCGAAGCCCCGGCAGGTTTCGCAGGCGCCGACCGCGGAGTTGAACGAGAACATCGACGGGATCGGGTCGGCGTAGCGGATGTCGCTGTGCGGGCAGTGCAGGCCGGTGGAGAACTTCCAGATCTCCGACGCGCCCTCACCCCTGCCCTCTCCCGCAAGCGGGAGAGGGAGTCCGCCACCATGCTCCCTCTCCCCTTCGGCGAGGGAGAGGGTCGGGGTGAGGGCGGCGTAGACGCTCATGCGCCCCGAGCCGCGCTTGAGCGCCACCTCGATCGCCTCGAGGGCGCGCGCCCGCTCCGTGCCCTGGATGCGGAACCGGTCGGCGACGACGTCGAGCACCTTGCGCGGTCCCGTGGGCGTCGCGACTTCGCGTTCCGACTGCACCCGGGTGAAGCCGCTCGCGGCCAGCCATTGTTCGAGTTCTTCCGGCGTCGTGCCGGCGGGCAACTCCACCGGGAAAGTGACCACCAGACGCGGATCCGTGTCCCTGGTGCGCTCCATCAGCTGGGCATACACGGTTTCCGGCGTGTCGTGCCGCACCGGCAGCGCGGTCTTGCGGTCGAACAGGTTGGCGGCGCGCGCGAACAGCAGCTTCAAGTGGTCGTTCAGCTCCGTCATGGTGCCGACGGTCGAGCGCGATGAGCGCACCGGGTTGGTCTGGTCGATCGCGATTGCCGGCGGCACGCCGTCGACCCTGTCCACGGCCGGCTTGTCCATGCGATCCAGGAACTGCCGGGCATAAGCCGAGAAGGTCTCGACGTAGCGCCGCTGCCCTTCGGCGTACAGCGTGTCGAAGACAAGGCTGGACTTGCCCGAGCCGCTGGGGCCGGTCACCACCGTCAGTTCGCCGGTGCGAAGGTCGAGGTCGAGGTTCTTGAGGTTGTGCTGCCTGGCGCCGCGGATGCGGATCAGTCCCTGGGTCATCCGGGTGCTTCTTTCTGGAGTCAGGCGGAACATTCTAGGGATACGGTCCGGCACGCGTGCGGGCAGGGCTTTCCATCCCGGACCAGTGATCCTTAGGTCGTTTGCCTAGGGAAGACAGCGTTTTTTCCTATGAGGAGCCCGACCGTATCGGGTCTGATCGCGGCTCATGAAAAGAAGCGTTTTGTTACACCTCGTCCTGCTGGCCCTTCCCCTGGCCTTCGCTGCCCCGCTCCAGAACGAGCCCATCCAGCCGGTGCCGCAGACCTTGCGCCAGGACCCGGCGCGGGCCGAGATCGGCGCCCGGCTGTTCACCGATTCCCGGCTGTCGAGCAGTGGCCGCGTGTCGTGCGCGAGCTGCCACAACATCGCGAACGGCGGCGCCGACGGGGCCCGGTATTCCGTCGGGGTGCGCGGCCGGCTGACTCCGACAAACGTACCGACCGTGCTGAACGCCGCCCTGAACTTCAGGCAGTTCTGGAACGGCCGCGCCGGCTCGCTGGAGGCCCAGATCGACGAGGTGATGCGAAACCCGGACGAGCTCGGCGCGACGTGGGACGACGTGCTGCGCACAGTCGCCTCCGATCCGATCTACCGCAGCAGCTTCGCCGCCGCGTACAAGGACGGCGTCACCCGGGAGAACATCAGCAATGCGCTGGCGAGCTACCAGCGCACCCTGATCACGCCGAACTCGCGCTTCGACCGCTACCTGCTGGGCGACGCCGACGCGATCACGCCCGCCGAAAAGGCCGGTTATGCGAAGTTCAAGCAATACGGCTGCGTCGCCTGCCACCAGGGGGTCAACGTCGGCGGCAACATGTTCCAGAAGTTCGGCGTCATGGGCAACTATTTCGCCAAGCGCGGCAACCTGAGCGACGCCGACCTGGGCCGCTTCCTGGTGACGAAGCTGGAAGCCGACAAGCACGTGTTCAAGGTTCCGAGCCTGCGCAACGTGGCCAGGACCGCGCCCTATTTCCACGACGGCTCGGCCGCCACCCTGGAGCAGGCGGTGGACCTCATGTTCCGCTACCAGCTCGGTCGCGTGGCGACGCGGGAGGACCGCTCCGCGATCGTCCTGTTCCTCAACACCCTCAACGGCGAGGTCGGGGAAGCGCGGTGATTGCTACCGCCCTCGCCTTCCGGGTTCCAGTGGCTGTCGCGGCGGTTCTCACCTGCGTCCTCGGCTTCCTCTATCACCGCACCCAGGCGTTCGACGAGGCCCATTACCTGCGCCACGTGGCGTCGCTGCGGCTGCTCAAACAGCTGGATGCGCAGGCCGAGCTGGATGTGTTGAGGTCCCGGATGGGCCTGAACCCGCACTACGACACGCTGACCGCGACGGCGGGCGACCTGTCGCGGTTGTCGGCCACCCTCGGGCCGGCGCTGTCCGAGCACCACCATCCCCGCTCCGGCGAAGCCCGCGAGCGCGTGGCCGCGGCGGTCGAAAGCAAGGTGGAGCGGATCGAGCAGTTCAAGTCGAGAAATTCCATCCTGCGCAACTCCGTCGCCTTCCTGCCGAGTGCCGCCGCCGACGCGCTGGCAGCGCTCGCGCAACAACCGGTGTCGCAGCCAGCCGCGTCGCTGGCGGCGGCCGGTGTCAATCGCCTGCTGCTGGCCTGCCTGCTCTACGGCCAGGAACCGACGGCGCAACGCGAGGGAGAACTGATCGAGGCGCTGATCACGCTTCCATCCTCCGACCCGCGGCTGTCCGCCGATGCGCGCGAGCGGCTGGACGTGCTTTACGCCCATGCCGGGACGGTGATGCGCGAGCAGCAGCTCGTCGACGAGCTGCTGCTCGAGATGGCGGCCAGCGGCACGGGCAGCAGCATCGACGAGCTGCACAACGCCGTGGTCGCCGAACAGCAGCACGCCGCGGCCGATGCCCACCAGTACCGGCAATACGTGCTGGTCTTTGCCGCCATCCTGGTGGCGCTGCTGCTGTACGCGGCGCTGCACGTGGTCCGCGGCCGCCGCGTCATCGACAGGATGAACCGGGAGCTGCAGGCCGCCAACGAACACCTCGAGCAGCGCGTGCGGGAGCGCACGCTGGAGCTCGAGCGGACACAGAGCGAGCTGGTGTCGACCGCGCGCCGGGCCGGCATGGCGGAGATCGCGACCAACGTGCTGCACAACGTCGGCAACATCCTCAACAGCGTCAACGTCTCGGCCGGCATGGCGGTGACGCTGCTGCGCCGCTCGCGGGCCCAAAGCCTCTCGCGCGCCATGGAGTTGATGAATGGCCACACCGGGGACCTGGGGCAATTCCTTCGATCCGACGAGAAAGGCCGGCTGCTTCCCGCGTACCTCACCGGCCTGGCGGCGAGCCTGGAGCAGGAGCAGCGCGCGATGGCGGCGGAACTCGGCCACCTCGTCAAGAGCATCGACCACATCAAGGACGTCGTCGCGACCCAGCAGTCCTACGCCGGCGGCAGTCCGGTGATCGAGCCGGTCCAGGTCCGCGAACTGGCCGAGGACGCGCTGCGGATCCAGGGCGGCGCCCTGGCGCGCCACCGCGTGCAGGTGGTCAGGGAATTCGGCGAGGTGCCGGAGCTGCGGCTGGACCGGGCGCGCCTGCTGCAGATCCTGGTGAACCTGATCAGCAATGCCAAGAACGCGATGGGCGGCGACACCGCGGGCGGGGCGAACCGGCTGGTCCTGCGGATCGCCGCCCACGATACGCGGCTGCGGGTGAGCGTGCAGGACGACGGCGTCGGCATCCCGCCGGACCACCTGACGCGCATCTTCTCGCACGGCTTCACCACCCGGCCCGACGGCCACGGCTTCGGCCTGCACAGCAGCGCGCTGGCGGCCCGCGAGATGGGCGGCACGCTCGTCGCCAGCAGCGACGGTCCGGGTCGCGGAGCGATCTTCACCCTGGAACTTCCCATCGACAGCCAGGCTGTCCCCGCATGACCAACCGGCAGAACCACGCAATGCAATCCCCACCCAACCGCCGGATCCTCGTGGTCGACGACATGCCCTCCATGCACCAGGACTTCCGCAAGACGCTGTCGGCGCTTGCGGCGCCGGCGGAGGAACTGGACCGGCTCGAAAGCGCGCTGTTCGGAGACACGGCCGGCCGGGTCGAAGAAGGCTTCGACGTCGATTCGGCCTACCAGGGGCCCGAAGCCCTGGCCAAGGTGGACGCCGCCGTGAACTCGGGGCGGCCCTACGCGGTCGCCTTCGTCGACATGCAGATGCCGCCGGGATGGGACGGCGTGGAGACGGTCGAACGGCTCTGGCAGGTGGATCCGCAGCTGCAGGTGGTCATCTGCACGGCGCACTCCGACCACCCCTGGGAAGAAGTGCTGCGCCGGCTCGACGTGCGCGACCGGCTGCTGGTGGTCAAGAAGCCTTTCGACATGATCGAGGTGTTCCAGCTCGCGCGCACCCTGACGGCCAAGTGGACGCTGGCGCGGCAGGCGGCCCTCCAGCTGAACGCGCTCGAAGCGATCGTCCAGGAGCGGACACGCGAGCTGGTCACGGCACGGGATGCGGCGCAAGCGGCCAACCGGGCCAAGGACGAATTCCTGGCGAACATGAGCCATGAGATCCGCACGCCGATGAACGCGATCATGGGCCTGGGATTGCTGCTGCTCCAGACCGGGGTCGACGCGCTGCAGCGCGACTACCTGACCAAGTTGCACGGCTCGGCCGAGCACCTGCTCGGGATCCTGGACGACATCCTCGACTTCTCCAAGGTGGAAGCGGGCGAGCTGCAGGTGGAGCGCATCCGCTTCACGCTGGACTCGGTCCTGCAGCGGGTGACGGCCACGCTGTCGCACAAATGCGCCGCCAAGGGACTGGTGCTCGCGGTCGACGTCGACCCCGGGCTGCCTGCGCAGCTGCTGGGCGATCCGCTGCGGCTGGCCCAGGTGCTGATGAACTTCGTCGGCAACGCGATCAAGTTCACCGAGCGCGGCACGGTGCGGATCCTGGCGAGCGTCCAGTCGCGCAGCGCGTCGGACGTGGTCATCCGGCTGAGCGTGACGGACACGGGCATCGGCATTGCGCCGGAACAGCAGCGGCTGCTGTTCCAGCGTTTCCAGCAGGCCGACGCATCCACCACCCGCAAGTCCGGCGGGACCGGCCTGGGGCTGGCGATCTCACGCAAGCTGGCGCAACTGATGGGCGGCGAAGCGGGCCTGGAGAGCGAGCCCGGCAAGGGCAGCTGCTTCTGGTTCACGGCGCGGCTGGGCCTGGCCGAGGCCGCCCTGGCCGAAGCGCCGGGCGCGCCGCGGGCGCAGCCCGAACCGCGCCGGTCGCTGCAGGGCGCCCGGGTCCTGCTGGTCGAGGACAACGAGATCAACCAGCTGATCGCCTGCGCCTTCCTGAAGAAAGGCGGACTGCTGGTCGACGTGGCGGAAAACGGCCGGGCGGCGCTGGATCGGCTGCGCGGGGGCGGCTACGACCTCGTGCTGATGGACATCCACATGCCCGTCCTCGACGGCCTGGACGCCACCAGGATCATCAGGAGCCAGCCCGCGCACGCGGGCCTGCCGGTGATCGCGATGACGGCCAGCGTGCTGCCCGCGGACTGGCGCCGCTGCATCGAGGCGGGCATGAACGACACGATCGCCAAACCCCTGTCGCCGGACGCGATGTGGGACGTCCTGCACAGGTGGATGCCGCCGCGGCCGGCGCGCAGCTGCTAGCGGGAGGCGGCAGGCGCCGGCGCGTGCATCGCCTCCGTGCCGTGCTTCTCGCCCGACATGTCGATGCCGTCGCCGCCCTTGACGATGGCGTACATGGCAATGGAGGCGAAGACGATGAAACCGAGAGCTACTTTCAACATGGACGGACTCCGTAAATTGCGACGTTCGACAAAGCGCCCTCGCGGCGCGAAGGCGCTTGAGCGAACGGGCCCGGCCGGCGAGGGCCGGCCGGGCGAGCGGGGTTCAGTCGCGGGCGTAGATGTCCACGTCCTTGGTCTCGCGGACGAACAGCGTGCCGATCACCAGCGTGACGACGGCGATGATGATCGGGTACCACAGGCCGTTGTACATGTTGCCGGTCTGGGCCACGATGGCCAGCGCCGTGGCCGGCAGCAGGCCGCCGAACCAGCCGTTGCCGATGTGGTACGGCAGGCTCATCGAGGTGTAGCGGATGCGGGTCGGGAACATCTCCACCAGCATGGCGGCGATCGGGCCGTAGACCATGGTCACGTAGATCACCAGGATGGAGAGCAGCAGCACGATCAGCGGCTTGTTCATCTTGGCCGGGTCGGCCTTGGTCGGATACCCGTGGTCCTTCAGCGCCGCGGCGACCGCGCCCTTGAACTGCGCGTCCTTCTTCTTGGCGTCGTCCGCGGACAGGCCGCTGGCGGTGTACGACTCGATCACCTTGTCGCCGATCGCGATCTTCGCCGGGCCCGTGCCGTCCACCGTTTCATAGCTCACCGAACCGGCCGCCAGCACCTGCTTGGCGACGTCGCAGGAACTGGTGAACCTGGCTGTGCCCGTGGGGTTGAACTGGAACGAGCACTCCTTCGGGTCGGCCGTGACCACCACCTTGGACGCCGCCTGCGCCTTCGCGAGGTCCGGGTTGGCGGCCTCGGTCAGCAGCTTGAAGATCGGGAAGTAGGTGACCGCGGCGATCAGCAGGCCGGCCATGATGATCGGCTTGCGGCCGATCTTGTCGGACAGCGAGCCGAAGATCAGGAAGAAGGGCGTGCCGATCAGCAGCGACAGGGCGACCAGGATGTTGGCCGTCGCGCCGTCCACCTTCAGCGACCCGGTGAGGAAGAACTGGGTGTAGAACTGGCCGGTGTACCAGACCACGGCCTGGCCCATCGTCAGGCCGACCAGCGCCAGGATCACGATCTTCATGTTCTTCCACTGGCCGAAGGATTCGGTCAGCGGCGACTTGGAGGTCTTGCCTTCGGCCTTCATGCGCTGGAAGGCGGGCGACTCGTTCAGGCTCAGGCGGATCCACACCGAGATGCCCAGCAGCAGGATGGAGACCAGGAAGGGGATGCGCCAGCCCCATTCGGCGAACGCGGCCTCGCCCATCGTCGTGCGCACGCCCAGGATCACCAGCAGCGACAGGAACAGGCCCAGCGTCGCGGTGGTCTGGATCCACGAGGTGTAGGCGCCGCGCTTGCCGTGCGGCGCGTGTTCCGCGACATAGGTCGCGGCGCCGCCGTACTCGCCGCCCAGGGCCAGGCCCTGCAGCAGGCGCAGCCCGATCAGGATCACCGGCGCGGCGACGCCGATGGACGCGTAGCCGGGCAGCAGGCCGACGATGAAGGTCGACAGGCCCATGATCAGGATCGTGACCAGGAAGGTGTACTTGCGCCCGATCATGTCGCCCAGGCGGCCGAAGAAGATGGCGCCGAAGGGCCGCACGATGAAGCCGGCCGCGAAGGCCAGCAGCGAGAAGATCACCTGCGAATTGGGGTCGAGGTTGGAGAAGAACTGCTTGCCGATGATGGCGGCGAGCGTTCCGTACAGATAGAAGTCATACCACTCGAATACCGTGCCCAGGGAGGAGGCGAAGATGACCTTCCTCTCCTCGGCCGACATCGGACGGGCCGCGATTGTTGCCATGTTTGTGTGTCTCCAGAGTTCGCGCCCGACGTGGACGCAAGTCATTCTTGGAGATGGCTCTGACCCCGCTCTGACGCCAAACCAACAGAGGCTTGCGTGAAACTGAACGCGTTCTGACGATTTAGGGTGAAACCCGCGGGACCCATTTCATCATGCGGGGAATGAGCGCAGATCGCACGCGGGTAAACTGGATCGAGCTCAGCTTTATCGAGCAAACAACAATGGAAACGATGGTGACGCGGTTCAAGCATCCGATCCCGAAGTTGCAGGCGCAGGACCTGTTCGACGCACTTCCGGACATGGCTTTCCGGCTGGGTCCGGACGGCACCATCCTCGAGCTCAATGCGGCGGCCTCCGCGGCGGACGACGGCGGCGCAGCGCTCGTCGGCCAGAAGCTGCAGGACACGCGGCTGCGGCACGTCGCCGACAGCTTTTGCCTGGCGCTCGAACGGATAGTCGCCAGGCGCGACGCCGTCGCCCTGGAGTATTCGCTGGCCCGCGGCGACGGCGAGGCGCACGAGGAAGCCCGCCTCGTGCCGCTGCCGGCCGGCGCCGTGCTGGTCCTGATCCGCGACGTCACCGAGCGCAAGCTCACCGAGAACGCGCTGCGCGAGAGCGACGCCAAATTCCGCAACCTCGCCGACAACGTCTCCGATGCCTTCTGGATCCGTTCGGCCGACATGCGCGAAGTGCACTTCGTCAGCCCGGGCTTCGAACGGATCTGGGGCCGGCCGATGCGCACCCTCTACGGCAGCCCGGAAAAATGGGTCGAGTACATCGTGCCGGAGGACCGCGAGCGGGTGGTGAACGTGTTCTCCGGCCTCTCGGCGGGCTTGCGCAGCCTCGATGTCGAATACCGGATCACCCGTCCCGACGGCGAGATCCGCTGGATCCGGGCCCGCGGCTTCCAGGTGCGCGACGCGCAGGACAGGCTGGTGCGCAACACCGGCATCATCACCGACATCACTCCGCGCAAGAATGCGGAAGAACAGCTGGAGGCGACCCAGGCGCAGCTGATGCAGGCCTCCAGGCGCGCCGGCATGGCGGAGATCGCCACCAACGTGCTGCACAACGTCGGCAACATCCTCAACAGCGTCAACGTCTCCGCCAGCATGGTGCGCGGCACGGTGCGCAAGTCCAGGGCCAGGGGCCTGTCGCGCGCCGTCGACCTGCTGCGCGAGCACGAAGGCGCGCTCGCCGGGTTCCTGACACAGGACGAGCGCGGCCGCCAGCTGCCGGCCTACCTCGGCGCCATCACCAAGGCGCTGCACGAGGAACAGCAGGCGATGATCGAGGAGCTGGACCACCTCACCCGCAGCATCGACCACATCACGGAGGTCGTCACCGCGCAGCAGTCGCGCGCCCGCAGCGGCGGCGTGTTCGAGACGGCGCAGATGGGTGCGCTGGTCGAAGAGGCGCTGCGGATGAGCGCAGACGCCCTGTTGCGCGCCGGCGTCGCCGTGGTGCGCGACTTCGCGCCGGTGCCGGCGGCCCGGCTGGACCGCGCCCTCGTCCTGCAGGTGCTGGTGAACCTGATCGGCAACGCCAGGACCGCGCTGGAGCGCGCGCCCGAGGCCTTGCGCCGGATCACGCTGCGCGTCGGCCTGGCCGAAGGCGAGCGCCTGCGCGTCGCCGTGCAGGACGAGGGCGAAGGCATCGCGCCGGAGACGATGGCGCGGCTCTTCACCCACGGCTTCACCACGCGCAAGCACGGCCACGGCTTCGGCCTGCACAGCTGCAAGCAGGCCGCGGCCGAAATGGGCGGCAGCCTGGCCGCCCACAGCAACGGCCCCGGCCTGGGCGCAACCTTCACTCTCGAACTTCCGATCGAACGCATGGAAACCACGGCATGACGACAGCCCCGAACCGGCGCATCCTCCTGGTCGACGACACGGCGTCGATCCACGGCGACTTCCGCAAGATCCTGGGCCGCCGGCCGGGGGCGCCGGAGCTCGACGCCGCCGAAGAGGCGCTGTTCGGCCGCGCTTTGCAGGCGGCCGGTAACGACTTCGAGCTCGATTCGGCCTACGACGGCCGCACCGGCGCCGCCAAGGTCGAGGCCGCGCTGCTGGCCGGCCGCCCCTATGCGATGGCTTTCGTCGACATGCGGATGCCGCCCGGCTGGGACGGCGTGGAGACGATCGAGCAGATCTGGCGCATCGACCCGCAGGTGCAGGTCGTCATCTGCACGGCCTACTCCGACCATCCCTGGGACGAGGTGATGACGCGGCTGGACGTGCGCGAACGGCTGCTGGTGGTCAAGAAGCCTTTCGACGTGATCGAGGTCAGCCAGCTGGCGCGCACGCTGACGGCCAAGTGGGACGCCACGCGGCAGGCGGCGGCGCAGATCGACAACCTGACGCAGGCGATGGAGGCCTTGCGGGCGAGCGAGACCGCGCTGCGCCGGTCGAACTCCGAGCTGGAGGCGTTCTCGCAATCGATGTCGCACGACCTGCGCGCGCCGCTGACGGGGATGCGCTCCTTCAGCCAGCTGCTGGCGCGCGAGCTGGACGGCGTGGTCGACGGCAAGGCCCTGCATTACCTGTCGCGGATCCAGGCCAACGCCGCGGTGAGCGAGCGGCTGATCGACGAACTGGTGTTCCTGAACCAGGTGGCGCGGGCCCGGCTGCGGCTCGAGCGGATCGAGCTCGGCGAGCTGTCGCACGAGCTGCTGGCGGAACTGCGGCGCAGCGATCCGCAGCGGCAGGTGGCGATCGACGTCCAGCCGGGGCTCTGGGCCCAGGCCGACCGCAAGCTCGCCCATGTCGCCTTGCGCCACCTGCTGGAAAACGCCTGGAAATTCAGCGCCACGCAATCGCCGGCGCGGATCGAGTTCGGCCGCCAGGAGGGCCCTTCGACCGGGCCCGCGACAGACGAAGCCGTTTTCTACGTGCGGGACAACGGCAGCGGCTTCGACATGAGCTACGCCGACAAGCTGTTCCACAGCTTCCAGCGGCTGCACACCGACACGACGCTCACCGGCACCGGTGCCGGGCTGGTCACCGTGAACCGCATCATCGGCCGCCACGGCGGCCGGGTCTGGGCCGATTCGCGGCCGGGCGACGGCGCCACGTTCTACTTCACGCTGCCGACCGCCGAAACCCTGTCCCTGGCTCAGTGACGGCGGGTGGCGCCGGCCGCCACCTGGCCCGCGCTCTCCCATCCGCCGCCCGAGAACCAGTCCCCGCCCTCGAGGTATTCGCGCAGCATGGGCAGGGCGTCGAAGCCCCAGAACACCTTGTCGTCCACCACCAGCGACGGCACGCCGAACAGGCCGAGGGCGATCGCCTCGTCGGCGTTGGCCTTGAGCTGCGCCTTGACTTCGTCGCCGGCCGGATCGCGCGCCGGGGCGAGCGCCTGCGTGAGCGCTTCCAGCCGCTGCAGGTCGCCCGCGTCGGCGCCGCCCCGCCAGACGTGGCGGAAGATGGTTTCGGCGACGTAGCGATTGATGCTGGCGCCGGAGCCGCAGGCAAGCGCGAGCCGCAGCAGCGGCAAGGGATTGAACGGATGCCTGGCCGGCATCCGCATCTCGATGCCGTGGCTGTGCGCCAGCCACAGCACCTGGCGGTAGGTCCAGTCGCGCTTGGGCGCGATCTCCGCCGGCCCGAGCTGGCCGTGGTGCTTGAGCAGCCCGGCAAACAGCAGCGGCTTGTAGTCGACGCTGTAGCCCAGTCCCTGCAGCGCCTTGGGCAGCTCCTCGAAGGCGAGGTAGGCGTAAGGCGAAATGAAGTCGAGATAGAAGCTGATGGTCTTCATGGTCCGGCCCTCCGCTCGATCGACTCCCAGACTGCGCGCTTTTCGTCGTTGTCCATCAAGCCCCAGGCCGCGATCTCGTCGATGGTGCGCAGGCACCCTTCGCACAGGCCGCTGGCCGCGTCCATGCGGCAGACCGAGACACAGGGCGACGGCAGGGCGACGTCCACCGCGGCCAGCGCCTTCACTTCGCGGGCCCGCTGCACGATCCGCTCGGTGACGTTCATGCGGCCGGGTCCTGCACGACGTCGGCGACCGGCGCGCCGGTCAGTCGCTCCAGGTCCTGCGGCCGCAGCTTGAACACGGCGTGCGGATGGCCGGCCGCCGCCCAGATCTCGTCGAAGCGCAACAGCTCGCGATCGATCAGCGTCACCGGCGGCTGCGCATGCGCGACCGGCGAGACGCCGCCGATCGAATAGCCGGTGCGCGCCTTCACGAACTGCGCGTCGGCGCGGCCCAGCTTGCCGCCGAGCCCGGCCAGCGCCTCCACCTTCTTCTCGTCGACGCGACGGTCGCCCGAGGTGACGACCAGCACGGCCGCGTCGTCGGCCTTGCGCCGGAAGATGATGCTCTTGGCGATCTGGCCGAGCGTGATGCCCAGTGCATCGGCCGCCTGCTGCGCCGTGCGCGCCGCGTCGTCCAGCATCACCGGCGGATGCGGATGGCCCTGCTCCTGCAGCAGCCGCGCGACGCGCTGCACGCCTTCGGGCAACGGGGTGAGTTCAGCTCCGCACATGGGTTGGTCCTGTGGCTTGTCCTTGCATGCGGCCATTTTGACCGAGCGCGGGCGCCAGTCAGGCCAGCCGGGTGAAACCGTCGGCGCTCCAGCGCTCGCTGCCCACGCCGTGGTGCACGACAAAGAGCCCGTCGGGGTCGTACCTGGTCTTGACCGCGAGCAGGCGCGGATAGTTGGTGCCCCAGAAGGACCGTTGCCAATCCGGCTCGAAGAAATTGGTTTCCGACAGATAGGAGCCGGCGTCGGGAACCAGCTTGCGCAGTTCGTCCACCGCGCGGCCCAGGGCCAGGGCCTGCCGGCGGGCCACCACGGGGTCGGGCTCGTGGCCCGCCACGCCGGGATAGGCGGGCGGCCCCTTCGCGCCCAGGATCACGAGTGCGAAGGCGTCGAGCACGGCCGGGTTCATCGCGGTGTCCCTGGCTGCCGCCAGCGCCCCGGGCGGCGCGCCTGCAAGCCCCTTGTTCACGTGCAGGGAACAGCCCCAATGCCGCGACGCGGCGAACAGCGCATCGGCGAGCGCCTGCCGCCGCCCGTCCTGCAGCAGCGCCGCCGGCAGCCAGGCGGACTGGTACGCATGCAGGGTCTGGCCCGCCTGGTCCTGGTCGCCGGGCCAGAAGACATTGCCGCGGGGCGCGCCTGGCCGGTCGTCGGTGCCGATGAAGCCCAGGGCTCGCTTGACCAGCGTCGGCGCCCAGAAGTCGCGGGCCGAGGTCGACACGATCTTCAGCGGCGAGAACTCGAGGTCGAACTCCCGATCGGCGGCGACCGCGTCGAGGAAAGGCTGCCAGACCGCCTGCGCCCGGCTGCGGTCCAGGCCCTGGAACACCATCGCGATCTTCAACACGTTGTCCGGACGCACGCGGATCTGCTCGCCCCAGTGCGGGTTCATCAGGCTGCGGCTGTAGAAGTCCAGGACCAGGCCGACCAGCCGGCGGAAAGCGGGCGCGGACGAGGCCTTGATCGTCAGGTTCACCGCGCCGAAGGTCTCCGGCAGCGGGTGGACGCGCAAGGTGAGCCGCGTCACCACGCCGAGGCTGCCGCCACCGCCGCCCTTGAGGCCCCAGAACAGGTCCGGGTGGTTGCAGGCATTCGCGATCCGCACGACGCCGTCGGCCGTGACGACCTCGGCTTGCAGCAGGCTGCCCGACGCGAGGCCGAAGGCCTTGGAGAAGCTGCCGAAGCCGCCGCTCTGCACCAGGCCGGCGACGCCGACCGTCATGCATCCGCCGCCCTGGACATAGCCGCCGCCGCGGGTCGTGACAGCGTCGTAGGCCTGGGCCCAGATCGCGCCGGCGCCGAGCGTGACGGCGCGCACCGGCGCCCCCCTGCCCTCGCATCCGGCGCCGACAAAGGCATCGTGCAGCGTCACGTCGCTCATCTTGCGCGTCCAGACCAGCAGCGAATCGGGCGCGCTGGACGTGCCCTGGTAGCTGTGGCCGCCGCCCTTGACGACCAGGCGCAGGTTGTTGTGCCGGGCGAAGTTGACGGCCGCGACGACGTCGCCGGTGTGGCGCGCGGCCACCGCGTAGACGCTGGGCCGCGAGGTCCAGGCGCCGACCCAGCCCAGGGTCTGCGTCAGCCCGATCTCGTCGCCGAGGTAGTAGGGATTGGCCACGGCCTTGAACAGCCGGGCGCAGGCCGCGCTGCCAGGCGAAGCCAGACAGTCGGCCAGCGGCGAGCGCACCTTGACCAGCGCCGGACCGACCTGCCGGCCCAGTTCCTGCCAGCGTGCCTCGGACGGCCAGCCCGGCTCGCCGGGGCGGACGCGGGAACGCGCGCCCTCGCCCGCGCCGCGCGCCTGCGCGAACAGCGGCGGGAGTCCGGCAGGAACGAGCGAGACCGCGGCCGCCGCCTGCAAGAGGCGTCTTCTGCCGGCGAGGTCGCGCTCCAAGCTAGGCCGCCCGCTTGTTCAGGGTGGCCGTCGCCGCCCGCGAATTGGGCTTGCGCCCGAGGAAGCCGCTGATGTACTCGCCGGCGTCCACGAGCTTGTCGAAGTCGATGCCGGTGTCGATGCCCATGCCATGCAGCATGAACACCACGTCCTCTGTCGCGACGTTGCCGGTCGCGCCCTTGGCATAGGGACAGCCGCCCAGGCCGGCCGACGAGGTGTCGTACTGCCACACGCCCATCTCCATCGCAGCCAGGGTGTTGGCCAGCGCCATGCCGTAGGTGTCGTGGAAATGGCCGGAGACGTCGTCGACCGCGAAATGCCCGAGCACCGCCTCCATGGCGCGCTGCACCTTCAGGGGCGTGCCCACGCCGATCGTGTCGGCCACGCCGGCGTGCTGGACGCCGATCTCCTTCATCAGCCGCGCGACCATCCCGACCCGTTCGGGCGCGATGTCGCCTTCGTACGGGCAGCCGACGACGCACGAGACGACGCCGCGCACGTGGATGCCGTGCGCGCGCGCCGCCGCCACCACCGGCGCGAAGCGCTCGATGCTCTCGGCGATCGAGCAGTTGATGTTGCGCTGGCTGAAGGCTTCGCTTGCCGCGCCGAACACGACGATCTCGTCGGGCCGCGAGTCAAGCGCGGCCTCGAAGCCTTTCATGTTCGGCGTCAGCACCGAGTAGCGCACGCCGGGCTTGCGCTCGATCTTCGCCATCACCTCGGCGGCGTCGGCCATCTGCGGCACCCACCTGGGCGAGACGAAGCTGGTGACCTCGATCTCCTTCAAGCCTGCGTCCTGCAGCCGGTGCACCAGGCCGATCTTCACTTCGGCGGGCACCGGCTCCTTCTCGTTCTGCAGCCCGTCGCGCGGGCCCACGTCGACGAGCTTGACCCGGGATGGCAGTTTCATGATGGACTCTCAATAGCCTCGTCGGGCGTCGACCACGCCGGCGATGGGTTCTCCCCGCTCGAAGGCGCGGATCTTGCCGGCGATCTGGGCGATGGTTTCGTCGCGCATGGTGCGGGCCGAAGTGTGCGGCGTCACCGTGATCTTCGGATGGCGCCAGAACGGATCTTCTGGCGGCAGCGGCTCGGTGCGGAACACGTCGAGCGTGGCGCCGGCGAGATGGCCGCCGTCGATCAGCGCGATCAGGTCGTCCTCGACCAGGTGCGCGCCGCGCGCGACGTTGATCACGTAGCCGCCCGGCAGCAGTCTGGAGAGGTTTTCGCGGTTCAGGATGCCGGCCGTCTCGGGCGTCAGCGGCAGCAGGCAGACCAGGAAGCGCGAGCCGCGCAGGAAAGCGTCGAACTGTTCCGCCCCGGCAAAGCATTCGACGCCGGCCAGTTGCTTGGGCGAGCGGCTCCAGCCGCGCACCGGGAACTCGAAATGCAGCAGCCCCTGCGCGACGCGCTCGCCCAGCACGCCCAGGCCCATGACGCCGACCGGGTAATCCTTGCGCACGCGGGGCCGGCGGAACTCCCAGTGCGCGTTCGCCTGCTCGCGGTCGTACACGTCGAGCTCGCGGAAATGGCGGACCACGGCATGCGCCACGAACTCCGCCATCTGCACCGCCATGCCGCCGTCCTCGATCCGCACCAGCGTTGCGCCCGCCGGCGGCTTCAGCTTGAGCAGCGCGTCGACGCCGGCGCCGATGTTGAAGACGCCCTTGAGCCGCGGCTGTTCGTCGAAGAATTGCTGGGGCGGGGCCCAGACCACCGCGTGGTCGGCCGCCGGCGCGCCGGGTTGCCACAACTCGATGTCGGCACCGGGCAGCGCCTGGCGAAAGCCCTCGAGCCAGGGCTCGGCCCTGGTGTGGGAACAGCAAAAGGAGATTCTCATACCCGCTATTTTGCTTGGCGCCGACCGCGTGCTCAGGCCGTGAGCTTGAGCAGCTCCGCGCCCTCGGCGACCTGGTCGCCCGGCGCATACATCACCTCCGCCACGACGCCGTCCAGGGGCGCGGCGATGGTGTGCTCCATCTTCATCGCTTCCATCACCGCCAGCGGCTGGCCCTTGCTGACCTTGTCGCCGGCCTTGACCGAGAACGAGACCACCTTGCCCGGCATCGGCGCCGTCAGCCGCCCGGCGTCGGCCAGGCCTTCGCCGGCATGCGCAAGCAGGTTGGTCGCCAGGATCTGCGTCGCGCCGCCCGCCGTGAACACGTGGTCGAGCTCACCGGTGCTGTAGACCGTGACGGTCTGGCGCCGGCCGGCGTAGCGCACGTCGATGCCGTCGCCGCTTCTCGAGAACTCCAGCGGCGCCGAACTGCCCGCGATCGCCAGCACCAGCGCGCCGTCGTGGAGATACGAAAGTTGCGCCTCGTGCGTCTCGCCGTGGAACTCGAACTGGAAGCGCCGCGTCGCGATGCCGTGCGAGCGCCAGCCGTCACGCCGGCTGAACGGATCTGTGCCCTCCAGCGCTTTCTCGTCGAGCAGCGTCTGCGCCACCGCGGCCGCGGCCGCCTGCGGCAGGCCGACCGGCTCCTGGTGGAACAGCACGGCCTTTTCGCGTTCGATCAGCGCCGTGTCCAGGTTCGCCTGCGAGAACGAGGGGCTGCGCACCGCGTGGCGCAGGAACTGCACGTTGGTGGCGAGGCCGACGATATGGGTGCGCGCCAGCGCCTCGTCGAGCCGGGCCAGCGCCTGTTCTCGCGTGTCGCCGTGCACGATCAGCTTGGCGATCATGGAATCGTAGTAAGGCGAGATGGCGTCGCCTTCGCGCACCCCATCGTCGATGCGGACCGTGCTTCTTTCAAAAGCGCTCGCCTGCGGCTTTCGATAGACCCGCAGCGTGCCGGTCGCCGGCAGGAAGTTGTTGTCCGGGTTCTCGGCGCAGATCCGCGCTTCGATCGCATGGCCGCTGATCTTCAGCTGCTCCTGCTTGAGTGGCAGCGGCTCGCCCGAGGCCACGCGAAGCTGCCACTCGACCAGGTCCAGCCCGGTGATCGCCTCGGTCACCGGATGCTCCACCTGCAGCCGCGTGTTCATCTCCATGAAGAAGAAATTCATCTCGCCACCGGCGCGCTGCTCCACGATGAACTCCACCGTGCCGGCGCCGACATAGTTCACCGCTTTGGCTGCGGCCACGGCCGCCTCGCCCATCTGCTTGCGCATGGCCGGCGTCATGCCGGGCGCCGGCGCCTCTTCCAGCACCTTCTGGTGACGGCGCTGCACCGAGCAGTCGCGCTCGTGCAGGTAAACGCAATTGCCCAGTTTATCGGCAAACACCTGGATCTCGATGTGGCGCGGGCGGGTCAGATATTTTTCGACCAGCACCTTGTCGTCGCCGAAGGAGCTGATCGCTTCGCGCTTGCAGGAAGCGAGAGCCGCCTTGAAGTCGACGCTGTGCTCGACGATGCGCATGCCCTTGCCGCCGCCGCCGGCGCTGGCTTTGAGCAGCACCGGATAGCCGATGCGGTCGGCCTGGGTGTTCAGGAACGCAGGATCCTGGTTGTCTCCGTGGTAGCCCGGCACCAGCGGAACGTTCGCGCCTTCCATCAGCTGCTTGGCAGCCGACTTGGAACCCATGGCGCGCATCGAGGAGCCCGGCGGGCCGATGAAGACCAGGCCCGCTTGTTCGCAGGCTTCGGCGAACTCCGCGTTCTCGGAGAGAAAGCCATAGCCGGGGTGGATCGCCTGGGCACCAGTGGCCTTCGCCACCGCGATGATTTTTTCGCCGCGCAGATAGCTTTCCCTGGCGGCGGCCGGCCCGATCAACACCGCCTCATCGCAGACCGCAACGTGCTTCGACCCCGCGTCCGCTTCCGAATACACGGCGACGGTGCGGATACCCATGCGGCGCGCGGTGGCCGCGACACGGCAGGCGATTTCGCCGCGGTTGGCGATGAGGATCTTGTTGAACATGCGGTTTGTCTCGCTTATGGTTCTTGGATGTTGGTTGAAGCAGGCTCAGCGGCCATTCAGCAGCCGCAGGCTTCCTTCGGCGCCGATTCCAGCGTGGCGGAACGGGTTTTCAGCCCCAGTTTCGCCAGCAGGGTGCGGTCGTCTTCGGCTTCCGGGTTGCCGGTGGTGAGCAGCTTGTCGCCATAGAAAATCGAAGTCGCGCCGGCCATGAAGCACATCGCCTGCACCGCTTCGCCCAGCTGGCGCCGGCCGGCCGACAGGCGCACGCGCGCCTGCGGCATGATGATGCGGGCCACCGCAATGGTGCGCACGAATTCGAGCGGATCGAGCGGTTCCAGGCCGTGCAGCGGCGTGCCCTCGACCTGCACCAGGTGGGTCACCGGGACCGATTCCGGATACGGATTCAGGTTCGCCAGCTGCGCCAGCAAGCCTGCGCGCTGCGCGCGCGTTTCGCCCATGCCGACGATCCCGCCGCAGCAGACTTTCAGTCCGGCCTGGCGCACGCGGCCCAGGGTATCGAGGCGGTCCTGGTATTCGCGCGTCGAGATCACGTTGTTATAGAAGTCCGGCGCGGTGTCGATGTTGTGGTTGTAGAAATCCAGGCCCGCGTTCTTCAGCTGCTCGGCCTGTCCTTCTTCGAGCATGCCGAGGGTGGCGCAGGTT
>JAQGNJ010000010.1 GCA_028291885.1 Ramlibacter sp. | reverse complement strand
GCGAACCGCGTGGTCAAGCAGGTCGCCGAAGCCGAGAAATACGATGTGGTGCTGCAGGAAGCGGTCTACATCAACCCCAAGCACGACATCACTGACAAGGTGATCAAGGCGCTGAACGCCGCAAGGTGATGCGGCCGGGCACGACGTGGCGCTGGCTCTAGCCGCTATCGTTGAAGCGCTCGGCGGGGAGCTGCACGGCGACCCCGCTCTGTCGATCCAAGGCCTCGCTCCGCTGGAGCATGCCGGCCCCGGCCAGCTGGCCTTCCTCAGCAATCCCCGCTACCGGTCCCAGCTCGCCGCCTCCCGGGCCGGCTGCGTCATCGTGGCGCCGGCGATGCTCGAAGCCGCCACGGCGCGCGGCGCCTGCATCGTCACCCCCGACCCGTATCTCTACTTCGCCCGCCTCACCCAGCTCTGGAAGCGGCAGGCCGCGCCGCCGGCCGGTCCCGCGATCCATCCGAGCGCCGTCATCGACCCGGATGCCGTCATCGATCCGGGCGCACGGATCGGCGCGCTGTGCGTCGTGGAGCGGGGCGCCCGCATCGGCGCCGGCACCGTGCTCAAGCCGCGCGTGATGGTCGGCGAGGACTGCGTGATCGGCGAGCGCTGCATCCTGCAGGCCGGCGCCGTGATCGGCGCCGACGGTTTCGGCTTCGCGCCCAACGCGGGCGCCTGGGAGAAGATCGAGCAGCTCGGCGCGGTGCGCATCGGCAACGACGTCGAGGTCGGCGCCAACACGTGCATCGACCGCGGCGCGCTGGCGGACACCGTGATCGAGGATGGCGTGAAACTCGACAACCTGATCCAGGTCGGCCACAACGTGCGCATCGGCAAGCACACGGCGGTGGCGGGAAACGTCGGGATCGCCGGCAGCACCACGATCGGCGCGCACTGCACGATCGGCGGCGGCGCCGGCATCCTGGGCCACCTCACCATCGCGGACCACGTCCATATCTCGGCGGTGTCGCTGGTGTCGCGCTCGATCGCCAAGCCGGGCCACTACACCGGCTTCTTTCCCATCGACGACAATGCTGCCTGGGAGAAGAATGCGGCGGCCCTCAAGCAGCTTTACGCGCTGCGGGAACGCCTCAAGGCCCTGGAAAAAAAATGACGACCCCGACGATGGACATCCACGAAATCCTCAAGCTGCTGCCGCACCGCTATCCCTTCCTGCTGGTGGATCGCGTGCTCGCCATCGACAAGGGCAAGAGCATCAAGGCGCTCAAGAACGTCTCGATCAACGAGCCGTTCTTCGGCGGCCACTTCCCGCACCGCCCCGTGATGCCCGGCGTGCTGATGCTGGAAGCGATGGCGCAGGCGGCGGCGCTGCTGTCCTTCCACATGATGGGCGCCAAGCCCGACGACAACAGCGTCTACTACTTCGCGGGCATCGACGGGGCGCGCTTCAAGCGCCCGGTCGGCCCCGGCGACCAGCTGGTGATGGACGTGACGCTGGAGCGCTCGAAGTCCGGCATCTACAAGTTCAAGGGCATCTCGCGCGTCGGCGAGGAAGTGGCCTGCGAGGCCGAGCTGATGTGCACCATGCGCACCATCGCCTAGTGCAATGCCTGCCCCGTTGATCCATTCCACGGCGATCGTGGAAGCGGGCGCCGAGATCGACAGCTCGGTCGCCATCGGTCCCTATACGGTGATCGGGCCGCACGTCAAGATCGGCGCCGGCACCACCGTGGCCGCGCACTGCGTGATCGAGGGCCGCACCACCATCGGCCGCGACAACCGCATCTTCCAGTTCAATTCGCTGGGCGCGATCCCGCAGGACAAGAAGTACGCCGGCGAGCCCTGCGAGCTGGTGATCGGCGACCGCAACACCATCCGCGAGTTCTGCACCTTCAACATCGGCAGCCCGGGCGGCGGCGGCGTCACGCGGGTCGGCGACGACAACTGGCTGATGGCCTATGTCCACCTGGCGCACGACTGCAAGGTCGGCAACCACACGATCTTCGCCAACAACTCGCAGCTGGCGGGCCATGTGGAAGTGGGCGACTGGGTGATCCTGGGCGGCTTCACCGTGGTCCACCAGTTCCTGCGCATCGGCGCGCACGGCATGACGGCGATGAGTTCGGTGCTGCTCGCCGACCAGCCGCCCTTCGTGATGAGCCAGGGCCAGCCGGCGCGGGGCCGCTCGATGAACTTCGAGGGGCTGCGGCGGCGCGGCTTCTCGGCCGGACGCATCGCCGCGGTGAAGGCGATGCACAAGGCGCTGTACCGCGATGGCCTGACGCTGGAGCAGGCGCGCGAGCGCATCGCCGTGCTGGCGCAGGCCACGCCCGAGGCGGCGCCCGACGTGGCGCTGATGCTGTCCTTCCTCGAGAAGGTCTCGCCGCAGCGCGGCATCGTGAGATGAGTCCCGCCGCAGCCCCCGAGCTTGTCGAAGGGTCCTTCGACCAGGCTCGGGACGGGCTTGGGCAGGCTCGGCCCGGACCGGATTTGCATTTCGCAATGGTTGCGGGCGAAGCGTCCGGCGACCTGCTGGCGGGGCTGCTGCTGGACGGGATGCGCGCGCGCTGGCCCGGGCTCCAGGCCAGTGGCATCGGCGGGCCGCAGATGGCGGCGCGCGACTTCCAGGCCTGGTGGCCGCAGGACAAGCTGGCCGTGCGCGGCTACGTCGAGGTGCTGCGCCACTACCGCGAGATCGTCGGCATCCGCGGCGAGCTCAGGCAGCGGCTGCTGCGCGAGCGGCCCGGCGCCTTCATCGGCGTCGACGCGCCGGACTTCAACCTCGACCTCGAGGTCGACCTGAAGGCGGCCGGCATCCGGACCGTGCACTTCGTCTGCCCCTCGATCTGGGCCTGGCGCGCCGGCCGGGTGGAAAAGATCCGGCGCGCCGCCGACCATGTGCTGTGCATCTTCCCGTTCGAGCCGGCGCTGCTGGAGGAGCACGGGATCGCGGCGACCTACGTCGGCCATCCGCTGGCCGCCGTGATCCCGCTGGTGCCCGACAAGGCCGGCGCGCGCCGCTCGCTGGGGCTGGACGATGGCGACGACGTCGTCGCCATCCTGCCCGGCAGCCGCCGCTCGGAGATCCACTACCTCGCCGCCAGGTTCTTCGCGGCGGCGCTGGAGATCCGGCGCGCCCGGCCGGCGGTCCGCTTCGTCGTCCCGGCGGCGCCAGGCCTGAAGCCGGCGATCGAGGAGGCGGCGCGTGCTGCGGGCGCGGGCAGCGTGCTGCAGATCCTCGAGGGCCAGTCGCATGCGGCATTGGCGGCCTGCGACGTGACCTTGATCGCCAGCGGCACGGCGACGCTGGAGGCGGCGCTGTTCAAGCGGCCGATGGTGATCGGCTACGCAATGAACTGGCTGTCCTGGCGGATGATGCGGCCCAAGCAGCTGCAGCCCTGGGTGGGCCTGCCGAACATCCTGTGCGGCGAGTTCGTCGTGCCCGAGCTGTTGCAGCAGGACGCCACGCCAGAAAAACTCTCGGCCGCGGTCTTGGAATGGCTGGCCGCTCCTGCGAGAATCGGCGCCGTACACGACAGATTCCTCGCGTTGCACCACGAGCTGCGGCGCGACACCCGGGCGCTTGCCACCGATGCCATCGAAAAAGTTATCCAAGCTTGAACAAGGCCGGCTGGCCTGGGACCCGGTCGGCCTGCTGGCCGGCGTCGACGAGGCGGGCCGCGGTCCGCTGGCCGGTCCGGTCGTCGCCGCCGCCGTCATCCTCGACGACAGCAAGCGCATCCGCGGCCTGGCCGATTCCAAGGTGCTCACGCCGCTGCAACGCGACAAGCTGTACGACCAGATCCGCGAGAAAGCCCTGTGCTGCGCCGTCGGCGAGGCCAGCGTCGAGGAGATCGACACGCTCAACATCTTCCACGCCACCATGCTGGCCATGAAGCGCGCCGTCGAGGGCCTGCGCCTGAAGCCGGCCAAGGTGCTGGTGGACGGCAACCGCCTGCCCAAGATCGACGTGCTGGCCGAGGCCATCGTCGGCGGCGACGCCAAGATCAAGTCGATCTCGGCCGCGTCGATCCTGGCCAAGGTCCACCGCGACCGGCTGTGCAAGGCGCTGGACGAGGAATTCCCGCACTACGGCTTTGCCGCCCACAAGGGCTACGGCACGCCGGAGCATCTCGAAGCCCTGCGCGTGCACGGCGCCTGCCGCCACCATCGCAAGTTCTTCGGCCCGGTCGCGGCCACCTTCATGACGCCGGACGGCGAGACGATCGAGCTCAAGGTCTCGTGAGCGCCGCCCGCCGGGTCTTTTCATGACTTCCACCGACCTGCCGGTCATCAGCTCGCGCGACAACGCCTTGCTCAAGGACCTGCGCCGCCTGGCGCAGGACAGCACCGCGTACCGCAAGCAGGGCCGCGTCTGGCTGGAAGGCGATCATCTTTGCCGCGCAGCCCTGGCTCGCGGACTCAAGCCCGCCCTGGCCGTGTTTCCGGAATCGGCCTGGCCGCAGGCACGCTTCGAATGGGCGAGCGCCGCCGTCAAGACACTGCTGGTGGCCGATGCGCTGTTCGCCGGCCTGAGCGGGCTGGAGTCCCCCGCGCCCATGGCCTTCGTCATCGACCTTCCGGCTGTGCCCGAGCTGGAGCCGACCGCGGCCAGCGTCATCCTGGACCGGGTGCAGGACGCGGGCAACGTCGGTGCCATCCTGCGCAGCGCCGGCGCCTTCGGCTTGCGCCAGGTGATCGCGATGAAGGGCACGGCGGCCCTGTGGAGCCCCAAGGTGCTTCGCGCCGGCATGGGGGCGCACTTCGGCCTGCGGTTGATCGAGCACGCCGAGCCCGCGATGCTGGAGCGTCTGGCCGTCCCCATCCTCACGACCAGTTCCCACCACGGCGACTACGTGCACCGGGCGGCGCTGCCTTGGCCCTGCGCCTGGGCCCTCGGCCACGAAGGGCAGGGCGTCGGCGACGCCGTCGCGTCCCGCGCCGCCATGACCGTGCGGATTTCCCAACCCGGCGGCGAGGAGTCCCTCAACGTCGCCTGCGCCGCCGCCATCTGCCTGCACGCTTGCGCCGTGTCCGGGCGGGGCTGACGAAGACCGACATCCGAATGCCCTTTCCCCAGCGAAGAGCGAGGCCGGGCCGGTTATAATCAAGGGCTTTCCCGCAAACCCCCCGTACGCCTAGCGCACTCCAGCCTTTCCCTGACAACACAAGCGAACAAGAGCCTGCTCTTGAGCGCGTTCGGGCGTACCGTAATCATCCGGAGAACCCAGTGCTTTTGTCTCAACAGGGAACCGCCCCTCCCGCCATCCTGGCGCTCGCAGACGGCACAGTCTTTCTTGGCAAGTCGATCGGCGCCGCCGGCGCCACCACCGGCGAAGTCGTGTTCAACACGGCCATCACCGGCTACCAGGAAATCCTCACCGACCCGAGTTACCGCGGGCAGATCGTGACGCTCACGTATCCGCACATCGGCAACTACGGCGTCAACGAAGAAGACGTCGAAGCCTCGAAGGTCCATGCCGCCGGGCTGGTCATCCGCGACCTGCCCCTGATCGCGTCCAACTTCCGTTCGCACCTCACGCTGTCGCAGTACCTGCAGCGCGAGAACACGGTCGCCATCGCCAACATCGACACCCGAAAGCTGACCCGCATCCTGCGCACCAAGGGGGCGCAGAGCGGCGCGATCGTCGGGCTTGCCGCGGGCCAGGAGGTCACGCCGGCGCTGGTCGACAAGGCTGTCGCCGCGGCGCGCAGCGCGCCTTCGATGAGCGGACTGGACCTGGCCAAGGAAGTCTCGGTGCGCCAGCCCTACGACTGGAACCAGACCGAGTGGACGCTGGGCGAGGGCTACGGCCAGTTGCAGACGCCCCGCTACCACGTGGTCGCCTTCGATTACGGCGTCAAGAGCAACATCCTGCGCATGCTGGCCGAGCGCGGCTGCCGCGTGACGGTGGTCCCCGCGCAGACGACGGCGGCCGAGGTCAAGGCCATGGAACCGGACGGCGTGTTCCTCAGCAACGGCCCCGGCGACCCCGAGCCCTGCGACTACGCCATCGAAGCCACACGCGACCTGATCGACGCCGGCTACCCGACCTTCGGCATCTGCCTGGGCCACCAGATCATGGCGCTGGCCTCCGGCGCCAAGACCTTCAAGATGAAGTTCGGCCACCACGGCGCGAACCACCCGGTCAAGGACCTGGACAACAACCGCGTCAGCATCACCAGCCAGAACCACGGTTTCGCGGTCGACGAGAAGACGCTCCCCGCCAACCTGCGCGCCACCCATGTGTCGCTGTTCGACGGAACGCTGCAGGGCCTGGCCCGCACCGACCGGCCGGCGTTCTGCTTCCAGGGCCATCCCGAAGCGTCGCCCGGTCCCCACGACATCGGCTATCTGTTCGACAGGTTCACGGGCCTGATGGACCAAGCCAGCGAGAAGAAGAAGTAAATGCCCAAGCGTCAAGACATCAAGAGCATCCTCATCATCGGCGCCGGCCCGATCGTCATCGGCCAGGCCTGCGAATTCGACTACTCCGGGGTGCAGGCCTGCAAGGCGCTGCGCGAGGAAGGCTACAAGGTCATCCTGATCAACAGCAATCCGGCGACGATCATGACGGACCCGGCCACGGCCGACGTCACCTACATCGAGCCGATCACCTGGCAGACCGTCGAGAAGATCATCGCCAGGGAAAAGCCCGACGCGATCCTGCCGACGATGGGTGGCCAGACGGCGCTCAACTGCGCGCTGGACCTGTGGCGCAACGGCGTGCTGCACAAGTACAAGTGCGAGCTGATCGGCGCCACGCCGGAAGCGATCGACAAGGCCGAGGACCGGCTCAAGTTCAAGGAGGCGATGACGCGCATCGGCCTGGGCTCGGCCCGCTCGGGCATCGCCCATTCGATGGAAGAAGCCTGGACGGTGCAGAAGACCGTCGGCTTCCCGACCGTCATCCGCCCCAGCTTCACGCTGGGCGGCACCGGCGGCGGCATCGCCTACAACTCCGAGGAGTTCGAGACCATCTGCAAGCGCGGGCTGGAGGCATCGCCGACCAGCGAGCTGCTGATCGAGGAATCGCTGCTCGGATGGAAAGAGTTCGAGATGGAAGTGGTCCGCGACAAGGCGGACAACTGCATCATCATCTGCTCGATCGAGAACCTGGACCCGATGGGCGTGCACACGGGAGACTCGATCACGGTCGCTCCGGCGCAGACGCTGACGGACAAGGAATACCAGATCATGCGCAACGCCTCGATCGCGGTGCTGCGAGAGATCGGCGTCGACACCGGCGGTTCCAACGTCCAGTTCTCGATCAACCCCCAGGACGGCCGGATGGTCGTGATCGAGATGAACCCGCGCGTTTCGCGGTCCTCCGCGCTGGCTTCCAAGGCGACTGGCTTTCCGATCGCCAAGGTGGCAGCCAAGCTGGCCGTCGGCTACACGCTCGACGAGCTGCGTAACGAGATCACGGGCGGCGCAACGCCGGCCAGCTTCGAGCCCAGCATCGATTACGTCGTCACCAAGATCCCGCGCTTCGCCTTCGAGAAATTCCCGCAGGCCGATTCGCGCCTGACGACGCAGATGAAGTCGGTCGGCGAGGTGATGGCCATGGGCCGCACCTTCCAGGAATCGTTCCAGAAGGCCCTGCGCGGCCTCGAGGTCGGCGTGGACGGCATGAACGAGAAGACGCAGGACCGAGAGGTGCTCGAGAAGGAGCTCGGCGAACCGGGCCCCGAGCGCATCTGGTACGTGGGGGATGCCTTCGCCGCTGGCT
>JAQGNJ010000281.1 GCA_028291885.1 Ramlibacter sp. | reverse complement strand
AACAACCAGACCGGCGCGGCGACCGATGACGACGGCACCGGCGCGGGCGTGCGCGTGGGCTACCAGCAGGGCCCGGTCAACGTGGCGCTCACGCTCAGTCGCGGCAAGTACGCCGCCGGCGACGTGCGCCAGGACAGCCTGGGTGGGCAGCTGAACCTCAACTTCGCCACTCTGACCGGTTACGTCAACCGGGAGCGCAACGGCGCGGTGAACGGACGCGGCTTCCTGGCCGGCGTCCTGGTGCCGGTCGGCTCACACCTGCTGCGCGCTTCCTACTCGGGCTACAAAACCGACGCGGTGACGCGCACGACGAACAACCCGCAGTCGCGCAAGCTGGCGATCGGCTACGTCCACAACCTGTCCAAGCGCACGTCGCTCTATACGACCGTCACGCGCGTGAGGAACAAGGGCGGCGCGGCCTCCGCCGTGAACGGAGCCACCACCGCCGCCAATCAGCCGGCGACCGGCTTCGATCTTGGCGTGCGTCATAACTTCTGAGCCGGTCCGCGGCGACGAGCCCCAACACGAGAACAACAACATGGCAGCCAATCCAACAGAACCGTCGGGGCGAAAGCTGAAGATGGGCATCGTGGGCCTGGGTGTCGGCACCGCCGAGATCCTGCCCGCGATGGCATCCACGGGAAAGATCGACATCGTCGCGGCGGCCGACGTGAATCCGCGCAGCCTCGAAGCCTTCCGCGCGCGCTACGGCGGCAGGACTTACGACAGCGTCGAGAAGCTCTGCGACGACCCCGAGGTCGAGGCCGTGTGGGTCGCCACGCCCAACAAGTTCCATGCCGCGCACACGATCGTCGCTGCGGAACGCGGCAAGCACGTGGTCGTCGAAAAGCCGATGGCAGTCTCGCTGCAGGAGGCCGAGAGCATGATCGAGGCGTCGATGCGAAACAAGGTCAAGCTGATCTGCGGCCACACGCAGAGCTTCCTGCCGCACATCCGCACGATGCGGCGGATCATCCGGTCCGGAGAAGTCGGTCGCCTGTGCGCGCTCAACGTCTGGGCCTATTCCGACTGGATGCTGCGCCCGCGCACGCCCGAGGAACTGGACATCGACCAGGGCGGCGGCCTCGCCTACAGGCAGGCGCCGCACCAGGTCGACACCTTGCGCCTCCTTGGGGGCGGCATGGTCAGGAGCGTGCGCGGAGCGACGCGCGAGTGGTTCGGGGCGCGTCCGATCCCGGGCTACTACTCAGCTTTCATGGAGTTCGAGGACGGCCTGCCCGCCAACCTGATGCACAACGGCTACGGCTATTTCGTGGCTGCCGAACTCGTGCCCTGGGGCGGCCGCAAGCACCATTACACGGAGGAGCAGCGGGTCGACGTGCGCAGGAAGCTGCGCGCCGGCACCCGCGACGAATTCCAGGACAAGGAAGCGCTGCGGATCGGCGGCGACCAGGAGAGGCTGACGGCCGATCGGGCGAAAAAGAAGCCCTGGGTGCCGAATGACCTCGGCGTGCTCGTCGCATCCTGCGAGCGGGGCGACCTGCGCCAGTCGGAATTCGGCATCTACGTGCACGGGGACGACGGCACGAAGGACGTTCCGATCGTCACGGCATCGAGCGACTCGGGGCGCAGCGCCGAGCTCGACGAGCTGTACAACGGCGTCGTGCACGACGCCCCCATCCGGCACTCGGGGCAGTGGGGGATGGCGACGCTGGAAGTCTGCCTCGCGATCATGCAGTCGTCCCGGGAGCGGCGGGAGATCCGCTTGTCACACCAGGTGCCTTCGCCGGACACCGACTGAAGGATATTCGATGGATGCGACTCAGGTGCAGGTCCAGACCCGTTGTGGAGCTCTGGCCGGGGCGGTTGACCCCGCCAGCCGGATGCGCGTGTTCAAGGGCGTGCCGTATGCGCAGCCGCCGGTCGGCGACTTGCGCTGGCGCCCGCCGCAGCCGGCTGCGGCATGGCAGGGCGTGCGGCCTGCCTTGTCCTTCTCGGCGAGCTGTCCGCAAAGCGCGCCTGTGCCGGGAGCGATGGACGAGGACTGCCTCTCGCTGAACATCTGGGCGCCGCCGCAAGCCGCGGACCAGCCACTGCCGGTGATGGTCTGGGTCCATGGTGGAGGCTTCCATTCCGGCAGCGCGGCCAAGGCCTACCTGGACGGCGCCAGGCTTGCGGCGCTTGGCGCTGTCGTTGTCACGTTCAACTACCGCGTGGGGCTATTCGGCTTTCTCGCCCACGCCCGGCTGAGCGAAGAATCGCCGGTCGGCGCCTCCGGCAACTACGGGTTCCTGGACTCCATCCAGGCACTGGCCTGGGTCCGCGAGAACATCGCCAGCTTCGGCGGCGACCCCGGACGCGTCACCGTGTTCGGCGTCTCCGCCGGTTCGGCGATGATTTCCCTGCTGCTCGCGTCGCCGCTCGCCGTCGGCCTGTTCGATCAGGTCATCCTGCAAAGCCCGGGCGCCGGCCGGCCCCTGGCCTCGCTTGCGGAGGCCGAGGCCGCCAGCGGCGCCGCGCTGGGGACGGGCATCGCCGCGCTGCGCAAGCTGTCGGCAGATGAACTGGTCGCCCGCACCAGCCTGATGATGCCGGCCCAGCGCGGCCTCACCACCGCCCGCGTACTGCGTCCCATCCTGGACGGCTGGAGCGTCGTCGAGGACGAGCGCGATGCCCTGAAAGGCGGCCGCTTCGCCGTCGTCCCGACCCTCGTCGGCAGCAATGCCGACGAGGGCTCCTATTTCACGGGGCGCTGGCCCGTCAATACGCTAGCCCAGTACCAGGCGCTGCTGGCCGCGAACTTCCCCGGGTTCGAAGCCGCCGCCTTTGACCGTTACCCCGCGCAGGACGACAGCGACGTGCCACTGCGCACCGCGGAGCTGTTCGCCGACACGCAATTCAATTACGGCACGCGCCTGATTGCCCAGAGCGCCGCGGCTCGTGGCGCGCCGGTGTGGCGTTACCTGTTCTCGCGCCGCCGGCCCGGACAGTCGGACGGGCCGCACCACACGCAAGAGACACCGTATGTGTTCGGCAATCTGGGTTCGGACCAGGTCCTGCAGGCGCCAGCCCACGATGCGACGGACGCGGCGGTGTCGGCCGCAATGATGAAAGCCTGGGTCGCTTTCGCAACGAAGGGAAAACCGCAAGGCGAAGGTGGTCCCGAATGGCCGGCCTACGATGCGAACACCGAGCGGCATCTGGAGTTCGGTGACCGCGTGACTATCGGCCGCGGATGGCGGACCGATCCGCTGGACTTCCTGGAAAGTTTCTACCGCCGCAGGGCCGGACGCTGAACGACGGCGCGACCGGGACCGGAGCGGGTGCTGTCTGGCCAAGGGGTCTAGTCAGGGCCGATCGGACGACTCTCTCGCGGCCCGCCACGCAAGCGCAGCCGCGTGGCGCCGGGGTGCAGGGCCGGCCCGCTCGCGGACAACCAGCCTGCTGTCGCCCGAGGGGGTCATGATGACAAGCACAAAGGCAGGCTCGGTGTAGTGGCGTGACTCCGCGTAGTACGGCGGCGGCGAATTGCGGGAATGTGGTGAGGCATCTACTGCTTGCGCTTCGGCAGCGCGTTCAGCGGAATGCGCAGATACGCCACCCCGTTCTCGTCTGCGGGAGGCAACTGACCGGCGCGGACATTCACCTGAATCGAAGGCAGGATGAGCATCGGCACTTCGAGAGTCGCATCCCGGGCAGTTCGCATCGCTACGAACTCGTCCTGCGTGATTCCGTCGCGCACGTGAATGTTGGCTGCCCGTTGTTCGGCAACGGTCGTCTCCCACCGGACTTCTCGGCCCTTGGGCGGATAGTCGTGGCACACGAGCACGCGCGTCTCTGCGGGCAGGTCAAGCAGGCGTCGTATCGAGCGGTAGAGCGTGTGAGCGTCACCGCCCGGAAAGTCGGCTCGGGCCGTCCCGACATCGGGCATGAACAGGGTGTCGCCAACGAACACCGCCCCGTCTACGAGATACGCCAGGTCTGCCGGCGTGTGGCCAGGCACCAGCATTGCCGTTGCTTCCACCTCTCCGATCTTGAAGACCTCCCCGTCCTTGAACAGGTGGTCGAACTGGCTGCCGTCCGGCAAGAACGTGCGTTCGAGGTTGTAGAGCTTCTTGAAGGTGGCCTGCACCTCACGGATGTGTTCGCCGATGGCGATTTGTCCGCCAACCCGCTCCTGCAAATAGCGCGCGCCTGACAGGTGGTCGGCGTGGGCGTGAGTTTCAAGAATCCACTGCACCGTCAGCCCTTGGGCCTTCACGTACTCGAGCACAGCGTCAGCGGCGTTGGTATCCGTGTGGCCGGATTTGAAGTCGTAATCCAGCACCGGGTCGATGACCGCAGCCTGGTTCGTCGCTCCATCGGCCACGACGTACGAGACCGTCCAGGTCTTGGGGTCGAAAAAGGGTTGGATGGTGGTCCGGGTCATGCGGCGCTCCAGATCAGTATATTGACGATGATTATATATACTGATATAGTGATGTCAAGTTATCGAGCAAACCATGGCGCCCAAAACTCTCGTCATCAACCCCGAAGTCCTGCGCGGCGCAGCAGGCCAGGCTGTCTCGGCCCTGAAAGTGCTCGCGAACGAGGACAGGCTGCTTCTGCTGTGCCAACTTTCGCAAGGTGAGATGTGCGTCAGCGAGCTGGAAGAAGCGCTGGACATCCACCAGCCGACCTTGTCCCAGCAGCTGGGCGTGCTGCGTTCAGAAGGCGTCGTGGACACGCGCCGCCAGGGGAAAAACATCTACTACAGCGTCGCCGACCCGGCGCTCCTCGAAATCCTGGCGGTGTTGTACCGCCTCTACTGCCCGAAGGACTGACGATGACCATCGACTGGAACGCTTTCACCCCCTGGTCCTCCCTGGCCGGCGGCGTCCTCATCGGAATCGCTGCCGCAATGTTTGTCCTGCTGAACGGCCGAATCGCTGGCATCAGTGGGGTTCTTGGCGGCCTCCTGAAGCCAGTCAGCGGCGACATCGCCTGGCGCGTGGCCTTCGTCTTGGGCCTGGTCGCCGCACCCTTGGCCTACGTGCTGTTTTCGGACCTGCCACGGCCCCAGATTGACGCCGGAACGGGTGCATTGGTGCTCGCCGGCCTTCTGGTCGGCATCGGGACGCGCTACGGTTCCGGCTGCACGAGCGGTCATGGGGTCTGTGGACTCTCCCGCCTCTCCCCGAGGTCGCTGGCAGCAACGCTGGCGTTCATGGGGGCCGGGTTTGTCACCGTGTACGTCACTCGACACATCTTCGGAATCTGAGGGCATTCACATGTACGTCTTTACCTCCCTCCTGGCGGGCCTGGTGTTCGGCCTCGGTCTCATCGTCTCTGGCATGGCCAACCCCGCCAAGGTGCTTGGCTTCCTTGATTTGGCCGGCCGCTGGGACCCTTCGTTGGGGTTGGTGATGGCTGGGGCCATCGGCGTCGGCATCATTTCTTTCGCCGTTGCCAAGCGTCGAATGCAGTCCTTCCTCGGCGCAGAGATGAAGCTTCCCAAAGCCCGTGACGTCGACCGCCGTTTGGTCGGTGGCGGACTGCTGTTCGGAATCGGCTGGGGCGTCGCTGGTTTCTGCCCCGGGCCTGCTCTGGTGGCACTCGGCATGGGCGAAACCAAAGCCATCGTCTTTGTCGTCGCAATGGTCGCCGGCATGGGCATCTTCGAACTGCTGGAGCGCCGGTCGGCTGCTCGGCAGGCCACCGCGGCCTGAGCCATGGATGCCGCACTGAGCCGCTGCTTCAGGAGCTGGTCGCGCGGACGCCAGAGGTCATAGAGCAGGTGCAAGCGCAGCTGCCGCAGGGTTTTTCGCAGCAGGTGGCGGACAAGGTGCTGGGCGGCCTACTGAGCTCCGCCCGGACCCGCGAAGGCACGCCACCGACGTGACGCTCGCCATGCCCTCGAGAAGAGGTCTTGCCTTGCGTACGGCAACATCGGCGCTCGGCTACGCATGCGGCTCATGCCCATTGCGGTCCGAGAGCTGGCGTCAGATCCCGTAACGAAGCCGCCGCCGGGGATCCACACCAGGACCGAAGGCAGGCCATCCCGGTCGTGCGGCGCCGGAGCGGCGCGTTCCATCCGTGTTCTTGCGTCGGTGGCTCGGCGTCAGGAACGCCAAGGAACCGCTGCACGGCACCGTCCCACTCGCTCAAGCGGCCCAAAGCGGCGTCGACGCACAGGACGTGTCAGGTCCATGCAGCGAATCCCATTCCGTTCCCGGTGCCGGCTTCGGAGCGGTAGCAAGGCACGTAGTCATGCAGGTGCATGTGCAGGCCTGCTGCACGCATGGCGCCGGCAAGCGGCAGCCAGTTCTTGAGCTCCGAGGTGCCGGACTGGAAAAGCTCCTCTCCCATTGACAGCAGTTGCTGCTCGTCGCCTCGCCGGAGTGCATCAAGGAAGCCGCGGTCGAGCGTCTCATCGACGACGAAGTGAGATAGGCCGCCGGAGCCGACCACTGCCACTCGTTCCTCGCCTGGCCAAGCTGCGACAGCCTCGGCGATCGCGCGACCCAGCGCATGGCACCTGGCGGCCGTGGGTTGGTTGGGCGGATAGAAAGTGTTCAGCATGACCACCACGGCCGGACACAGGTGTTCGCGGATGATCTGCCGGTATACAAAGCCATAGGCGTGCGGCAGGCCCGTCGAATACGACCGGGGATTGTGTGGCAGCTGCCTCATGGCGGCGGCATCGAAGTGATGGGTGGTGAGCGTGCGCAGCAGGTGTTGCGCAAGTTCCGGATGCCCCGGGAACACTTCGGAATGCCCCGCATGGTGGCCTGGCTCCGCGATGGCGAGTCCAGGCTGGAGGCGCTTGGTCTGCTCCTCGGAGTACGGAACGTTCTCCAGAGTGGGGCCATAGTGCACTGCCATGGCTGGAATGTTGTCCTCCGAAAAGACTTCCATCTGGTCGTTGCCAACCAGGATCACCACGTCGGGACGGACATCCGCCCACGATTGCGCGAGCCGGCCGATGGCGCGGCGGCATTGAGCGAAGCGATCGGCCATCTGGTCCGGCTCGCACTGCTTGACCAGTTGCTCCGCGCCGCGGAGTCGCACCAGTTCATCGAAGCTGTACCTGCAGCCCTGGTAAGGATGACTCCGCGTGCGATCTGCTGCCACGCGTTGGTGCCACTGCTCCGGCGGGGTGGAAAGCATCGGACCGTGCGATGTCCCGATGCCCAGAACGATTCGAGCCATGACCCCTCCGATCCTTGCATGCTGGAAAACCGCAGTATACAATCGTTCCACGTCGTGAAACTGGAGAGACCATGCTGAGTGCGGAAGACAACGAAACGATCACCCGGACCGGCCCCGGTACCGCAATGGGAAAGTTGATGCGGCAGTTCTGGACACCGGCGATTCGATCGGCACGCCTGGTCGCCGACGCCGCACCCGAGCGAGTGCGATTGCTCGGCCAGGATTTCGTTGCCTTCCGCGCTTCGAACGGCCAGGCAGGGTTCTTCGACGAAAGGTGTCCCCATCGCGGTGTTTCGCTCTCTCTTGCCCGCAACGAGAACGGTGAACTCAAGTGCATCTACCACGGCTGGAAGTTTCACGTCTCGGGCAAAGTCGCGGAAGTTCCGACCGAACCGGCGGCCACTCGCGAAGCGTTCGCGCAGCGCGTGCGCTTGCGGCACTATCCGGTCCGTGAAGCCGGAGGCATTCTCTGGGTGTGGCTGGGCGACGGCGTGCCGGCGGAATTCCCACGCCTGAATTGGCTCGATCTTCCCCCGGAACAGCTCAGGGTCCGGCTGGGCGTGATCCCCTGCAACTGGCTCCAGGGACTCGAGGGACAACTCGACTCCGCGCACGTAGGCGTCCTTCACCAGGACCAGATCAATCCGCAAAAACGCAGCGACAACATCGGCAAGGTCGCATTCGACTCTGCACCCCGCTTCGATTTTGAAGTGATGCCATATGGATTCCGCGAGGCGGCCCTGCGCTCCCTGCCCGACGGATCGCAGTACGCCAGGGTGCGCGAATTCGTCATGCCCTATTACTCTTACATCCCTCGTGGCGCGCGCAACGAGCGGCAGCATCTGACGATCGCCGTTCCCGTCGACGACACCACCTCCGCGCAGTGGGATGTCTACTACAACCTCGAGGCGCCCCTCACGCTTGAGGATTTGGGTGTCGACTTCGACGTCAACCCGGACGACTGCGCCGTCGGACTGGGCAGCATCGACAACCGCTTCGGCCAGAATCGCGAGGCGATGTCCAGCGGCAGCAGCTTCTCGGGGTTCAGTAGCATCCGCTTCGAAGACTTTGCCGTCAATTCGGCACAGGGTCCCATCGCAGACCGGACGATCGAGAACCTGTCATCGAGCGATCTGCCGATCGTTCGCACGCGCCGCATGCTGCTGCAGGCCGCGCGCTCTGCGGCACGGGGCGAGCTGGCGATGCCGGACGCCTCGACGGTGGATTGGTCCGCCATTCGCGCCGTCGATGAAGTGATGCCCGCCGGCGGCGAATGGCGCGCGCTGCCGCGTTGAGAACCCCAGTGTCAATCGATCGCGCCGGAAACGGCCTCCGCCGCCCCCATGCGCCGCGGCAGTCGCCGCGAAACGGCGCCGACCATCGCGTGCTCGCGCATCAATGCCTCCGCCCGCGCGCCCTCCCCGGCTTCGATCGCTTCGACGATGGCCTCGTGCTGGAAATGCGCATAGTGCAACCTGCGCAGCCGGCGCGGCGCGGGCACCGGCTCGAAGAAGATCGCGTCCGCCGCGCCGAAACCGCTGGAGGCATTGATTTCGAGCATCCGGCTCAGTGCCTCGTTGTCGGCGGCTTCGACGATCAGGCGGTGGAAGCGCGCATTCATGTCGCCGTAGTCGGCCAGGTCCGCCGTTTGCAAGTCCGCGCCGCTGGTGAGGCGTTCGCTGATCGCCAGGCACTCCCGCAATCGGGCGATCAGTGCGCGCGACGCACCGCGCTCGGCCGCCAGGCGCGCGGCAAGTCCCTCGAGCGCCCCGCGCACTTCCATCGCGTCGTCGATTTGCTTGAGGGAAAAGGAATTCACCACGAAGGTGCCGGTCGGCGATCTCGACAACAGACCTTCGCGTTCCAGGATGCCGAGCGCATAGCGCACCGGTGTACGCGACATCTCGAGCCGTTCCGCGAGAGAGAGCTCCACGAGCTTTTGGCCGGCGCTGAGTTCGCCTCCAATGATCATCTGCCTCAGGGAGGACAGGGCTCGGCTCTGTTGGTCGGCCACGGTGGGAAATCGTCGAATGCGCTTGGCGCGGTACGGGAAGTTTATCCGTGATCCCGGCCGGCGACACTGTCGAAGTCGTCGTGCAGACAATGTCTGTCGCCGCAGATGACGTGCTGATGCTGGAGCTTCGCCGAGCCGGCGGCGGCACCTTGCCGACGTTCGCGGCGGGCGCGCACGTGGATCTGCACCTGCCCGGCGGCATCGTGCGCAGTTATTCGCTGCTCAATCCAATGGACGCCGGGACGTGCTACCGGCTGGCCGTCCATCGTCACCCGTCGAGCCGCGGTGGCTCGCGCTGCGTCCATGAAAGTCTGCGCGTTGGTCAGCACCTCCTGGCGGGAGTGCCAAGAAACGAGTTCGAGCTCGACGAGTGCGCGTCGCTGTCCATCCTGGTTGCCGGCGGGATCGGCATCACGCCTCTCTGGTCGATGGCGCAGAGGCTGGAATCTCTTGGGCGCGCCTGGGAGTTGCACTATGCGGCGCGGACCCGCGGGAAGGCGGCACTTCTGTCGGAGGTTGAGGCCTTCGCAAGCGCAAGCCGGCATGGCCGAATGCAGTTCCATGCGACCCGCGAAGCCGGCGGGCGTCGCATCGACCTGGTGTCGATCGTTGCGCTGGCACCTGCCGGCGCCCACCTGTATTGCTGCGGACCTGCGGAGATGGTCGACGCATTCGTTGAAGCCGCTTGCGACCGCCCCCGGAGCGAAATCCATGTGGAACGCTTTGAGTCCGCCGCGCCGGTGGACACCGCAGGAGCTTTCACCGTTCATCTTGTGCGGTCCGGGCGGTCGATGCCGGTGCCGGCAGGACGCACTCTCCTGGCGGTGTTGGTGGAGTCGGGAATTGCGGTGCCCCATTCGTGTGAGCAAGGAATTTGCGGCTCCTGCGAGGTTCCGGTGATCGACGGGCAACCTGACCATCGTGACAGCGTGCTCACGGACCGCGAAAAGCAGGCGAACCGCACCATGCTTGTGTGCTGTTCGCGCGCAAAAAGCGCATCTCTGACCTTAGATCTTTGACAACCACAGGAGACAATCACCATGGCAATTTCGAAGCGATACTTCCTTGCGACGCTTCTGAGCAGCGGACTCTCTGTTGGGTATGGACAAACCTATCCGTCCCGCTCCATCACGCTGTATTGCCCATGGCCGCCCGGCGGCAGCGGCGACGCCCAGCTGCGCCTTCTCGCGAAACTGGCCGGAGCACAGTTGAAGCAGAGCGTCGTGATCGAGAACCGGCCAGGTGCCGCCGGGGCGATGGGTGCGGCGGCGGTCGTGCGCGCGAAGGCGGATGGCTACACGCTTTCCCAGTCGCACAATGGCTCGATCCGGTACCCGTACATGGTGCCCAACGCGCCCTATGACCCCAACAAGGACTTCACGTACATCCTGGGCATCTCGGACAATCCGTTCGGACTCGTCGTGCGCAGCGATTCGCCGTGGCAAACCCTTGACCAGTTCCTGAAACATGCGCAGCAGACTCCTGGAGCGGTCAGCGTGGCAGTGCCCGGTACCGGATCTCCGGGCCACCTGGTGGCCGACCAGATCGCGGCTGCGGCGAAAATTCAGTGGAACGTGATTCCGTTCAAGGGCACGGCCGACAGCATGAACTCGCTGCTGGGAGGCCATGTGACTGCGGCTGCGGAAAGCACTGGATGGGCCACATATGTCGATTCGGGGCGTCTGCGGCTCCTCGGCGTGTTCACTGATCGTCGAATGAAGAAGTACCCTAACGTGCCGACCCTGAAGGAAGCGGGCATCAACGCTTCCGACTTCTCTCCTTGGGGCATCGTGGGTCCCGCAGGCATGGACCCGGCTGTCGTACGCACGCTTCACGACGCCTTCAAAGCGGCCATGGAGCACCCAGAATTCGCTGCGCTGCTCACGAGCCTTTCTCAGCAAACGCACTACATGACTGGTGATGAATACCGCAAGTATGTGGCCGAGGCGGCGCAGCACCAGAAGGGCGTCGTTGAAAAGTACAACCTGCGCCAAAGCTAAGGTCCGAACAAGGCGAATTGGTCGCTGGTCTCGCACGCCAACACGGCGCGGCGCCCCGACACGAGTGTGACACTCGATTTTTCCGTGCTTCGCGACCTCTGGCGTTCACCTCATGCTGTGTTCGGACGGCCTACTGCCTCCACGGATGTGACCAAGCATTTTCCCTCCGACATCGAAATTCGACCGAGGTTCTCAATGGCTCGCACCGTGCGGGGGACCGGAGGGGAAACACAGCGCGAACCGGCTTCCCTGGGAACCGCGGGGTTCCAGGCTGACCGTCCAGCCGAGGTGTTCACAAACCCGGCGCACGATCGCCAGTCCGAGCCCGGAGCCCGATCCGTTGACACCCGCAGCGCCACTGCCGCTGACGAATCGTTCGAAGATCTGATCACGGACTTGCGGCGGAATGCCGAGCCCGGTGTCTTCGACAATCACAAAATGTTCCTGCAAGGTGACGCACACCCGCCCCGCTTCCGTGAACTGGCAGGCGTTGCGGATCAGGTTGCCGACCGCGATCCCCATCAACTCGGGCGGCCCATAGGCCCGTGCCGGCGCTTCCACGTGCAGCTGCAGGCGGACTGGCTTGCCTTGCAGTAGCGGCCGGCAGCGATCGATCTCAGTCTCCAGCAGCCCGGTCAGTTCAACCAAGGGGAATTCCAGGTTCTCCGGAGACCGGGACAACATCAGGAGTGCGCCGACGCGGTCGGCAGTCTCCGTTGCAGTGCGCCGAATCCGTTCAATGGCCGGAATGAGATCAGGTCGATCCAGCAGCCTTGCCGCCAGCACCTCGGACGCCCCCAGGATGATGGTCAACGGGGTGCGGAGTTCGTGGCTGACATCACCGGTGAAAAACTGTTCGCGCCGCAGGAACTGCTGCATCTCCTGCTGGCTAACGGCCAGGGCGCGCGCAAGCACTCCGACTTCGTCGGTACGGCGCAATGCGGTCAGCTCCCCGACCCGGTTCTCGGTCACCGAGGCGGCCAACTCGGACAGCGGCCGGATCACGCGCCGCGCCGTTGCGCTCCCCAGGAGCAGCGCCAGGACGATACAGAGCGCCGCCGCCCCGCCGAGCCCCGCCCACAACAATCCTTCGAGCCGTTCGAACTCACTCTCGTCGTCGATCACCGCGAAGCGATGGCCCGTTTGCTCGCGAATGACCACGTGCAACGTCCTGGTGCCGACAACGAGTTCATGCACCCCGGGCCCCAGCCCGCGCATCCCGGCTGGAATCTCGGCATCCACCAGGACTTGCGGGTCGCCGGCAACCGGGCCGCGGGAGTGCTCCTGGCGATTGCGGATCAGATCCTGCGCCGATTCGACCAGGTGCGTGTCGAGCAGCTTGTCCTCCAGCGCGTGGACTCCCGCCAGCAGCAACAAGGCATACACGGCGCAGACCACCGCCGTCAGCAGCAGGCAGGCCTCGACGATCCGCCGCCGCAAGGATGCTTCACGCGCCATGGGGGCTGCCCAGACAATACCCAATGCCGGGCAGGGTGCGCAGCAGCGGGACCGGGAAAGGCCGGTCCAGTTCCTGGCGCAGCGCGTGAATGTGAGTCCGCAGTGCGTCGCTGGTCGGGGGGCTATCGCCCCAGAGTTCCCTTTCCAGCTCTGCGCGGCTGACCACTTGCGGCGCGACGCGCATCAGGATGGCGAGCAACTTGATGCCGGTCGGTGTCAGTCGCAGCGGCTGCCCGGCGCGCGCCGCCGCATGGGTGCGCAAATCGAGCCGCAGCTCGCCGAACTCGAGCACCGCGCCCAGGTGGTGGCCGCGGGCGCGCCGGTGCAGCGCCCTCAGCCGGACGTCGAGCTCCTGCATCGAGAAAGGCTTCACGAGGTAGTCGTCTGCACCGGCGTCGAAACCGGCCACCTTGTCCTGCACGGTGTCGCGGGCTGTCAGGATGAGCACGGGCGTCGCCGTTCGCAGCGTCCGGCGCAGGGCGCGGCAGACTGCGATGCCATCCATGCCGGGAAGCATCAGGTCCAAAACAACGAGGTCGTATCTTCCGCTCGCGGCTTGCGCCAGGCCCGCGGGCCCGGTGCGCGCGGAATCGATCACGTAGCCCAGTGGCTCCAGGTAAGCGTGGACGTTCGCCAGGATGTCGGCGTGATCCTCCACCACAAGCAGGTGCAGCCCGCGGCCGGTGTCCGCAGGAAGGGGGAGTTGCGCTGTGATGTTCATCGCACGGCGGGGTGGCCCCATCATAAGGAGACATCAGGCTGCATCTTCACGGGCTCTTAACGCGCGCTCGTCCAACATGATCAGCCATGAAGATGACGATCACATGGGCGGTGCTTGGCCTGTGCACCGCCGCAATCTCGCCCGCACAGGCGCAGGTGGTGGCGCGTCCAGACCGCATTGGCGACGCGCTCCAGTACGTCGTTCCTGCCGCCGCTGCCGGGCTGAGCTTGTACCAGCGGGACACGGAGGGATTGAAGGAACTCACGTACTCCCTGGCGCTCTCGCAAGGCACGACCGAGGCGCTCAAGCACATTGTCAACAGCCCGCGGCCGACAGGGTCGGGGCGCGGATTCCCCTCCGGCCACGTTTCCGCGGTGTTCGCGTCCGCCGGGTACGTGCACCAGCGCTACGGGGTGGAGCAGGCATTGCCCTTCTACGGCCTGGCAACGATCACCGCGTACAGCCGTGTGCACACGCATCACCACTTCACCAAAGACGTGCTGGGCGGCGCCGTGGTGGGCGTCGGCTCGGCGCTCCTCCTCACCCATCCGCTGGGGCCGAACACGTCCGCCTCGGTCGAACACGATGCCGACGGGACTTGGGTGCGCTTCGTCAGCACCTGGTGATCCGCGCCTGACGCGCGTGAAATCGTCGTGCCGTCGGTGAGCTCCCAACCGGATTTCCACAAGCGCAAAACATTGCGCGCTTTGGCCGCCGGGGCCGGCAACTGCATCAGCTCGATGCTGGACGCCAGGCCGCCGTCGTACTTGGGCAGCAGCGGAAGCTCACCGACGGCCGGGTGCGGGGCAATGGCGTGCAGCATCGATGCGACGGACAGGCCTGGGGCGGACACCCAGCCTGCACGGTGCATCGCGTTGCGCAAGGCGGCCTCCCTGCATGCCATTTGCACCGTCAATGGCTCCTCGCGCTCGCCGGCGGTCTCGTGCCGGGCTGTCCCTAGAAGCCGGAAACCGTCGGTCGTCCATGCCTGCTCCGTCATTTGCCTCGCCACGAGCGGCGGGGCATAGCGCGCCATGTCCGTCGGTGCTCGCCACCAGCCCCATGCGGTGCCCGCTACCAGGATGGTTGCTCCCGCGACCAGCGCGAGACGTTTCGGCCGAACCGGTTCCTGCACCCGGTGCTGCGTGTACACCATCGCGGAGAGGGCGGCGGCCGCGAGACCGAAGCTGAAGCCGCCAAGCACGTCGGACATCCAGTGGGCCCCGAGGTACAGCCGCGAGAAACCGACGAGCGCCACGTAGACGGCGGCGGTGGCGCCGATCGCGATGCGCCAACGCCTCGACTGCCCGCGCGTGAGCAGGAAAGCGAGACAGGCGAGCACGACGGCCGAGATGGTCGCGTGCCCACTCGGAAATGAATACTGCTCCACGCCCTGGTACATCGCCAGCGGGCGGTCCCTGCCGAGCGTGCGCTTGAGCACCTGCACCATCAGCTCCGTGCTGGCTGCCGTCGCGACCCAGTACCCGGCGGTGCGCCAGCAACGCTTGAAAGCCAGCCAGGCGGCCACCGCGACGACCAGGGGAAGCATCACGCCGACACTGCCCATTTGGGTGATGCCGACCATCACGCGATCCAGCGCGGGGGTCCGAAGCTGCTGCAGGAACGTGAACACCGCCTGGTCGGTGATGACCAGCGGCGCCTGCGACACCACATCCTTGACGATTTCGAGGAACAGCCACATGGATCCGACGAGGACCAACAGTGCGGCGAGCAGCGCCTCGGAACCGGAGTGCTCGGGATCGAGCAACAGGCGCAGCGACCGCGCCCACCAGGCCGATCGCGCTCCAATGGCCTGCAAAGCGCGTGCGCGCAAGGCGCATGTCACCGGAACGAGCGTGCGGATGGTGAACGTGGCGACCTTGATCGCGCCCCAGATCAGCGCTGCCAGCAGCAGCACCAGCGCAGCCAGCCGGCCGCTTGCCTGCCCGGCCAGGTGCAGCGAAGCGCCGAACACGACCCCGGGCAGGATATGCGCGGGCGCCCACAGCAGGGCAGAGCCGACGTTGGACGCGTAGAACTTGCCGCCAGGCATGCGCGCGAAGCCCGCGAGCAGCGGCACGAAAGCGCGCACCGGGCCGGTGAAGCGCGCGATCGCCACGCTGGCCGCGCCATGGCGTGCGATGAGCCGTTCGGCCTTGGCGATGTGGTTTGCGTAGCGGCGATACAGCGGCGAAGCACGGACCCGGTGATGCCCGTGGCGGCCCAGCTCGTAGCTCAGGGCGTCGCCCGCGACTGCGCCTGCGACAGCGACGCCCAGTGTCGGAGCAAATTCGAGCGTGCCGTGCCCAACGAGCGCGCCGGCGCCGAACATCACAACGGCGGCGGGGACGAGCGTGCCGACGATCGCAAGCGACTCGGCCAAGGCGATGAAGGCGATGAAGGCCAGTGCCGCCATCGGATGCCCGCCGGCGAGCGACAGGAAGGTATCAATCGCGTGCTGCATGGTCACCACGGCGGGGGACCCAGCGGTGAATCCAACCGGGACCGCGGGGTGCCGAGCCCGCCATCAGCGCTTTCCAGCCGCCGAGTCGAATGCTGCAAGAAGGTCGGCCATGGCGCGCCGGCACGCGGCCGCATCGGGGCGGGCAGCGCGCAGCGCGTCCAGGGCCCGGTCGATGGCCTTGTCCAGGACGCGCCAGTCGCTCGCGGCGCGTGGCTTCAATCCGGCCTCGGCTTCGTCCCAGGCGGTCTCCAGGTCCTTGATGCGCGCCTTGGCCCCGGCGAGGTCGCCCTTGTCGACCAGGCTGGCCGTGTCCTGCGCGATCTGGCGGAACCTGGAGAGGTCGCCCAGTTTCGAGGCTTGGCCTTGCTCGGCGTGCGCCGGCGAAATCAGCGATGCCGAGGGCACCACCTCACCCGCGATGAGGAGGGCGAAGAGGGCCAAACCAAGGGCCGGTGTCCGGATGTTGTTCATTGCGGGTACCTTTCTGAAGAATTTTTCACGGCCGCTGCCGGCGATTGCGCAGCGCCTCGGACGCTGATCAAGAAAACCAGCCCGGCGATCACAGCCAGGAACAAGGCGCTCGTCACGACGGTGCCCAGGCCGAGGCCGCCGTATTCGCGAGCCTGCGCGAGCAGGTCGCCCAGCGAGGCACCCAGCGGCCGAGTCAGGATGTAGGCCAACCAGAACGCCAGGACCGCATTCATGCCGGCGCGCCATGCCACCGCGATCACTGCGATCAGGGCGGCAAAGACCAGCACACCCACGCGAAAGCCCAGGCCGAGCGCTTCGGTTGCGAGATCGCCGGCCGCCGTGCCGAGCGCGAATGTGACGAGGATGGCACCCCAGTAGAACAGCTCGCGCGAGCGCGTGTCGATCGCGTTGATCGACAGGGTTCCCTCAGCGCGGTGCCACACCCAGAACCAGATGGCCAGCAGAACACTGAAGACCGTTGTGCTGACGTAGAGGCTCACATTCAGGGTGTCCGTCAGGATGTCCGTGATCTGCGTGCCGACCACGCTCAGGAGCACCACGGTCAGCCAGTAGATCCAGGGCACGTAGCGGGAGCGGCTGAGCTGAATGAGCAAGGCTGCCAGCAGCAGCACGGTCATCAGCCCGGTGGTGCGCGCCGCGCCGAGGCCGACATGCACCGCGAGATAGTCGGCACCCGTTTCGCCCACCGTGGTGGACAGAACCTTGATCAGCCAGAAGCTCAGGGTGATCGCCGGAACCTTGTTCCAGAGGGCGGGCGCCGCGCCCGCGGGACGGGGCTGCTCCATCACTTCTCTCGCGCTTCCTTGCGGGCCTCGGACGCTTCCTCTGCGGCAGTCTCCTTCTTCACCGAAACGATCTTGCCGGTCATTGCGTCGACCTGGATTTCGGTCACGCCGGGCTTCCCCTCCCGAGCGAGGTCGAATGACCAAACCAGCCTGCCGTTCTCGCGTTCCAGCTCCGCGCTTTTCACTTTCGAATTCGGAACGCGCGCTTGCGCAGTCCTGGTCGCCTGCTCCTGGCTGACTTTGGCCTGCGCCTCCAGTTCAGCCTGGGGCGGCTCGGCAGCGAAGGCGTGGGAGAGGGTCAGGGCGCCGGCCAGGGCCAGCAGGGAAACAGTGGGTTTGAACATCATGGATTCCGTCGGCTTGCCACCCGCCCCGATGGCGACCGGCAGGTGCATCTTGCGCGTCGCTCCTGAGATGGACCTGAGGGATCGGTCAGGCCGCCGCGCCCTGAGCTGCCGGTCGTTGCGGAACCAGGCGCACGCAGATGGCCATGAAGGCCAGCAGGGCCAGGGAGGCATAGAGCCGGCTGAGATGCAGCCCGCCCTCCGAAACCGGTTTGTCCAGGAAGTCCCCGAGCGTGGCGCCGAGCGGGCGCGTGAGCACGAACGCAGCCCAGAACAGCAAGGTTCGCGACACGCGCGTCCAGAAGTAGAGCGCCACGACGACCAGAAGTCCTGCTCCGAAGATCAGCGCGCCCGTTTCGTACCCAAGGCCGAGGCCGCCGCGATCGGCGCCCGCCAGCCAGTCGCCAAGCGCCGTCCCGAGGGTCTGCGAGAACAGGATCGTCACCCAGTAGAACCACTCCACCCTGGGCTTCGTGATGCTCTGGACCGACACCGTGCCCTCGGAGCGATACCACAGGCCCAGGCTCAGCAGCAGCAGGCTTGCCACCATCGCGACGCCGCCGGGATAGCCGATGCCTACGGAGCGGTCGGCGAAATCGGCCAGGGTCGTGCCCAGCGTCGTCGTGCCGACGATGGTCGCCCAATACAGGGAGGGACGGAACCGGTCGCCTTTCACCTGGGCGGCGACCAGGGCGATGAAGATCACGGCAAAGATGATGCAGCCGACGACGTAGCCGAGATTCAGCGACATCGTCACCCAGTCGCCCCCCGTCTCGCCGAGCGTCGTCGCGGCGATCTTGATGATCCAGAATCCGAGTGTGACTTCAGGGACCTTGCTCACCGCATACTGCAGAGCCGGTTGCATTTCGAAGTTGCCATTTGCGTGCTGGTTCATGGGTTGTTCCCTGGTTTTTGGCCACGATAGCCAGGCGCGCTGAGACCAAGATGAGGACCGGGTCGGACGTTCCCTCATCTGGGCGTCAGCTGTTTCCGGTATGGTCCCTCCTCCTCCAGGAACACTTTTTTCGCATGCGTGTCTTGCTCGTCGAAGACGATCCCATGATCGGTCGTGCCATCGTTCGGGCGATGGCAGACGCCGCTCACGCGGCCGACTGGGTGACGGAGGGCGGGCAGGGGCTGGCGGCGCTGCGCGACAGCAGGTACGACATGCTTCTCCTGGACCTCGGACTGGGCACGCTGGATGGCGTTGACGTGTTGCGAGCAGTGCGGCGCAGCGACGACACGCTGCCCGTCGTGGTGCTCACGGCACGCCAGCAGGTCGACATGCGCGTCGACGTTCTCGATCTCGGCGCCGACGATTACCTGGTCAAGCCTTTCGAATTGAAGGAGCTGCTCGCCCGCATGCGTGCTGTCGTTCGGCGCAAGGGTGGCTCGGGATCGCCCCTGCTCGTGTGCGGCGATCTCACGATCGATCCCGCAACCCGGGAAGCGGAGTTCCTCGGCGCGCGCTGCCGCTTGTCCGGCCGCGAATTCGCCTTGATGGAGGCCCTGGTGCGCCGCCCGGGCGCGATCCTGTCCAAGGGTGAACTGGAGGAACGCATCTATGGCTGGGGCCAGGAGGTGGACAGCAACACCGTCGAAGTGCTGGTCTACGGGCTGCGGCGCAAGCTGGGTGCGCCGGTGATCCGCACCGTGCGCGGAGTGGGATACATGGTGGACGCTCGATCGTGAAACGCGCAGGCGCTCATCGCTCCCTGGAAGGGCAGCTCTCGCTGGGGCTGTTCGCGACCATCGTCCTCACCGGCGGGGTGGCGGGGCTGCTGTCGTTCAGCTGGGGCTTGCACGACGCCAACGAGCTCCTCGACGGCACGCTGCAGGACACGATTTCAATGATCGCGAGCGGACAGATGGCGCTGCCTCAGCGCCCGGCGCAGTTTCCCGGGTCGGAGCCGGACAACGATGTCCTCATCGTTCCGCTGGCACCTGGGGGCGGCCCGCGGGGCAGCTTGGCCACAACGCTGGATCCGCTGTCGGACGGTTTCCACACGGTGCAGTGGGAGCGCCGGAGCTGGCGCGTGCTGGTGGGCACGATCGGCACCGGCGGCCGGCTGGCCGTCGCCCAGCAGACCGAAGTGCGCGACGAGATCGCGCAGCACAGCGCGATCCGCACCCTGGTGCCTTTGCTGGTGTTGATCCCCTTGCTGATGTTCCTGGTCCGCCAGGTCGTGCGGCGCACGCTCGGCCCGGTTGCGAGCCTGGCGCGCCATGTGGATTCCAACGCCATCGGACCTGCAGCGCGGCTGCCGGAGGTGGAAGTGCCGCGCGAGATCGAGCCGTTCGTGCAATCGATCCGGAGCTTGCTGCAGGAATTGACGCAGGCGCTCGAGCAGCAACAGCGTTTCGTCGCCAACGCGGCTCACGAGCTGCGCTCCCCGATGGCCGCGCTGCAACTGCAGGCGGCCAACATGGAGCGGGTGGTCTCCGGCGAAGACGCGCTTGCCAGGCTGGACGAGTTGCGTCTCGGGCTCCAGCGCATGCAGCACCTGCTCGAGCAGCTCCTTTCGATGGCCCGGTCGGAGGCCGAGCAGGGTGACGCTTGCCAGGTCAGGGTGGGGGATGTGGCTCGCGAAGTGCTGGCGGCCTGCGTTCCCGCGGCGGCGGCCAAGGCGATCGACATGGGGATGGACCGTTGCGACGAGCATTTGCTGGTCGCCGGCACGGTGGTCGATCTCGCCACCTTGCTGCGCAACGCGCTGGACAACGCAATCAAGTACAGCCCGCCCCATGCCGTCGTGACTGTCTCTGCCTATCGGGACGGAAACGACGCCGTGTTGTCCGTAGAGGACGAAGGCCCTGGCATGGCGCCGCCGCAACTCGAACGTGTGTTCGAGCCGTTCTACCGCGTCCCGGGCGTGCGGGAACCGGGAAGTGGTCTTGGCCTGGCGATCGTTGCGGCGATCTCGAAGCGTCTCGGGGGCAAGGCGACACTGCTGCCGCGGCGAGCGAGAACCGGCATGCGCTTCGAATATCGACAGCCCCTCGCAGCCCCAGGCGGCTCAGCGGCACCCGGCGCCTAGCAGCCGGAGGACGGCGGCACGACCGGCGCTGGCTCGTCGACCACAATTGTGCTGGAGGGCGGGAGATACGCTCCATCGGATCGCCCATCTGTTCGAGCGATCTCACCCGTGCGTCAACAGAATTTTGGCGGCGACAGGTGGCATCCGTCCGCCGGTGCGACGACGTTCCAGATTGGCTGAAGGCCATCGAACGCCAGGTCGAACTGCTGGAAGTCGTCTTCAACAACAACTACGAGGACCAGGGGCAGCGCAACGGCCAGGCGCTGATGGACCTGTTGCAGGGGGACCCAAGGTAGCTGCCGCTGCGGCTGCGAGGGAGGCTGTTGGATGTGTGACCGTCAGCCGTCCTCCGGCACACGCTGCTGCGAGACCGGCGCGCGCCCGTCTCGCAATCTACGGTCAGTCGACCTTGACGTTGTTTTCCTTGACCACTTTGCGCCAGCGGCCTTCTTCACCGCGCACGTAGGCGTCGAGCTCCTCGGGTGTTCCAGCGGTGACCAGCAGGCCCTCATGTTCGAGCTTGCGACGGAAGTCGGCGGACCGGGCCGCGGTGTTGGCTGCGGCGTTCAGTTTGGTGATCACGTCTGGGGATGTGCCGGCAGGAACGTACAACCCGTACCAGCTCTCCACCGAATACCCGGGCACGGTCTCGGCCACCGTCGGCAATGCCTTGAAGGCCGAGGAGCGCTCACTGCTTGTCACGGCGATGGGGCGCAGCTTGCCGCCCTCGACGAGGGAGGCCACGGCAGATGACGTCGCGAACATCATGTCCACCCGCCCGCCCAAAAGGTCTGTGAGGGCGCCTGCCACTCCCTTGTAGGGAACGTGGGTGACCTTGATCCTGGCGAGGTTCGTGAACATCTCGCCGGCCAGATGTGCAGAAGTTCCATTGCCCTGCGACGCATAGGTCAGCGCATCAGGCTTTGCGGCTGCCGCCGCAACGATGTCCTTGACGGTCTTGTACGGACTGTCGGCGCGCACCACCAGCACATTCGGGCCACGACCGATCAGGATGACGGGCGCGAAAGCCCCCGTCGCGTACGGCAGCTTGGGCATCAGGCTGGGATTCACCGCATGTGCGAAGGAGGCCACCACCAAGGTGTAGCCGTCCGGCGGGCTCTTTGCGACGGCGTCCGTGCCAATGATGGTGCCGGCACCGGGTTTGTTGTCGACGATGACGGGCTGCCCGAGGATCTGGGACATGCCCGTGCCCAGCGTGCGCGCGATCATGTCGACGCCACCCCCGGGGGGAAATGGCACGACCAGGCGAATCGGCTTTTCCGGAAAAGCCGCGAGCACCGGCGACGCCGCGACGAGGGCGAGGCCCACTACGGCACTCAGCCGGACGAATAATTTGCGTAGGGTCATGGTCTTGTCTTGTGCCTTGCGGCTTGAGCGAAACGGATATCTCGTGGTGGGACTGCGTCCGTCTACGCGAGCGTCCGGGTCACGTCGTTGAACAATTCATCCACGGCGAAGCGGCGCGGAATCATGCCGATGGTGTCCATGTAGTTCACCAGAACCTCGATGTTGTGCCGGTTCTCTTCGATCCCGTAGGGCGTGAACGCGGCCTTCTCCGGAGGCTCATTCGCGATTCGCTTGGATTCCTTGAGCATGCGCCAGACTTCGTGCACGGCAGCGGGGTTTGCTTCGGAGAAGTCGTCTTTGACAACCATCATGTGGTTGATCTGGATCGCATTGTGGCTGGCCTGCCAGGACCTCATCGCCGCCGGTGGATCGGGGATGACGGGCCTGATGCGCGGGTCGGTCGGCACGGGAGTCACAACGATCGCATCGACTTCGCCCGACAACAGCATCTCGGTCAAGTCCTTCATGGCAACTCTCGTGACGTTCGGCGGATCATTCCATTCCGGAACGTTGGGCTCTTGATGCGCGAACCATTGGATTTTCGTCACGTCGACGTCGTACTCGTTGACCAGGATCCCACGCAGCCACGAAGACGTGGTCGACGTAAAAAGACGCACACCGACACGAGCCCCTTCGAGGTCCTTGGGCGTCATGATGCCTTTGGCCGAGTCGTAGACGAGATAGGGGTGCTGAAACCGTGACATGGTGACGGCAGGCAGCAGCGAGAGTTTGCGGCCGGCTGCGCGCGCTTGTAGAAAGGTCACAAGCGAGAGCTCCGAAACGTCGAACTCCATGGCAACCGCTCTCGAGAATGCAGGAAACGCGACGGGGAACGGAGCGATCTCCAGTGCAATGTGCGCAGACTGCAGCAAGCCTGACCGGAGCGCTCTTGTGTGCGGAAAGTCGCCAATCAATGTCCATATCTTCTTGGACGTACATTCTGTGGTCATGCTGTTCGCGCTGATTGAGGGTCTGGCGTAAGGCGGCTTCGGGGTAACTCCAGGATCGCCGATGCCTTTGCGGCCGAAGCCCCGAGGAGATCTCGCGGACGGCTGCAGATTCTGCCAGAACCTCCTGCCGGGTGGCCGGAGCTGGCGCTCAGGCGCGATGGGCTTCGCGGCCGTCGCCGATTTCGAATGCGTTGCGGACCTAGGAAACTCCGAACAAGTCCACCGATCATGCCCATGACGCATTGATGTGAGCAAAGGAGCCCGAGCGATGGACCAGATCAGTTTCGCGGATGCCGAGTACGCAGGCAAGAGGAAGAAGACCCGTCGTGGACGCGAATGCCGTTGTGGCTATAGTCACGCCCGCGACCTACGCCGGGTCGTACAGGAGCACATGTGGGTACGAAGAAGTCCGTCGTCGTGGGGGCCATCGAGTCGAAGGCAGGGCGATCCGCGGCGAAGCCGAAGCAGATCGATGCGCCGACCAAGACGCTGACGCAGGAAGCGTATCGGCGTCTCGAGGAGATGATCGTCACGCTCGAACTGGTACCGCGGGAGGTCGTCTCGGAAGCGATCCTGAGTCGCCGCCTTGGCATCGGCACAACGCCGATCCGCGAAGCCCTTTTGCAGCTCGCGCGGGAAAACCTTGTGCAAATCATTCCCCGCAGCGGTGTGGTGGTCACCGCGGTGGACGTGCGCCTGCAGCTCGAAGTGCTGGAAACGCGCCGCGAGATCGACCGGCTGCTCGCCCGTGCATCGGCCAAACGTGCCACGCCTGCGGAGCGCAAGAACATCGCCGAGCTTGCCCGGATCACCGAAGAAGCGGTGGCGAAGGGCGACGTGCGCGAATTCCTGCGCCAGGACGCGCAGCTGAATGTCTGGCTGGGGCGCTCTGCGCGCAACTCCGTCGCCGTGGGCATCGCCGGACCGCTGCACTCGGTGTCGCGCCGGTTCTGGTTCTATCACCTCGACGAGGGCGGCATGTTCACCGCGACCGCCGACCTGCACCTCGGGATCATCCGCGCGATCGCCGCAGGCGACCCCGAGAAGGCAGCCGATGCGTCGGACCGGTTGATCGACCATCTCGTGGAATTCACCAGGCAGACGCTGCCTGGCCCCTGAGCGCCCACTGCACAGCTCCCACTCAAGGGACGCCGAACGGCGTCCCTTTTTTGTTGCCCGGGTTTTCCCCAGGACGCGCTGCGCTGGATTGGGTTCAAACTGGTATACCAGTTAGATTCCACCGAGACACCAATCCTCTGCCACCCTGAAATCCCCAAAGGAAACCATGTCGCAAGTCCTCGAGCGTCCCTCCCCGACGCAGCAATACACGATCAGCCCGCTGGGCGCGGCCCTCGGCGCCGAAGTGGTCGGCCTTGACCTCGCGCAGCCGGTCGGCGCGGAACTGATCCAGCTTATGAAGCAGGCGCTGAACCAGTACGGCGTGCTGTGCTTCCGCAAGCAGAACCTCACCGAACAGCAGCAGATCGCTTTCTCCAGGCTGTGGGGTCCGCTGGAGGACTTTCCGGAAGAGAACAAGACCGTTGCGGCCCCGACCGTCTACAACGTGGCCAACGTTTCGGCCGAGGGTGAGCACCTGCCGGACACCGACCACCGCGTGATCTTCCAGAAGGTCAACGCCCTCTGGCACACCGACAGCTCCTATCGCTACGTCCCCGCTTACGCGTCACTGCTGTACGGCATCGAAGTGATGCCCGCCGGCGCCGAGGGCGGCCGCACCGGCTTCTCCAGCATGGTCGCTGCCTACGAGGCGCTGTCGCCCGAGATGAAGGCCAGGATCGAGCCGCTGCACATGGTGCACTCGTACGAGCACGGCCGCCGCGTCTACGGCAGCCTGCCGCCGCTGTCGAACTTCGAGAAGAACGCAGTGCCGCCCGTCAGCCAGCCGCTGGTGCGCGTGCACCTCGATTCGGGCGGCCGCCGCTCGCTGTACATCACGGCGAACGCCGGCAACGAGATCAGCGGCATGCCGCTGGAAGAAGGCCAGGCCCTGCACGCCCAGTTGGTCGATCACATCGCGCGTCCCGAGTTCTGCTACTTCCACACCTGGGAAAAGGGCGACCTGGTGGTCTGGGACAACCGCACCACGCTGCACAAGGCGGAGCACTATGACATGGCGCGCTATCGCCGCGTGTTCCGCCGCACCACGGTGGCGGGCAAGGACCCGGTCTTCGGTCCGTTCTCGCAGGCCGTCAAGGCGGCTGGCTACTGAGCGCGAAAACGAGGACAAACGATGCAATTCGACTTCAGCGGCCGCTCGGTCCTGGTGACAGGCGGCACCAGCGGGATCGGTCTCGAGGTGGCACACGCCTTCCGCCGCGCGGGCGCCGGCGTCACCGTCGCCGGCCTGCCGGCCGATGCCGACCACGAGGGCCTGCGCGTCGAGACCCTGGATGTGAGCGACGGACACGCGGTCGACAAGGTGGTTGGGCGCCTGGCTCGCCTCGACGTGCTGGTCAACGCCGCCGGCATCATCCGCCGCGGCGAAGAGCACGACCCGGAAGTGTTCGCCAAGGTGATCGCCGTCAACCTGACCGGCGCGATGCGCGTGGCGTCCGCCGCCCGCCCGCTGCTGGAGCACACGCGCGGCAGCGTGGTGAACGTCGCTTCGATGCTCAGCTTCTTCGGCGGCGGTCTGGTGCCGGCCTACAGCGCCAGCAAGGGCGGGATCGCGCAGCTGACCAAGAGCCTGGCGATCGCGTGGGCGCCGCTGGGCGTGCGCGTCAACGCGGTGGCGCCCGGCTGGATCGCGACGCCGCTCACGCAGGCGCTGCAGGACGACCCCGCTCGTAGTGCGGCCGTCCTGGGGCGCACGCCGATGGGCCGCTGGGGGCGCCCCGAGGACCTCACCGGGCCGGTGATGTTCCTGTGCTCGCCGGCCGCCGCCTTCGTCACCGGTGTGGTGTTGCCGGTCGACGGCGGCTATCTCATCTCCTGATTCTTCTCTCCCGAAAGTTGCCATGAGCGAAACTCTCGAATCGCGCGCCCCCTCGCGCGCCGGCGGACTGGACATGTCCCGCATGCCCTACCAGCTCCCCTTCCCGAAGGAGGCTTGCGCCGAGGTCGTGGTGGCCTCGGTGCTGCCCGAGGACGAGCGCGTTTGGGTGCCGCAGATGGAGAACGTCTGGTTCCGCCCGCTGCTGCTGAACACCGTGCAGGGCTACTGGGTGAACCTGCTGCGCGTGCGCAAGTCGGGGGTGCTCAGCCGCCATCGCCATCCGGCGCCGGTGCACGGCTACGTGCTGCGGGGCCGCTGGCATTACCTGGAGCACGACTGGATCGCCAACGAAGGCGGCTATGTGTTCGAGCCGCCCGGCGAGACCCACACGCTGGTGGTGCCGGAAGACGTCCCCGAGATGATCACGCTGTTCCACATCACGGGCGCCATGATCTACGTCGATCCGTACGGCAAACAGACCGGCTACGAGGACGTCTTCACCAAGATCGACATGTGCCGCGCGCACTACACGAAGTGCGGCCTGGGCGCTGACTTCGTCGACCAGTTCATCCGCTAGCGCCTGCTGAAGGCGCACTTTCCCGACCCGTTCGACATCCACTTTCCACCCGAGGAGACAGACATGAACCAGAACCGCCGCAGACTGCTCACGACGATGATTGCCGCGGCCGCCGCCAGCGCGCTGCCGTCGTTCACCCACGCTGCCGGGTACCCCGATCGGCCCATCGAGCTGGTGGTGCCGTTCCAGGCCGGTGGCGGCACGGATGCCGTGGCGCGTGCCTTCGCCAAGGCTTCGCAGAAGCAGTTTCCCAAGGGCGTCGTGGTGCTGAACAAGGCCGGCGCCAGCGGCAGCATCGGCTGGCAGCACATGATCAATGCCAAGCCGGACGGCTACACGCTCGCGGTCGTGACGGTGGAGATGGTCATCCTGCCGCACCTGAACCTGTTCAACCGCACGTACGAAGACGTCACGCCGATCGCGCAGCTCAATGCCGACCCGGCCTCGCTGGTGGTGCGCAGCGACTCGCCCATCAACAGCGTGGAAGAACTGATCGCCGTCGCCCGCAAGGAGCCCGGCAAGATGAGCATGGGCACCTCCGGCAACGGGACCATCTATGACCTGGCCGCCGCAGCCTTCGAGGACAAGGCCGGCGTGAAGTTCAACCGCGTGCCTTACCAGGGGGCGGCGCCCGCGATCCTGTCGCTGCTGGGCGGCCAGATCGACGCGGTCACCGCAAGCCCGGCGGAGGTCTCGGCGCACGTCGCCTCCGGCAAGCTGAAGGTCCTGGCCGTCATGGCCGACAAGCGCCTGGACGAGTTCAAGAACGTGCCGACGCTCAAGGAAAGGAACATCCCGCTGTCCATCGGCACCTGGCGCGGGATCATGGGTCCGAAGAACCTGCCTCCTGAAGTGGTGAGCACGCTCAAGACGGCGGTCGCCGCGATCGCCAAGGAGCCGGAGCTGCAGGCCACGCTCAAGCAGCTGAACCTCGGCTACGTGTACGCCGACGACGCCGGGTTCAAGTCGGTGATGGCCCGCGACAATCAGGTGTTCAAGGAGCTGGTCACCAAACTGAAGATCACTCCCTGAGGAGACCCGCAAGCTGTTCGGCGGCGTTCCTGCGCGGCAGCGGCGCCGCGGCGTCGGCCCGGGGTTGTTCGCCCGCCTGCACGATTTGATGGGACTGGCGGCAAGTCGCTCGCCTCCATGGTGCTGTTCCCCGATGGGCACGGCTTCTCCGCGGCCAGCAGCGCGCAACCAGGCTGCGCAGAGCCGGCTTTCACAACGGGGCCGACAGCGCTTGGAACGAAGCGGCTTGACCTTGCCCCCGTGGCAAGGTCCAGGATGCGTCCGAGCGTCCCAGAAGGCCCCATGCACCACGCACGACACCACGAACACGTCAGCCACACTGCCACCACCAACCCCGCGCCGGCGAGTTTGAACACGATCGCCCTCTGGGCCACCGTCCACTGCCTGTCGGGCTGCGCGGTCGGCGAGGTGCTCGGGATGGTCCTGGGCACAGGGTTCGCGCTGTCGAACGGGTACACCATCGCGCTATCGGTCGTTCTTGCACTTTTGTTCGGCTACGCCTTCACGGTGACACCACTCCTGAGGTCCGGCATGGCGCCGAAAGGGGCAGCCGGCATCGCGCTCGGCGCCGACACCGCCTCGATCGCCTTGATGGAGCTCGTCGACAACTTGGTCATGGTGGCTTGGCCCGGCGCGATGGACGCGAGCCTGACGGACTCGCTGTTTTGGATCGCGCTGGCGGCCTCTGTGCTGATCGCGGGCGCCGCGGCCTACCCGCTCAATCGTTTTCTGATTTCGCGGGGCAAGGGTCACGCTTTGGTCCACGCCCATCACGGGCATGGCTGAGCCGGGCGATGAGGATCCAACCCCTGCGGGGAACGGCATCGCCGCTGATTTGCGAGGGCCTCTCCGGGACGCTACGATGCTGACTTACATGTCGCGACTCCGCCTCCTCCTCGCATGGCTCGTCATGGCCGCGCTGCCCCTCCAAGGGTTCGCCGCCGCGTCGATGCTTTTCTGCGGCATGGAGCAGACAGCACGCGTCTCTGAGGCAGGCGACCGGCACGACAGCCACCGGCATAGCGACGCCGCGACCTCAGCCTCGGCCCACGATCACGCGGCGCATGGCCACGCGTCCAAGGCGGACTCTGGCTCCGGCAAGACAGCGAAGTCGGGCCAGGACAAGCAGGGGCACGCTTGCCCCGTCTGCGCGTCCTGCTGCCAAGTCGTCGCCGTGGGCGGCTTCGAAGCGTTCCCGCAGACGTCCGCGCCTCCGGGCGCGGGGCCAACCGCGCCCATCTTCCGCGTCCAGACGCGGACAGCCACCGTCCCCGACAGGCCACCTCGCGCCTAAGCGGCGGCCACGTCCCGGGCCACCCGGGGCGCGCCGCCGCATTTCCGTTCCCGCCCTGTCCCGCCCACTCGGGCCTAGGCGCACGCGCAACGAAATCACGCGAGGTCCCATGTCAGTCACAACCAGAACGCTTTCCCTTGGCTTGTCCGCGCTCGCGGCGAGCCTGCCCTTGCCGGCCCAGACGGCCGCCTCGGCGCCGTCGACCCCGGCCGCGCCGGCCTACCAGTCCGCCTTCGAGGGCTATCGCCCGTTCGAGGCCGGCGCAGTCCAGGACTGGCGCAAGAGCAACGAGACCGTCCGCGAGGTCGGCGGCTGGCGCGCCTACGCCCGCGAGATGCGCGGCCCGGCTCGGCCGCCCGCCGCAGGCGCCTCCGCGCCGCAAAGCCAGGCTCCCGCGCAGCCGAAGGCGGCCGATCCTCACGCGGGGCACGGCAAATGAGCGCACGCCGACTCCCCGGATTGGCGATCGTCGCCGCCGCCGCGCTCGCGCTGGCCGGTTGCGCCTCGCCAAACATGCAAGCCGCCATGGGCCAGGCGAACGAGCTCGCCTCGCCCGTCGCCGGCGGCGCGAAGGCCGAGCTCATGCGCGACGGCGCGGGGCGCGAGGCCTCCGCGAAGCTCGCCAGCGACCTGCTGGCAAAGCCCCTGACCATGGACGGGGCCGTCCAGCTCGCGCTGGCGAACAGCCCCGGGTTCCAAGCCGCCCTGGCGGGAAGCTGGGGGGAGCTGGCGGCCGCGCGGCAGCGCGGGCTCCCGGGCGGCGTCCTCTTCTCCTTCGAGCGGTTGCGCGAGGGCGCGGACCTCGAAATCGGGCGCGTGCTGTCCTTCGGCCTTTTTGATCTGATCACGCTGCCGCAGCGCCAGGCCGTCTCCAGGATTGAGGGCGAGCAGGCGCGGGTCCGCATGGCCGGAGCGATCGTCGACCAGGCGTCGGCCGCGCGCAGAGCTTGGGTGAAGGCCGTGGCCGCGCGCGAGATCGATGTCTACGCGACGCAGGTTCGCGAAGCGGCGGACGCTAGCGCCGAGCTCGCGCGGCGTTTGCAGAGTGTGGGCAACTTCACCAAGCTGCAGGCGGCCCGCCAGCACCTGTTCTACGCCGAAGCGACGTCGCGCCTGGCCACCGCGCGCCATGCGGCCGTGTCCACGCGCGAAGAGCTGGTCAGGCAACTCGGGCTCACCGACGCTCAGGCCGCGGCCTTGAAGCTGCCCTCGCGCCTGCCGGACCTGCCCAAGGCCCCGAAGGCGCCCGGGGAGATCGCGGGGCAACTCGTGAGCCAGCGCCTGGACGCGCGGCTCGCGCGCCTGGAACTCGAAGCCGCCGGCCGCTCGCGCGGAGTGGATCTCGCCTCGAGCCTGGTCGATGTCGAGGCTGGCGTCCGGCGCGACACCCGCTTCGACGGCAACGGCGACCGATCGACCACGGGCGGCTTCGAGCTCGACATCCGCCTGCCCTTGTTCGACTGGGGTGCCACGCGCAGGGCGTCACTCGACGCTCGCTCGCTCGCGGCGGCCAATCGCTTCGACGCGGTGTCCCGCGCGGCGTCTTCCCAAGCTCGCGAGAGCTACGCGGCCTATCGGTCGGCGTTCGACCAGGCCAAGCACCAGCGCGACGAGGTCGTGCCGCTGCGCAAGACGATCTCGGAGGAGAACGTCCTTCGCTACAACGGGATGCTGATCGGCGTCTTCGAGCTTCTGGCCGACGCGCGCGACCAGGTCTCTGGAGTCATCGCGGCGATTGAGGCGCAGCGCGACTTCTGGCTGGCCGACGCCAACCTCTCATCCACATTGGTTGGCAAGCCCTCCATGGGCTCCGCCGCGTCCGCTTCTTCCGCCTCGGGCTCCGCGCCCGCGGCGGAAGCCGGCCACTAAGAACGAGGGAAACATGACTCAGAACAACAGACGACGCTTTCTCACGGGTATGGGCGCGATCACCGGTGCGGTGGCCGCGGCCTCCGTCAGCAAGGTGGCCATGGCCGCCTTGCCCGAGCCCGTGTTCCAGACGAAGCCCGACACCGCGGAGCCGCTCACCCCGAACAGCGGGCGCCCCTACAACCCGGTCGTCACCTTGAACGGCTGGACCCTGCCCTGGCGCATGAACGCGGGCGTCAAGGAGTTCCACTTGGTCGCCGAGCCCGTGGCGCGCGAGATGGCCCCGGGCTTCAA
>JAQGNJ010000123.1 GCA_028291885.1 Ramlibacter sp. | reverse complement strand
CCGCCGTCTTCATCGCCGCCGGACGGGCCGCCCATGCCTTCGCGGCCGCCGAGCAATTGCAGCTCGGTGGCGATGATGTCGACGGTGTTCTTCTCGACACCGTCCTGGCCGGTGTACTTGCCGTACTTCAGCCGGCCCTCGACGTAGATCGGGCGGCCCTTCTTGACGTACTCGCCGGCGATCTCGGCCAGCCGGTCGTAGAAGGTGATGCGGTGCCACTGCGTGTCTTCCACGGTTTCGCCGCTGCTCTTGTCCTTGCGCTTGCTGGACGTCGCCAGGGTGACGTTGGCCACCGCGGCGCCCGAAGGCAGGTAGCGGATCTCGGGATCGCGGCCGCAGTTGCCGACGAGGATGACTTTGTTGACGGATGCCATTGGGATGTTCCTCCGGAAGTTGGATGGATTATGTCGCCTGGGCCTCGTTGGCGAGGACCTCGTCGGCCCTCCTGACCGCCCGGGGCGCGCGCATCGGCCAGGCCACGACGAACCAGAGCAGCATCAGCCCCGCACAGGCGGCGAACAGCCCTGTCGCTCCAACGTTCTTGGCCAGCCAGCCGCCGACCGCCCCGCCGGCGAAGAAGCCCATCGATTGGAGGGTGTTGTAGACGCCCAGGGCGGCGCCGCGGGCATGGGGCGGCGCGATCCGCGACGCCATGCTCGGTTGTGTCGCTTCCAGCACGTTGAAGCCGCAGAAGAAGACGAACAGCAGCAGCGCCAGGGCCGGAATGCCAGGATTGCGCGCGACCAGCAGCAGGCCCGCCTGCACGAGCCCGATGAGGGCCACCGATCCCAGGAACACCGCGCGCAGGTAGCCGCGCCGCTCCAGCGGGAACAGGGTGAACCCCATCACCAGGAAGGAGCCGAGCACCGCGGGCAGGTACACATGCCAGTGGTCCTGCTTGGCCAGGCCGGCCTGCACCAGCAGCGCCGGGATCGCCACCCACATGGCCAGCTGCACCGCGTGGAGAATGAAGACGCCGATGTCCAGCCGCAGCAGGCCCGGGTGGTTCAGCACCTCGGAGAGGCGGCCTCGCGGTACGTTCCTGTGCTGGAGCGGCTCCGGCGGCGTCCACCACAGGACGATGGCGATGCAGCCCAGGGCCAGCGCGCCGGTGACGGCGAACAATCCGTCCAGCCCGATGTGCTGCGCCATGAGCGGCGCCGCAACCAGCGACAGCGCGAACATCAGGCCGATGCTGGCGCCGACCATGGCCATCGCCTTGGTCCGGACTTCGTCGCGGGTCTGGTCGGCCAGCAGCGCCGTCACGGCGGCGGAAACGGCGCCTGCGCCCTGCAGCGAGCGGCCGGCGATCAGGCCGCCCAGGCTGTCCGCAATCGCCGCCAGGAAGCTGCCGGCGGCGAAGACCAGCAGGCCGGCGACGATGGTGCGCTTGCGGCCGAACCGGTCGGAGGCCATGCCGAACGGGATCTGCAGGATGCCCTGGGTCAGGCCGTAGATGCCCATCGCCAGGCCGACGCGCGACGGGTCGTCGCCGCCCGGATAGCGCGCCGCCTCGAGGGCGAACACCGGAAGCACCAGGAACAGGCCCAGCATCCGGGCCGCGAAAACTGCCGCCAGGGAACCGCTGGCGCGGCGCTCGTCCGCTGTCATGCGGCCGGGATCGGGGGATTTGGGGGTCGGATTCACGGAAAAAGAAGCAGCGACCGGGTCGCCGGATTGAAAAAGCCTGCCGGGACCCCATTGTCCTGTATCGGGCCGCCGCCCGAAGGGCCGAGCCCTCAAGCCGGTCTATCATGATCAGTTTTTCCCCCGAGCAGCCTCGTTGAACTCTTCCGCAGACGGCAAATTCCTGGACGACCATGAAGACGGCAAGTATCTTGCCGCAGCGGTGCATCGGCGCATCGCCATCCGCGGGGCGCGCACCCACAACCTCAAGAACGTCGACCTCGACATCCCGCGCAACCAGCTGGTGGTGATCACCGGGCTGTCGGGATCGGGCAAGTCCTCGCTCGCCTTCGACACCCTCTATGCCGAGGGCCAGCGCCGCTATGTGGAGAGCCTGTCGACCTATGCGCGGCAGTTCCTGCAGCTGATGGACAAACCCGACGTCGACCTGATCGAGGGCCTGTCGCCTGCGATCTCGATCGAGCAGAAGGCGACCAGCCACAACCCGCGCTCCACCGTCGGCACGGTGACCGAGATCCACGACTACCTGCGCCTGCTGTTCGCCCGCGCCGGAACGCCCTACTGCCCCAACCACGACATCCCGCTGACGTCGCAGACCGTCTCGCAGATGGTCGACGCCGTGCTGGCCTTGCCGGAGGAAACGCGGCTGATGATCCTGGCGCCGGTGGCGCGCGACCGCAAGGGCGAGTTCCTCGATGTCTTCACCGACATGCAGGCGCGCGGCTACATCCGCTTCCGCGTCGACGGCCAGGCCTACGAATTCGACGAGTTGCCCAAGCTCAAGAAGACCGAGAAGCACGACATCGACGTGGTGATCGACCGGGTGAAGGTGCGGCCCGACCTGCAGCAACGCCTGGCCGAAAGCTTCGAGGCGGCGCTGCGGCTGGCCGACGGCCGGGCCATCGCGCTGGAGATGGACCCCCGCCCCGGTGAAGGCGCGGGCTCCGGGACGCAACGCGCCCATTGGTTCAACGCCAAGTTCGCCTGCCCGATCTGCAACTACTCGATCAGCGAGCTCGAGCCGCGCCTGTTCTCCTTCAATTCGCCGGTCGGCGCCTGCCCCACCTGCGACGGCCTGGGCCACATGGAGTTCTTCGATCCGGCGCGGGTCGTCGCCTTCCCGACGCTGAGCCTGGCCAGCGGAGCGATCAAGGGCTGGGACCGGCGCAACGCCTATTACTTCAGCCTGATCGAAAGCCTGGCCAGGCACTACAAGTTCGACGTCGACGCGGCTTTCGAAACGCTTGCGCCCGAAGTGCAGGAGGCCATCCTGCGCGGCTCGGGCGAGGAAGAGATCCGCTTCAGCTACACCATGGAATCGGGCGCCTCGTCCGGCCGCAAGGTGACCAAGAAGCACGTCTTCGAAGGCATCCTGCCGAACATGGAGCGGCGCTTCAAGGAGACCGACTCGGTCGCGGTGCGCGAAGAGCTGTCGCGCTACCGCAGCATGCAGCCCTGCCCCGAATGCAAGGGCACGCGGCTGCGCAGCGAGGCCCGCCACGTCAAGCTCGGAGAAGGCGATCAGGCCCGCGCGATCTACGAGATCAGCCACACGACGCTGCGCGAGAGCTTCGACTATTTCAACAAGCTCAAACTGCAAGGATCGAAAGCCGAGATCGCCGACAAGGTGGTGCGCGAGATCGGCGCGCGGCTGAAATTCCTCAACGACGTCGGCCTCAATTACCTGAGCCTGGACCGCAGCGCCGAGACCCTGTCGGGCGGCGAGTCGCAGCGCATCCGGCTGGCCTCGCAGATCGGCTCGGGTCTGACCGGCGTGATGTACGTGCTCGACGAGCCGAGCATCGGCCTGCACCAGCGCGACAACGACAGGCTGATCGGCACGCTCAAGCACCTGCGCGACATCGGCAACAGCGTGATCGTCGTCGAGCACGACGAGGACATGATCCAGGCCGCGGACCACGTGATCGACATGGGGCTGGGCGCCGGCATCCACGGCGGCAGCGTGATCGCGCAAGGCACGTACGACGAGGTCAAGGCCAACCCCGAGTCGCTGACCGGCAAGTACCTGGCCGGAACGCTCAAGATCGAGGTGCCCAAGAAAAGGCACCTGCTGGGCGAGATGCCGGACCCGCAGGTGCTCACCATTTCCGGCGCGCGCGGCAACAACCTGAAAAGCGTCAGCGTCGATTTCCCGGTCGGCCTGCTGACCTGCGTCACCGGCGTTTCCGGTTCGGGCAAATCGACGCTGGTGAACGACACGCTCTACACCGCCGTGGCGCGCGAGCTGTACCGGGCCCACGACGAGCCCGCGCCCCACGACTCCATCGAAGGCATCGAGCACTTCGACAAGGTGATCAACGTCGACCAGTCGCCGATCGGCCGCACGCCGCGCAGCAACCCGGCCACCTACACCGGCCTGTTCACTCCCATCCGCGAGCTGATGGCCGAAGTGCCGATGGCCAAGGAGCGCGGCTACGGGCCGGGGCGCTTCTCGTTCAACGTGGCGGGCGGCCGCTGCGAGGCCTGCCAGGGCGACGGCGTCGTCAAGGTGGAGATGCATTTCCTGCCCGACGTCTACGTCCCCTGCGACGTCTGCAAGGGCCAGCGCTACAACCGGGAGACGCTGGAAGTGCAGTGGAAGGGCCGCAACATCGCCCAGCTCCTGGACATGACGGTGGAGGACGCGTTCAACTTCCTCAAGGCCGTGCCCTCCATCTCGCGCAAGCTGCAGACCCTGCTGGACGTGGGCCTCTCGTACATCAAGCTGGGCCAGGCGGCGACCACGCTGTCGGGCGGGGAAGCCCAGCGCGTGAAGCTCGCACTGGAGCTGTCCAAGCGCGACACCGGCCGCACCCTCTACATCCTGGACGAGCCGACCACCGGCCTGCACTTCGCCGACATCGACCTGCTGCTCAAGGTGCTGCACCAGCTGCGCGACGCCGGCAACACCATCGTCGTGATCGAGCACAACCTGGACGTCATCAAGACCGCCGACTGGCTGATCGACATGGGGCCGGAAGGCGGCGCGGGCGGCGGCGAGGTGGTCGGCGTCGGGACGCCGGAACAGATCGCCGCGAATCCGGCGAGCCACACCGGCAAGTACCTCAAGCGGCTGCTGGGCCCCTGAGCGCCCGGCCGATGCCGATCGCCCGCCCGTGAAGATCGCCAGCTTCAACGTCAACGGCGTGAACGGGCGATTGCCGCGCCTGCTGGAATGGCTCGAGGAAACGCAGCCCGACGTCGCGTGCCTGCAGGAGATCAAGACCAGCGACCCGAAGTTTCCGGTCCAGGCGATCGAGGCCGCGGGCTACGGGGCGATCTGGCATGGCCAGCCGTCCCACCACGGCGTCGCGATCCTCGCGCGCGGTGCGCAACCGCTCGAGGTGCGGCGCGGCCTTCCGGGCGACGAGAGCGACCTGCAGGCGCGTTACCTCGAGGCGGATGTGCAAGGCATCCGGGTGGCGAGCGTTTACCTGCCGAACGGCAATCCGCAGCCCGGGCCCAAGTTCGACTACAAGCTCGCCTGGTTCGAACGCCTGATCCGCCATGCGCAAACGCTGATCGATGCCGGCGGGCCGGTGGTGCTCGCGGGCGATTTCAACGTCGTCCCGACCGACGCCGACATCTACAACGCCTGGCTGTGGCGCCTGGACGCCGTGCTCCAGCCCGAGAGCCGTCGGGCCTGCGAGCGCCTGCTCGCGCAAGGCTGGGTGGACGCGACGCGGCACCTGCACCCCGGGGAGCGGGTCTACACCTTCTGGGTCAACGCCGATGCATTTCGCCGCAACGCGGGCTTCCGGATGGACTTCCTGCTGGTGAGCCCCGGCCTCGCCGGCCGGCTCGCCGCCGCTGAAGTGGACAGCGAGCACCGCGGCCGCGAGAAACCCAGCGATCACGCTCCGGTGTGGATCCGGCTGGCGCAGGACCAGCCCTCGTCCTGAGGCCGGCGTCCACGATCGGCGGCTTCGACACGGCTTGCCGCCATGCGGCCGCGGCGCTATCGTGGCGGCCCGCCAACTCCGATCGGAACGCCATGTCCTCCATCACGCTGCGCTTCCTGGCCGAACCCGCCACGGCCAACTACGCGGGCAAGGTCCATGGCGGCACGGTGATGAAGTGGATCGACGAGGCGGGCTATGCCTGCGCCACGGGCTGGGCCAGGCGTTACTGCGTCACCGTCTATGTGGACGGCATCCGCTTTCACCGGCCGATCCTGATCGGCGACCTCGTCGAGGTGGAGGCGCGGCTGGCGCTGACCGGCAACACCAGCATGAACATCTCGGTTGAGGTCCGCAGCGGCGACATCAAGTCGGGCGCGATGGAAAAGACCACCGAATGCGTGATCGTCTTCGTCGCGATCGACGAGCAGGGCCGGCCGGTGCCGGTCGACAGCTGGAACCCGGAGACGCCGGGCGAAGTGGCGCTCGCGGCCAGGGTTCGCGCGCAGCTGCAGGCGTCCCGCGCTCACGCGCACTGACGATGCCGGCCCGACGGCGCGCGTTTGTACAACCTTTGGTTGCGCGACGTGGGCACGGTAGGAAACATGCCTAGCGTTACCGAGTGTTCCGCTTAAATTCAAGATGTAAATGCATGATTTGATCCCTGCATCCCGGGCCAGTTGTTGCCGGGGCGAGAATCAACATGAGCAGTGTCTTTCCACGCGGTGCGGTCGCAACCAATCAAGCCTCTCGTACGCCGCCTGCGAACGGCACGAACCGCTGGGCCGCCCTTGGCGGCGGCGTGGCAAGGTTGCTGGGCCTCGCGGCAACGCCAGCTCCCGCCTCCCGCACCGCCGCCGGCAAAGCCGGCAACGTCGCCCGCACCGGATGGCAGCACCACAGGCAGGCCATGCTTGCCGCGTGCGAGGGAATGCTGCGCCGCGCCGAGCTCGGCAAGCAGCCCCTGAGCATCGCCGTCTTCGACCTGAGCGACCTGCCTGAAGTCGAGAGCCTCTTCGGTCCCGACGTGGCGAAACAGGTGATCGCGCAGGTGACGAGCAGGCTGCAATGCATCGCCACCAGCCGGGGGCTGGCAGTCCGCACGGGGGCGACGGTCTTCACCGTCCTGATGCCGGGGTACAGCCGCGACCGGGCGCATCTGGCGATCCAGAAATTCATGGGCCGGCCCTGCCGCATCGAGCTGGACACCGGCGACGACGAGATCGTGCTGATCCCCGGGTTCAAGGTGCACACGCTGCGCGCGGAGTCGGACTCGCTGCCCCAGGTCTACCAGGACCTGTGCCGGGACATTTCGGATGCGCGGGACGCGGAGCAGCGCCGTCGCGAGTATCTGCAGCGCGAGCGCGAGTCCCACACGCGGCCGATGGAATTGCAGGCGGACAGCGAACCCAGGCCGGCGAAGACACGCCGGCCGCGGCCTGCGATGCACGCCACCATGCCCGTGCCGCTCAAGGCCTGAGCGCGCGGCTCAGGGTTTCGCGGCCTGCAGCAGGTCGCGGGTACGCAGCGCTTCGCGGCGCGCCGCACCGGCGAAGTCGTCGCCGCCGGACGCGTACAGGATGGCCCGCGACGAATTGACGACGATGGGCGCGTCCGGCCGCCAGCCGGCCTTGACCGTGGCGACGGCATCGCCGCCTTGCGCGCCGACACCCGGGATCAGCAGCGGCACCGTCGGCGCCACCTGGCGTACACGCTCGATCTCCGCCGGATACGTCGCGCCCACCACCAGCCCGAGCTGGCCGTTCAGGTTCCACGGCCCCTGCGCGAGCCGCGCAACGTGTTCGTACAGCAGCGGCTGGCCTGGCACCGACGACAGCCGCTGGTTCTGCAGGTCGTCGCCGCCCGGATTCGAGGTGCGGCACAGCAGGAAGGCGCCCTTGTCCTGGAACTTCAGATACGGCTGGACCGAATCGAAGCCCATGAAAGGCGACAGCGTCACCGCGTCGGCGCCATAGCGCTCGAAGGCTTCGCGCGCGTACTGCTCCGCGGTGGAGCCGATGTCGCCGCGCTTGGCGTCGAGGATCACGGGCACGTGGGGCGCATTGCGGCGCATGTGCTCCATCAGCTTCTCGAGCTGGTCCTCGGCGCGGTGCGCCGCGAAGTAGGCGATCTGCGGCTTGAAGGAAATCACCAGGTCCGCGGTGGCGTCGACGATGCGGGCGCAGAAGTCGTAGATGCGGCCGGCGTCGCCCTTGAGCGCGCCGGGAAAACGCGAGGGCTCCGGGTCGAGCCCGACGCAGAGCATGGAGCCGTTGCGGCGCTCGGCGCTGCGCAGTCGGTCGAGGAAAGTCATGTGTCGATTGTAAGGAGCGGGCCACAATCGGCCCCCATGCAAAGGCTCGATCCCCGCCAGCTCCTCACCCTCGTTCTGCTCACCGTCCTGTGGGGCCTGAACTGGCCCATCATGAAGCTGGGCGTGACCGACTATCCGCCCCTGAGCTTTCGCGCACTGTCGATGATCGGCGGCCTGCCGCTGCTGGCGCTGGTGCTCGTGGTGCTGAAGGTGCCGTTCCGGCTCGAGCGCCGGCACTGGCCGGCCCTGCTGCTGCTGACCGTCACCAACATGGTGTTCTGGCAGATCTGCATCATCCTGGCGCTCAAGTACCTGTCCAGCGGCCGCGCCGCGATCCTGGGCTACACCATGCCGATCTTCTCGGCGCTGATCGGCGCCTGGCTGTTTTCGACGAGGCTGACCGCGCGCGGCTGGATGGGCGTGAGCGCGGCGGCGCTCGGCGTCTCGCTGCTCCTGTGGCATGAACTCACCGGCCTGGCCGGCCGGCCCCTGGGCGTGCTGCTGGCGCTGTTCGGGGCGGCGACATGGGCGCTGGGAACGCAGCTCCTGCGTCGCACCAGGATCGACGCCGCGACACTGACGCTGTCGTTCTGGATGAGCGCGATCAGCACCGTCGTGATCGCGGCGCTGGCCTTCGTCACGGAGCGGCCGCAGTGGAAGCCGCCGGCCGGACCCGCGGCCTGGGCGATCCTCTACAACGCGGTGCTGATCGTCGGCTACACGCAGACGGCCTGGTTCTACCTGGCCCGCACCCTGCCGCCCCTGGCCTCGACCCTGTCGGTGATGCTGATCCCGGTGGTCGGCGTCTTCACCGGCGCCGTCTGGCTCAAGGAGGCCCTGCACTGGCAGGACTACGCCGCCGTCTTGCTGATGGTGGTGGCCATCGCGTCGGTGCTCTGGCCGGCGAAGACCCCGACGCACTGAAGCGGTTCGCCGCCCCGGCGGCGGCGTCATCCCCCCGATCGGGTAGAGGACGGGACGGCTTGTCCCAGATCGGGGCGATGCCCGGGAAGAAGGACGAAGCGAGAGTGGACCCACATGCGGAGAGCTGTTGGTCCGCGTGAAGTTGGCGCGCCCCAGCGCGGCCGTTTCTTCTCTCTTTTCGACCTGGAGTCTTCCATGAAGTTTCGACACATCCCCCTGGTCCATGCGCTCTCGACTGCGGTCGGATTGACCTTGGCGCTCGCCGGCTGCGGCGGCGGCGGCGGTGGCGGCGGCG
>JAQGNJ010000122.1 GCA_028291885.1 Ramlibacter sp. | reverse complement strand
CGGCGACCAAGAGCGTGCTGGAGCGGCGCGACACGATCATCGTGGCGACGGTGAGCGCGATCTATGGCATCGGCGCGCCCGAGGACTACACCCAGATGCGGTTCATCACCCGCATCGGCGACAAGATCGGCCAGCGCGACATCATCTCGCAGCTGATCCGCATGCAGTACAACCGCAACGAGCAGGACTTCTCGCGCGGCACGTTCCGGGTGCGCGGCGACACCATCGACATCTTCCCGGCCGAACACTCGGAACTGGCGATCCGCGTCGAGCTGTTCGACGACGAGATCGAGTCGCTCCAGCTGTTCGACCCGCTGACCGGGCGGGTGCGGCAGAAGGTGCCGCGCTTCACGGTCTACCCGTCCAGCCACTACGTGACGCCGCGCGAGAAGGTGGTCTCCGCGGTCGAGAGCATCAAGCTGGAACTGAGCGGGCGCCTCAAGGAGTTCGTCTCCCAGGGCAAGCTGGTGGAGGCGCAGCGGCTGGAGCAGCGCACCCGCTTCGACCTGGAGATGCTCAGCGAGATCGGCCACTGCAAGGGCATCGAGAACTACACGCGCCACCTGTCCGGTGCGCCGCCGGGCGCGCCGCCGTCGACGCTGACCGACTACATGCCCAAGGACGCGCTGATGTTCCTGGACGAGAGCCACCAGATGATCGGCCAGCTCAACGCCATGTACGCCGGCGACCGGTCCCGCAAGACGACGCTGGTGGACTATGGCTTTCGCCTGCCGTCGGCGCTGGACAACCGGCCGCTGAAGTTCGAGGAGTTCGAGACCCGGATGCGGCAGGTGATCTTCGTCTCCGCGACGCCGGCCGCCTACGAGAACGAGCATGCCGGCCAGGTGGTCGAGCAGCTGGTGCGGCCGACCGGGCTGATCGACCCGGAAGTGGAAGTCCGGCCGGCGACCCACCAGGTCGACGACGTGCTGCAGGAGATCCGCATCCGCACCGAGAAGAACGAGCGGGTGCTGATTACGACGCTGACCAAGCGGATGGCCGAGCAGCTGACCGATTACCTGGCCGACAACGGCGTCAAGGTGCGCTACCTGCACAGCGACATCGACACGGTCGAGCGGGTCGAGATCCTGCGCGACCTGCGGCTGGGCACCTTCGACGTGCTGGTCGGCATCAACCTGCTGCGCGAGGGCCTGGACATTCCCGAGGTGTCGCTGGTCGCGATCCTGGACGCCGACAAGGAAGGCTTCCTGCGCGCCGAGCGCTCGCTGATCCAGACGATCGGCCGGGCTGCGCGCAACATCAACGGCCGGGCGATCCTGTATGCCGACCGGATGACCGAATCGATGAAGAAGGCGATCGGCGAAACCGAGCGCCGGCGCGTCAAGCAGATCGCCCACAACGAGCTGCACGGCATCACGCCGCGCAGCATCCAGAAGAAGGTGCGCGACCTGATCGACGGCGTCTACAGCGACAAGACCAGCAAGGAGATGGAAAAGCAGGAGCTGCAGCGGGCGATGACGCAGGACATGTCCGAGAAGGACGTGGCCCGCGAGATCAAGCGGCTGGAAAAGCAGATGCTGGAGCACGCCCGCAACCTCGAGTTCGAGAAAGCCGCCCGGGTGCGCGACCAGCTTGCGATCCTCAAGGAGCAGGCCTTCGGCGCCGTGGTCCACGACAACGTCGTCGCGATCCAGGGCGGCAAGCGCGGTTGAACCCTCGCCAGCGCGGCCGCTCCAACCGATTCCCCTGTTACCTGCAGTGGTGACTGAGGAGTCTAGTTACCTGACAGAAACGTTGGGTCTTGTGCTATACTTGACTCAAATAGTCAAGATCAAAATCTAAAGAAAAAATCGGTCTGGAAGAGGCCGATGGGGCCCGGCGGAAGCCGGGTGCGGGCGGAGACGGGTACCCCGGGCGATGCCAGAGGGGTGTTTTATGCGAAGCCGAGCATTAAGGAGCTTTCGATGCGTCTCACAACCAAAGGCCGCTTTGCGGTCACTGCCATGATCGATCTGGCCCTGCGCCAGAACAATGGTCCAGTCACGCTGGCTGCGATCAGCCAGCGCCAACAGATTTCGCTGTCCTACCTCGAGCAACTGTTCGGCAAGCTGCGCCGGCACGAGCTGGTGGAATCCACCCGTGGCCCGGGCGGCGGCTACACGCTCGGCCGCAAGGCCGCGGACATCACCGTCGCCGACATCATCGTGTCGGTGGACGAGCCGATCGACGCGACCCAGTGCGGCGGCAAGGAAAATTGCGGCGACGAAGGCGGCCGCTGCATGACCCACGAGCTGTGGTCGGCGCTCAACCAGCGCATGGTCGAGTTCCTCGACTCCGTCACCCTGCAGAAGCTGGTGGAAGACCAGCTGGCCAAGGGCGTGCAGATCGAGGACAAGCCGGCGGTCAAGCGCGCCATCTCGAGCCAGCCGGTCGTCAAGCCGATCCGGGTCAACGCACCGAATTCGGTGTTTGCCCTTGGCAATTCGTTTGCCAAGTCCTGATGCTGCGAGTCGTTTGCGTAATTCCCGGGGCCGGCACGGCCTTTGGGAAAACGCGATCCTCACGCCGCCGGACAAGCCGCTGAATTTTTCAATCACCGCCAGAAGTACAAGAGCCAGCCATGGACATGACTCCGCATTTCCCGATCTACATGGATTACGGCGCCACCACGCCGGTGGACCCGCGCGTCGTGGACGCGATGATCCCCTGGTTGCGCGAGCACTTCGGCAACCCGGCGTCCCGCAGCCATGCCTGGGGCTGGGAAGCGGAAGCCGCGGTTGAGAAGGCGCGTGGCGAGGTGGCCGACCTGATCGGCGCCGATCCGCGCGAGATCGTCTGGACTTCGGGCGCGACCGAGTCGAACAACCTGGCGCTCAAGGGCGCCGCGCATTTCTACAAGACGCGCGGCAAGCACCTGATCACCGTGAAGACCGAGCACAAGGCGGTGCTGGACACCATGCGCGAGCTGGAGCGGCAAGGCTTCGAGGTGACCTACCTCGACGTGCAGGAAGACGGGATGCTGGACATGGAGGTGCTGAAGGCGGCGATCCGCCCCGACACCATCCTGATCAGCGTCATGTTCGTCAACAACGAGATCGGCGTGATCCAGGACATCCCGGGCATCGGCGCGCTCTGCCGCGAGAAGGGAATCATCTTCCACGTCGACGCGGCGCAGGCCACGGGCAAGGTGGAGATCGACTTGAAGGCTCTGCCGGTCGACCTGATGAGCCTGGCATCGCACAAGACCTATGGCCCCAAGGGCATCGGCGCGCTCTATGTGCGCCGCAAGCCGCGCGTGCGGCTGGAAGCGCAGATGCACGGCGGCGGCCACGAGCGCGGAATGCGTTCCGGCACCTTGCCGACGCACCAGATCGTCGGCATGGGCGAGGCCTTCCGCCTGGCGAAGCTGGAGATGGCGCAGGACAACGCCAAGGCGCGCGCGCTGCACCAGCGGCTGCTGGACGGCCTGAAGGACGTGGAACAGGTGTTCCTGAACGGCCACGCCGAAAAGCGCGTGCCGCAGAACCTGAACATGAGCTTCAACTTCGTCGAGGGCGAATCGCTGATCATGGGCATCAAGGGCCTGGCGGTGTCGTCCGGCTCGGCCTGCACCTCGGCCTCCCTGGAGCCGAGCTACGTCCTGCGCGCCCTGGGCCGCAGCGACGAACTGGCTCACAGCAGCCTTCGCATGACCATCGGCCGCTTCACGACCGAGGAAGAAATCGACTACGCCATCGCCACCATCCGGCAGAACGTCGCCAAGCTGCGCGACCTCAGCCCGCTGTGGGAGATGTACCAGGACGGGATCGACATCAGCTCGATCCAGTGGACAGCACATTGAATTCAAAGAGGTAACGCCATGGCCTATTCAGAAAAAGTCGTCGATCACTACGAGAATCCCCGCAACGTCGGCTCCTTCGACAAGGGCGACGAGAGCGTCGGCACCGGCATGGTCGGCGCCCCCGCCTGCGGCGACGTGATGAAGCTGCAGATCAAGGTCAACCCGCTGACGGGCGTGATCGAGGACGCGCGCTTCAAGACCTATGGCTGCGGCTCCGCGATCGCCTCGAGCTCGCTCGTTACCGAGTGGGTCAAGGGCAAGACGCTCGACCAAGCTGCGGCGCTCAAGAACAGCCAGATCGCCGAGGAGCTGGCGCTGCCGCCGGTGAAGATCCACTGCTCGATCCTGGCCGAAGACGCGATCAAGGCGGCCGTGGACGACTACAAGAAGAAGCACACCCACTGATCCGGCACAGATGGCAATCTCACTGACAGAAGCAGCTGCGCGGCACGTCACCCGCTATCTCGGCAAACGCGGCAAGGGCGTCGGCGTGCGGCTCGGCGTCAAGACCACGGGGTGCTCGGGCCTGGCGTACAAGCTCGAATACGTCGACGAAGTGGCGCCCGAGGACATCGTCTTCGAGGACCACGGCGTCAAGGTCCTGATCGACCCGAAGAGCCTGGCGTACATCGACGGCACGCAGCTTGACTTCGTGCGCGAAGGCCTGAACGAGGGCTTCAGGTTCAACAACCCGAACGAACGCGACCGCTGCGGCTGCGGCGAGAGCTTTCGCGTCTGACACCGCGCCGACCGGGAAAACCGCCTCACGCGATGGATGGCGGTTTTTTTATGGACACTTCCAGACTCAACCTCCAATCCGGCGACTTCGAGCTGTTCGGGCTGTCCGAACGGTTCGCGCAGGAGCGCGCCGCGATCGACGCGCGCTGGAAGGAGCTTCAGCGCGAAGTCCATCCGGACAAGTTCGCCGCGCAGGGAGCGGCGGCCCAGCGCGTCGCCATGCAGTGGTCGGTCCGGGTCAACGAGGCATACAAGCGCCTGCGCGATCCGCTCCAGCGAGCCGCCTACCTGTGCGAGCGCCGTGGTTCGGCGATCGACGCGGAGAACAACACGGCGATGCCGGGCGACTTCCTGATCGAGCAGATGGCCTGGCGTGAGGAGCTCGAGGAAGCACGTTCCGGACAGGACCTGGACCGACTGCAAGGCGAGCTCGAGAAGGCCCGCGCAAGCACGCTCGGCCGCATCGGGAAACTGCTGGACGATTGCGGCGACGCGGCCGCCGCGGCACAGCAGGTGAGGGCGCTGATGTTCATCGAACGCTTTGCCCATGATGTCGAAGCGCGCTTCGAGCAGCTGGGACAATAGAACAACCGACATCGACATGGCACTGCTACAGATTTCCGAACCCGGGCAATCGCCCGACCCGCACCAGCGGCGCATCGCCGTGGGCATCGACCTGGGCACGACCCACTCCCTGGTTGCCGCGGTCCGCAGCGGCGTCGCCGAATGCCTGCCCGACTCGGAAGGCCGCGTGATCCTGCCGTCCGTCGTGCGCTACCTCGAGAACAACGCCCGGCAGATCGGCTTCGACGCCCAGGCGGCGCAGGCGCAGGATCCGCGCAACACCATCGCTTCGGTCAAGCGCTTCATGGGCCGTGGCCTCCGGGACATCGGCAATCGCGACAAGCTGCCTTACGAATTCGTCGAGCCCGGCGCAGGCGAAGCCGCTGCGGGCATGGTGACGCTGCGCACGCGCGCCGGCGTCAAGTCGCCGGTGGAGATCAGCGCCGAGATCCTGGCCACGCTGCGCTATCGCGCCGAAGACAGTTTCAACGACGACCTGTATGGCGCGGTGATTACCGTCCCGGCCTATTTCGACGAGGCGCAGCGCCAGGCGACCAAGGACTCGGCGCAGCTGGCCGGCGTCAATGTGCTGCGCCTGATCAGCGAGCCGACGGCGGCCGCGATCGCCTACGGCCTGGACAACGGCAGCGAAGGCATCTACGCGGTCTACGACCTGGGCGGCGGCACCTTCGACATCTCCATCCTGCGCCTGACGCGCGGCGTCTTCGAGGTGATCGCGACCGGCGGCGATTCGGCGCTGGGCGGCGACGACTACGACCGCGCACTGGCGGCCTGGATGCTGGAGCGCGCCGGCCTGAAAGCCGAGACGCCGGGCGACAAGGCGGCGATCAAGATGGCGGCGAGGTTCGCCAAGGAAACGCTCTCCGGCGACGACAAGGTCGCCGTCGTTCTCAAGCTCGAACACGCGACCGCCCAGGTGTGCGTGACGCGGGCCGAGTTCGAGTCGCTGACGGCCGATCTGACGGCCCGCACGATGGCGGCCGTGCGCAAGGCATTGCGTGACGCAAGGCTGGCCAAGGACGAGGTCCAGGGCGTGGTGATGGTGGGCGGCTCGACTCGCATGCCGCAGATCCAGCGCGCGGTCGGCGAGTTCTTCGGCCGCGCGCCGCTGAACAACCTCAACCCCGACGAAGTCGTGGCGCTGGGCGCCGCGATCCAGGCCAACCAGCTCGCTGGCAACGACCCGGACGGCGACCTGCTGCTGCTGGACGTGATCCCGCTGTCGCTCGGCATCGAAACCATGGGCGGGCTGGTGGAGCGAATCGTGCCGCGCAACGAAACCATTCCGACGGCCAAGGCGCAGGACTTCACAACCTACAAGGATGGCCAGACGGCGCTGGCGCTGCACGTGGTGCAGGGCGAGCGCGACCTGGTCAAGGATTGCCGCAGCCTGGCGCGTTTCGAGCTGCGCGGCATCCCGCCAATGGCGGCCGGCGCGGCCCGCATCCGCGTCACCTTCACTGTCGACGCCGACGGCTTGCTCAGTGTCAGCGCGAGGGAGCAGGGCAGCGGCGTCGAGGCGCGCATCGACGTCAAGCCCTCTTACGGCCTGTCGGACCAGCAGATCGCGACCATGCTGCAGGAGAGCTTCACGACCGCGGAGCAGGACATGAAGGCCCGCGCACTGGCAGAAGCGAAGGTCGATGCCGACCGGATGCTGATCGCCACCCAGAGCGCGCTCGATGCCGATGGCGATCTGCTCAATGCAGCGGAGCGCGCCGCGATCCTGACCCTGATGGAGCAGCTGCGCGCCGTGAACGCGCAGGACAGCGACGCCGCGGCGATCGAAGAGGCGACCCAGGCGCTGGCCAGGGGCACGGAGGCTTTCGCGGCCGAACGAATGAACCACGGCATCCAGCAGGCACTGGCCGGCAGGAACGTGGAAACGATTTAAAGAAGTCCATGGCCATCATCCGCATCCTGCCGCACCCCGAGTACTGCCCCCGCGGCGCCGAAATCCAGGCGCCGGCCGGCACGTCGATCTGCGAGGCGCTGCTCGAGAACGACATCAAGATCGAGCACGCCTGCGACATGAGCTGTGCCTGCACGACCTGCCACGTGGTCGTGCGCGAGGGTTTCAGCTCGCTCAACGAGATGGACGAGAACGAGGAAGACCTGCTGGACCGCGCCTGGGGCCTGGAGCCCAACTCGCGGCTGTCATGCCAGGCGATCGTGGCGCAGAAGGACCTGCTGGTCGAGATCCCGAAGTACTCGATCAACCACGCCAAGGAAAATCACTAGGCGATCGCTTCAGGCGATCGAGTAGCCGCCGTCGACGGGGATCGCCGTCCCGGTGACGAAGTCCGAAGCGCTGCCCGCAAGGAAGACAGCGATGCCCGAGAGGTCGGCGGGCAGGCCCCAGCGCCCGGCCGGCGTGCGCGCCAACACCCTTTCGTTCAGGCCCGCAACCTGCTCCCTGGCCTTGCGGGTGAGCTGGGTGTCGATCCATCCTGGCAGGACCGCGTTCACCTGGATGTTGTCCTGGGCCCAGGCGGTCGCCAGCGAGCGGGTGAACTGGACGACCCCGCCCTTGCTCGCGCCGTACGCCGACGCATAAGGCGCGCCGAAGATCGACAGCATGGAGCCGATGTTGATCACCTTGCCGCCGCCGGCCTCGCGCATCGGCCCATGGGCCGCACGCGAGCAGAGGAAGGCGCTGGTCAGGTTGGTGTCCATGACGGTATGCCATTCCTCCAGGCTCAGATCCTGCGGCGCCTTGCGGATGCTCGTGCCGGCGTTGTTCACCAGGATGCGCAAGGGACCATGGCGCTGCGACACCGTGTCGAAAAGGCGCTTGACCGCGGCTTCGTCGGTGACGTCCGCCTCCACCGCGTCGGCCTTCCAGCCGTCGGCGGTCAGCGCCTGCACGGCGGCGGCCGATTTGGCGGCGTCGCGGCCGGCGATGATCACGTTGGCGCCCGCGGCAGCGAGCCCTCGCGCCATCGCGAACCCGATGCCGCCGTTGCCTCCGGTGACCAGGGCGATCTTTCCCGTGAGCTGGAACATGCGGCGCTCTCCTGGAGGTAGGGGCTCAAGCATAATGCCGGCCATGCGCCAGATCGTCCTCGATACCGAAACCACCGGCCTGTCCGCGGAAGGCGGCGACCGCATCATCGAAATCGGCTGCGTCGAACTCGTGGCCCGCAAGCTGACCGGCAACAACCGCCACTTCTACCTGAACCCCGGGCGAGATAGCCATGAGGATGCGCTCAAGGTGCACGGCATCAGCAACGAGTTCCTGCGCGACAAGCCCAAGTTCGCCGCGGTGGCCGACGAATTGATGGAGTACCTCCAGGGCGCCGAGATCATCATCCACAACGCCGCCTTCGACGTCGGCTTCCTGAACAAGGAACTGGAGCTGATCGGACGCGCGCCGTTCAAGACCGTGGCGGCCAGGGTGACCGACACGCTCGCGATGGCAAAGGAGATGTACCCCGGCAAGCGCAACAGCCTCGATGCGCTGTGCGACCGCCTCGGCGTGGACAACTCCAGCCGCACGCTGCACGGCGCGCTGCTCGACGCCGAGTTGCTGGCCGACGTGTACATCAACCTCACCCGCGGCCAGGACGCGCTGCTGATCGACGTCGGCGCGCACGACCACATCGCCGGCATCGCGACGCGCGTGGACCTCACGCAGTTCACGCTGCCGGTGCTGCTCGCGAGCGAGCAGGAAAGCGCCGCGCACGAAGAGGTCCTCAAGCAGCTGGACAAGGCCAGCGGCGGCAAGACGCTGTGGAGGCTGGCTCAGCCTGTGGCATAATTCGAGGCTCTCCTGAAGACAGGAAAGGGTGATTAGCTCAGCGGTAGAGCACTGCCTTCACACGGCAGGGGTCGCAGGTTCAAACCCTGCATCACCCACCAAGGATTCGAAAAAGCAACGGCACCTCTGGGTGCCGTTTCCATTTCCGCCCGGCGCCGTCAGGCGGCGCTTCCGACGTGCCGCTCGATCTCGTCCTTCATCGCGGCCACCAGTTCCTCCGCGCGCTCGCCGACGCGGAACATCGGTCCGGCCAGCAGCAGGGCGAACTGGCGATGCGGCATCTTCAGCGGCAGCGCCACGCCGCCCAGGTCCAGCGTGAACTCGGCGTTGCCCTCGAACCAGCCGCGCTCCAGCGAGCGCTGGATCTCCTTTTCCACGGCGGCCACGCTCATGAGCGTGGAGGGCGTATAGCGCTCGAAGTTCGCCCTGCGCAACGCGGCCGAGCGGTCGGCCGGCGTCATCTGCGACAGCAGGGCGCGGCCGGTCGCCGTCACATGAAGCGGGACCAGCTTGCCTGGCGCGGCGGTATAGCGGATGGCACGGGGCGATTCCACGACGTCCAGGAACACGGCGTACGCGCTGCTGGCGGCGGCCAGCACCGCCGTTTCGCCGGTGCGCTCGACGAGGGCGCGAAGCAGCTCGCGCAGCTGCTCGGGGATCGGCTCCGCGCTTTCGATCTGCTGCAGCAGCGAAAGCCAGAGCGGCGAGGGATAGTAGCCGCCGCGGGCGCGCGGCTCGTAGAGGAACCCGCGCGCCGCCAGCGTCCCCAGCAGGTTGAAGGTGCTCGATCGCGGCCACTCGAGCAGTTTCGAAACCTCCGCAAGCGTTGCCGGCCGCTGGTGTTTGGCAAAGAACTCGAGCAGGTCGAGCACGTTGGCAGCTTGTTTGACGTTCACGGGTGGTCTCTCGGCGGGTGGGAATGGTCGGCGACCCGATTGTGCTGCAGCAGGTCGGACGTCCAGAACGGCGCGGCCGCGATTGCCAGGCACCCGAGCGACAGCATGAAGGCCGGGCGATAACTGCCCGTTGCGTCGTAGAGCACGCCGGAGAGCAGGGCGCCGATGCCCGAGCCGATCGCCATGCACGCGTAGATCACGCCGTAGATCGCCGCCTGGCCGGGGCCGGCGAACAGCCGCGAACTCATGCTGGCGATCAGCGGCCCCCGCACGCCCTGGAAGATGCCGAACAACACGACGTAGCACGCGAGGAGCACCGTGCTCGGTCCGAGCGAGAGGCTGTAGAGCATGGCGACGCCTGACGCCGTGCCCAAGAAGCTCGCCGTGGCGGACAGCTTGTAGCCGAAACGGTCGGCGATCCAGCCGGCGCTGGACACACCGACCACGGACAGCATGCCCGCGGCCCCGAAGGCGCTCGCCGCCTTCAACGGGGGAAAGCCGACGTGGACGAGATAGGCGACCGACTGGACCACCACGAGGTACATGCCGACGGCGGTGAAGAACATGATCTGCACCATCAGCCAGAAGCGCCGCTGCCGCAGCGCCGAGCGCAGCGCCGCGGACGCGCTCTTCGCGCCAGCCGCCCCGCGCGCCAGCCTGGGTGTCCGCGGATCGGTGCTCCCCGCGAGGATCGACCGCCAGGGGATGAACTGCGAAAGGACCAGCGCGACCAGCAGGCCTTCGCCCGCCCACCGGTAGGTGGCGCGCCAGCCGGAGGCTTCGATGAGCGCCTGGGTGAGCGGGACCATCACGAGCGAGCCGCAACCGAACCCGGCGTAGGCAATGCCGGTGGCGGCGCCGAGCCGGTGCGAGAACCAGCGGCTGAGCAGGGCGGTGGCGGGCACCATGCCGATCGCGCCCGCGCCCAGCCCGCCGAGCAGCCCGACACAGACGTAGAACTGCCAGACCTCGGTGGCGAATGCCGTGAGGAAATAGCCGAAGGCCAACACGGCGATGCCCGCCGAATACAGCCTGCGCGGCCCCCAGCGCTCGATCAGCAGCCCCGCCAGCGGCGAACTCAAGCCGCTGACGACCATCAGGGCCGAATAAACGCCCGTCATCTGCGACCGGTGCCAGCCGAATTCGGCCTGCAGCGGCAGCAGGAAGACCATGAAGGTGTCGCCGATGCCGCGGGCCAGGAAGTTGAACAGGAAACACAGCCCCAGCACCAGGGCAGGCAGGTGGGTGCTGGCGCCTGGCGCGGGATCCACTGCATTCTTGTGCATGGAACGTAATGTACAGGGACATGAACGTTGCTCGTCATCAATGCGAACACGCGGGCTGGGTTCGGCAGCTGTTAGACCAGCGAAGTGAGGCGCGGGTCAGTGAATACCCTGTGGACACACTGTCCATGGACATGA
>JAQGNJ010000197.1 GCA_028291885.1 Ramlibacter sp. | reverse complement strand
CCACCGGCGGTGCCGATGGCGTTGGCGTCCCGGACCTGTCGGCCGACGCGGTCCAGGCGATGCGAGCCCGGCCCACCGGTGCCGGCCGCTTCGGCAGCGGCAGCGGCGACCCGGTTTACTCGGCCTGGCAGCTGTCGCCGGCGTCCGGGTGGAGCGTGCGCGTTTCCCTGCCGGCGGGCCCGATCGATGCCAGCCATCGCAAGTCGATCCTGGCGGCGCTGTCCACCAGCGGCGCGAGCCTGCTGCTGGGCGTGGTGCTCGCGGCGCTGGCCGCCAGGCAGGTCACCCGGCCGCTGCGCCAGCTCGCCGTCGATGGTCCGGAGCGGCTCGACGGCCCGGTGCCGGTCCACGAGATCGCGTTGCTGCGCGACGCGCTGCTGCAGGCGCGGACCAAGGACGCTGCCGCGCGCGACCGCCTGCAAGCCAAGGCGCAGGAGTTCGAAGCGGTGTTCAATACCAGCCCGATCGGCATGGCGTTCGCGCAGGACACGCGCTGCGAGATCGTGTCCCGCAACCCGGCGATGGACCAATTGCTGACGATCGACGGCCCCAGTCGCGCCGGCGTGCGGCTCCTGCACCGGGGCCGGCCGCTGGCGCCGGAGCAGTTCCCGTTGCGGCGAGCGGCCAGCCAGGGCGAAACCGTGCTGGCGATGGAGCTGGAGATCGCCGTTCCGGGCCAGGCCTCGGTCTTCGCGATCGCCAACGCGGTGCCGCTGCGCGACCAGCAGGGAAGGCTGCGCGGCGCGATCAGCGCCCTGGTGGACATCACCGAGCGCAAGCGGGTCGAGGCCCGCCTGCTCGCGGCGGACCTGCAGCTGCGCGAAACCCAGCGCCTGATGGCGCTGGCGCAGGAAGCGGGCCATGTCGGCTTCTTCCATTACCAGTTCGCGTCCGACCAGCTGACCTGGACACCCGGGCACTTCAAGCTGTTCCACATCGACACACTCGGCGAGGGCAGGCTGGCCGACTGGTTCGGGCTGATGGATGCAGCCGACCGCGACCGCGTGGAGCGCGAATTCTGGACGGCGTGCGCACTGCGCCGGGAGAAGGAAACCTTCGAGTACTCCGTGGTGCTGCCGGCCGGGAGTTCGCGCTGGTTCTCCAGCCGCGTCATGCTGCGCTTCGACGCCGACGGCGGCGCCGAGCAGATGACCGGCGTCACGGTGGACATGACGGACCAGAAGCAGGCCGAACTGCAGCGGTCGCTGCTGACCGAACGGGCGCTTGCGGCGCGGCTGGAAGCGGAGGCGGCAAGCCGGGCCAAGGACGAATTCCTCACCATGCTCAGTCACGAGCTGCGCAATCCGCTGGGGGCGATTTCCGCGGCGGTCGACGTGCTGGAAAGCGCGGGCGCGGACAGCGACACCGCGGCCGACGCGCGCACGATCATCGCCAGGCAGACCCGCAACCTGTCGCACATGATGAACGACCTGCTCGATGTCAGCCGCGTCATCGCCGGCAAGATCCTGTTGTCGCGCCAGCCGGTGGACGTCGCGGCGATCGCGCAGCGCGTGCAGCAGACCATCACCCTCACCGGCGCGGCGTCCGGCCACAACCTGCGCTGCGACCTGCAGCCGGCCTGGACCGACGGCGACGCCGTGCGGATCGAGCAGATCGTCAACAACCTCCTGACCAACGCGCTGAAGTACACGCCGCCTGGAGGCGACGTCGACCTCGTCGTCCGGCGCGACGGGGAAAGCGCGCTGATCGAAGTCAGGGATTCCGGCGAGGGCATCCCCGCGGCCCTGTTGCCGCGCATCTTCGACCTGTTCGTGCAGGGCGAGCGCGCGCTGGACCGGCGCGCCGGCGGCCTGGGCATCGGCCTGACGCTGGTGCGGCGCCTGGTGGAACTGCATGCCGGCACGGTCGGAGTCGAAAGTTCCGCCAGCGGCAGCCGGTTCACGGTGCGGCTTCCCGCGGTGGAACCGGCCAGCGCCGCCCCCGACGATTCCCTGCCGCTGCAGCGGCGGCGCAAGGTGCTGGTGGTGGAGGACAACGAGGACGTGCTCGCCGCCCTGCGCGCCAAGCTCGAACTCGATGGCCACACCGTGAGCACGGCCGCCGACGGCCTGGAGGGACTCAGGCGCCTGCTCAAACTGCGGCCGGAAGTCTCGATCGTGGACATCGGCCTGCCCGGGATCACCGGCTTCGAACTCGCCCGGCACGCGCGCGCAGCGGGCTACGCCGGCCGCATGATCGCCCTGTCCGGATACGGCCACGAGCGCGACATGGCCAATGCGATGGTGGCCGGTTTCGATGCTTACCTGGTCAAGCCGGTCGACCGGACGCAGCTGCGGGCGAGCATGAGCGCGGATTAGCCCGTCACCATGTGTTACAGCATGCTTTCCTGTTAATTTTCGCGGGCAATAATAATTGAAGAGATCAGCTGTCGCAGGTGGTGGCAAAAGGAAAAGAGGGAGCAAATGGGTCACGCACTCATCGTTGAAGACGACGCCGACTCGGCGCGCATGATGGCCGCTCTGGTCACGACCGAAGGCTATTCGGCCGCGACGGCGCAATCGCTGCGGGACGCGCGGCGCCAGCTTGCCCTGCAGCCGCCCGACCTGGTGCTGCTCGATCTGCGCCTGCCCGATGGCAACGGCATGGCGCTGCTCGACGACCACGCCCTGATCGGCAACTCCGAAGTGGTCCTGATGACGGGCCACGCGACGCTGGAAACCTCGATCCAGGCGCTTCGCTATGGCGCCGCCGACTACCTGATCAAACCCGTCAGCGCCAGGCAGCTGCAAAGCATCCTGTCGCGGGTGATGAAGCCGTCGGTGCTGCAGGCCGAAGTGGAGGGGCTGCTCGACGAACTCCATCGCAGCGGCCGGTTCGGCCACATGGTGGGCCAGTCCGCGCCCATGAAGCTGGTCTACGAGCAGATCGCGCGGGTCGCGGGAACCTCGGTCACCGTCTTCATCACCGGCGAAAGCGGCACCGGCAAGGAACTGGTCGCGCGCACCGTCCACGACCTGAGCCGGCGCAGGGCCCGTCCCTTCCTGGCGGTGAACTGCGGCGCGATCTCGCCCAACCTGATCGAAAGCGAGATCTTCGGCCACGAGAAGGGCAGCTTCACCGGCGCCGAGCGCCAGCACCAGGGCTTCTTCGAGCGCGCCCATGGCGGCACGCTGTTCCTGGACGAGATCACGGAGATGCCGCCGGCGCTGCAGGTCAAGCTGCTGCGGGTGCTGGAAACCGGCACCTTCATGCGAGTCGGGTCGACCACGCCGATCGAGACGGACGTGCGCGTCGTCGCCGCAACCAACCGCGACCCGCTGCAGGCCGTGGCCCAGGGCGCGCTGCGCGAAGACCTGATGTACCGGCTGAACGTGTTCCCGATCGAGCTGCCGCCGCTGCGGCAACGGCGCGACGACGTGCCGCTGCTGGTGTCGCATTTCCTGCGCGAGATCGGCTCGCGCGAAGGCAGCGTCAAGCACGCGTCGCCGCAGGCGCTGGCGCGGCTGGCCGAATACGGCTGGCCCGGCAACGTGCGCGAACTGCGCAACGTGCTGCAGCGCGCGTACGTCATGACCGCCGGCAGCGAGATCGCGGACAAATGGCTGCCGCGCAACCACCTGGTCGAACCGGCCGCCGTGCATGGCGGCTCGACCTCGCTGGAAGTCGACATCGGCACGCCGCTGGCGGCCGTCGAGCGGCAGGTGATCCTGGCCACGCTCGAGCACTTCGGCCACCACAAGGAGCGCACCGCCGCGGCGCTCGGCGTCAGCCTCAAGACGCTGTACAACCGCCTCAAGGAATACGGCATCTAGGGCTTTCCCTGCGGGCCTGTCCTACGGCAGCGCCTGCCGCAGGCGCACAAAACGGGTGGTTCGCACCCGCTAGATTGGCTGGGAATGGCGCGCGCGCCAGCAAGATTTTGCAATCCGAGGAACTGCCATGAGCGACAAGACAACGACCCTGGGCCCGGCGAGCAGGACGATCGACCTGCGCGACGACGGCGACATCGCACTCTGGTGCGCCAAACTGCGTTGCAGCGAGGAGGACCTGCGGCGCGCCGTCGCCGACGTCGGCCAGTGCGCCGTGCTGGTGGCGGAACACCTGGGACTGACCGAGGCAGCGGTCGCCTGACCTTTCCCTGATCCTGCTGCGGCGGGCGCGCTTGCGGCAACTCTTACCAGTCGCCTCATCGGGGGCCGCGCGCAAGCGCCGCCTGCCGGGCACGCCTATTGCCATGAGTCCTGTGCCACCAACCTTAAAGGACAGACACATGGCTCCCGAATCTTCCAGCACCCAGAGCAGCAGCAACAACTCCTCCGACCGGCCGCAGAAAAGCCTGCGCGGTTTCGCGGCGATGGACCCCCAGCGCCAGCGCGAGATCGCCAGCCTCGGCGGCCGCGCCGCCCACCAGAGCGGCCACGCGCACGAATTCACGAGCGAGGAAGCGCGCGCCGCGGGCAAGAAGCGCCATCGTCCGAACCAGCCCTGAGGGGCTGGGCGCGCCGCCCCGGCGCGTCCGTCCTCCTGCCTGTAGGAAAAGTACGGGCCTGCTTTGACATCCGCGGCTGACAGGTCCGCACCGGCGCCCGGACTAGGATGAAATCTTTCTTCCCGCCGGAGCCGCCTTCGATGACACCAGCGTTCGCCCACGCCAGCCCCGCCCGGCTGACGGCCTGCTCCGCTCCTGCGCCCGCCTCCCGGAGCAGCGCACTTTCGAGGCAATCGCGATGAACGACTCCGCCCGCCTCCTGGAGCTTGCCTGCAAGGCCCTGTGGTCCGCGACCCTGTCGCTGATGACCGCGTACATGCAGACGGCGGCGCCGGCCCATCGCCTGCTGCTCGCCCGCCGCATCGCGGCCAATTTCGAAGCGCTGTCGCGGCAGGACAGCTTTTCGCGGAATAGCCGCGAGGCTTTCGGCCGGCTCCAGCTTCGCTGGCAGCACACCGCCGAGCGCCTGGCCGCGGCGATGACACACGAGGGCGAAGGCGGGCGCGGCCTGCTGGAGCGCCTGCTTCCGTTCGGCCCGCAACGTTTGTGAGGCCTTGCCTACACATCGGGCGGTTGACGTCCGACAGTGCGCGCGAGTGAACATTCGCAAACTCCCTGAAACAATTTTTTTTCAGGGAGCGTCAATGGCCAGCCAGAACGGAATGGCGAAAACATCGACTCGCGCGCTGTGGAAGGGCGCGATCAGCTTCGGGCTCGTGCACATCCCGGTAGCCTTGTATTCCGCGACCGCGGAAAGCGACCTGAACTTCGACTGGCTCGACAAGCGCTCGATGGACCCCGTCGGCTACAAGCGCATCAACAAGAAGACCGGCAAGGAGATCGACAAGGACAACATCGTCAAGGGCATCGAGTGGGAGGACGGCCAGTACGTCGTCCTCACGCCCGAGGAGATCGCCGCGGCGTATCCGCGCACGACCCAGACGATCGAAATGGAATGCTTCGTCGACGCCGACGACGTTCCCTTCGTGTACCTGGAGCGGCCCTATTACGTCGCCCCGGCCAACAAGGGAGAGAAGGTCTACGCCCTGCTGCGCGAAGCCCTCAAGCAGACCAACAAGGTCGGCATCGCCAAGGTCGTGATCCAGACCAAGCAGCACCTTGCGGTGCTGATCCCGTGCGGCCCGGCGCTGGTGCTGAACCTGCTGCGCTGGGGCGGGGAGATCCGCTCCTGGGACGACCTGAAGCTGCCTCCCGCGGACGCCAAGGCCGCCGGCCTCAAGGAGAGCGAGCTGAACATGGCCAAGCAGCTGATCGACGACATGGCCGCCGACTGGAGCGCCGACCAGTTCCGCGATTCTTTCCGCGAGGAGATCATGAAGCTGGTCGAAGCCAAGGCCAAGGCCGGCGAAACCGAGACCGTGAGCCAGGTGGAGGCCGAGCCCTCGGAGCAGCGCGGAGGCGACGTGATCGACCTGACCGAGCTGCTCAAGCGCAGCCTGCAGGGCGGCAAGTCCACCGGGGCCGCGCCGGCAAAAAAGGCGCCCGCCCGCAAGACGCCCGCCCGGGTCGCTGCAAAAAAGGCCGCGCCGGCGAAGTCCGCCACGCGGCGTGCCGCCTGACTGCCCGAACGTGTCGACCGTCGTCTATTTCTCCCTCTGGCTGGTGGCGGCCCTGATCGCCACCGCCCTGGTCAGCGCCACGATCGCGCGCAGCCTGCGGATGCGGGAAGTGCGGCGGCAAAAGGCGCTGGAACTGCTCGATGCGCTGGGCCGCTATTCCGAGTGGGTTGCCGCGCAGCGTCGCGCCACCGATTTTCAGGGCGAAGGCGACGACGCCGCCACGCCGCTGGAAGAAGCGCGCCACATCAAGCAGGGCTGGTTCCCGGAACTGGCCGGCGACATGGTGGACATCCTGATCGTGCACAACCGGCTGGTGGACTTCCTGTGGAACCAGCAGCTGCTGCGCCTGAAGGATCCGGAGCGCTGGCTCGAATCCGATCACGACACCCGCTTCCTCGACCTGTGGCGGCAGCACCGCTATGCGATCGAAGGCGTGCAGATCAAGCTGCGCTCGCTGGCCCGCGTGCCGGAAACGGAGCAGGACGAGCACCAGCTCGCCTGATCCAGCCGCGTCAGGGCCGCGGCGTCGGCGCGGAGTCCGCGCCGGGGTCCGCCTCGCGTTGCGCCGGCTCCGATACGCCGCCGAAGCGCCCGGCGCCGAGGTCGTCCTCGAAGGCGATGACCCAGCTGCTGGCGACGGCATCCTCGTAGCTGAAAGCGATTGCGCTGGACGCGAGCTTCACCGTGACCAGTCCCGTGACCTGCCCCGGCATCAGAGGCGGGGAGATCTCCATCTTGGACACCTCGAAGCCGGCGGGGTTGAGCGCGGCCGCCTCGAGCGCCGACAGGAACTTCGTGCGTTCGACCGGAAGGAACTGGTCGAACCGGAGGACGCGGCTCATGGCGTGCCGGCCGGCGAAGCCGGCAAAGGCGCCGGCCCCGAGACATTGCGACGCGCGGGACAGCGATGGCGGGACCTCGCTGTCGTCAGTGCTGTTACGTCTCGTCCGGCCATCTCGCTTCCTGGGGTCCTGCTCGTGGATCGGGAATTCTATCCGTGGCGAATCCGCTGGCGAACGGCGCGCCTTCGTGCTGAAATCCCGGCAATGAGCACCGAGCGACGCGGCATCGTTGCCGTCTTTGGCAGCATCTGGAGGTCCATCGTGAAGGCCTTCACGCCGACGCACGAGAGACGCGGCACGGACGCCGACGGCGCGGACACGACCTTGTTCGGAACCATGCAGGATCCGGAGGGCAGCCGGCGCAGGTCTGCCGCGGCAAAGGACGAATTCTGGAATCCGACCGGCGAGTCGACGGACTTCCACGACCCGGACCCGGACGGCAAGCGCGACCGGCGCTGAAGACGGCTTGCGCATCGCAGCGCGGCTTGAACGGCTGAATGTTGCGAATATTTTCAACGCGTGACTGCGGCCCGACATGGAACCGGCGTCGTCCTACAAACGCGTGGGAGAGCGCTCCCTATGCTCAACTACTTTGAAGAGAAGAATTGGTGGATGCCATGTCAGACGAGAGCCACATTCCGCAATTGCAGCAGGAGGACTTCAGCGCCTACCAGGACAAGCTGCGCGCCTGGGCCCGCAGCCTGGACACCACGCCCGATCAGCTGGTCGAGGTCCTGCGCGCAGGCGGTGAAGGCGCACAGCACGTTCGCGAACTGCTGGGGATCCGGGCCGCCTAGATCGAAGTCCGCTGCTCGCGCGCCCGCACCAGGCGAAGTGCAGCGCTAGCGTTCGAAGTAAATCACGCCGCCCACTTCCTGCAGGAGCTTCATTCCGGCGTGAAGCGCGACCTGGACCGACGCATCGTTGCCGCGCAGCACCTGGGCTCTGATCGTTCCCTGGATTTGCGCGGCGAGCATGGCAACCATTTCCTTGGCGACGCCTTGACCACGTGCCTGCGGGGCAACCGTCCACGACAGTTCGTGGACACCATTGATGAAATCGGCCCGGACCGTTCCAACCGGAACGCCATCGCGCTCCGCGATCAGCAGGCGCCGATGCGGATTCGCCAGACTTCGTGCCAGCCACTCCAGGTGCGCGTGCCGCTCGACGTTCGCCTTGTCGTGACTCAGTGCCCGGGTGGCAGGGTCATTGCGCCACGCCAGCAGCGCATCCGCGTCGTCCATGGTCGCTGCTCTGAGAATCATGCCTGGCTCCTGCGGCGAGCATACATTGCCCCGCCGCACCGATATGGTGGCTACATGATTTTGCGCAGCCCCAAAAACAAACGGCCCGCGCTATTGATTGGATAGCATCGGACCGTGATTTGGCGGAGCAGGTGGGATTCGAACCCACGGTACGGCATAACCGTACACCGGATTTCGAGTCCGGCGCATTCGACCACTCTGCCACCGCTCCTGAATTCGGTTCGCGTGGTGCGAAGGCCGTAATTCTAACTCAAGCCGCCAGCCGTTCGAGCCCGCCCATGTAAGGCCGCAGCGCCTGCGGGATCGTCACCGACCCGTCGGCATTCTGATAGTTCTCCAGCACCGCCACCAGTGTCCGGCCCACCGCCAGGCCGGAGCCGTTCAGCGTGTGCACCAGCTCGTTCTTGCCCTGCGCGGTCTTGAATCGCGCCTGCAGCCGGCGGGCCTGGAAGGCCTCGCAGTTGGAAACCGAGCTGATCTCGCGGTAGGTGTTCTGCGCCGGCAGCCAGACCTCCAGGTCGTAGGTCTTGGCGGCGCCGAAACCCATGTCGCCGCTGGCCAGCAGCATCACGCGGTAGGGCAAGCCCAGCTTCTGCAGCACGGCCTCGGCGTGGCCGGTCATCTGCTCCAGCGCCTCGTCGCTGCGGTCGGGATGGACGATCTGCACCATCTCCACCTTGTCGAACTGGTGCTGGCGGATCATCCCGCGCGTATCCCGTCCGGCGCTGCCCGCTTCGGAGCGAAAGCACGGCGTGTGGGCGGTGAGCTTGATCGGCAGATCCGCCTCGGCGACGATCTCGTCGCGCAGCAAGTTGGTCAGCGTCACCTCGCTGGTCGGGATCAGGTACAGCGCGGCTTCCTCCTGCGCCTCTGCGCCTTCCTGCCCACCCTTCTTGACGGCGAACAGGTCGGCCTCGAACTTCGGCAGCTGCCCCGTGCCGCGCAGCGTCTGCGCGTTGACGATGTAGGGCGTGTAGCACTCGGTATAGCCATGCTGCGTCGTCTGCAGGTCCAGCATGAATTGCGCGAGCGCCCGGTGCAAGCGCGCGATCTGGCCCTTCATCACGGTGAAGCGGGAACCGGCCAGCTTCACGCCCAGCTCGAACGACAGCCCCAGCGGCTCGCCGAGATCGACGTGATCCCGCACGGCGAAGTCGATCTTGCGCGGCTCGCCCCAGCTGCGGACCACCACGTTCGCGGTTTCGTCGGCGCCCACCGGAACGCTCTCGTGCGGCAGGTTCGGCACCGCCAGCAGCAGGGCCTGCAGTTCGGGCTGGATCTGCTCCAGCCGGGCGGCGGATTGCTCCAGCTCGGTCTTGATCGCCGCCACCTGCGCCATCACGGCGTCGACCGGTTCACCCTTGCTTTTCAGCTGGCCGATCTGCTTGGACAGCTGGTTGCGCTGCGCCTGCAGTTCCTCGGTCCGGCTCTGGATGGTCTTGCGCTCGGCTTCGAGCGCGGTGAACGCGGCCACGTCGAGAAAGCCTTGCGGCTTCCTGCGCGTTTCGAGCCGGGCGATGACCGACGGCAGGTCTTTTCGAAGCAGGGTGATGTCTAGCATCGGCCCATTTTATCGGCGCGCTCAGGCCAGGCTGGCGGGATCGAGGTTGGCGCCGCACAGCACCAGGCAGACGTTCTCGGCGTCGCGCGGCCGGTAGGCGCCGGTCTGCAGCGCAGCCAGGCCCAGCGCGGCAGCAGGCTCGACAGCCAGCTTCATCTGCTTCCACAGCGTGAGCTGCGCGTGGCGGATCGCGGTATCGGGCAGCAGGAGCGACTGGCGGACGTGGCGCTGCGTGACCTCCCACGCGATCGCGCCGATGCGCTTGGCTCCCAGCGAGTCGGCCGCGATGCCGCTCACGGCGACGTCCACCGGCCCGCCGGCCTTGCGCGCTTCGGACAGCGTCGGGGCGAGCTGCGGCTCGAGCGCCACGACCTGGGCGCGGTCGCCGAACCAGGCTGCGACGCCGGCGATGAGGCCGCCACCGCCGACACTCACCAGCACGCTGTCCGGCACGCCGCCCTGCGCCTCGATCTCGAGCGCCAGCGTCCCGGCGCCGGCAACCACCTCCGGCTGGTCGTAGGCATGCGTGAGCAGCGCCCCGGTCTGCTGCTGGCGCGACAGGCAGGCCTGCAGCGCATCCGAATATGCGGCGCCCGTGACCACCACGTCGGCGCGCAGCTTTGCCTGCTTGGCGGGGCTGGAGATGGTCGGCACGAAGACTTCGCACTTCACGCCCAGCGCTTTGGCAGCCGCGGCGGTGGCGATGCCGGCATTGCCGCCCGACGCGACGATCACGCCGCTGGCGGGGATGGTGTTGGCCAGCAGCCGGTTCATCATGCCGCGGGCCTTGAAGCTGCCGCCGACCTGGAGCTGCTCGAGCTTGAGCCAGAGTTGCGCGC
>JAQGNJ010000310.1 GCA_028291885.1 Ramlibacter sp. | reverse complement strand
ACCAGAGGCGGTCGGTCAGCGGCGGCGACGTCCAGTGGCCGCCCGAGGGATCGGGGTTGAGGTTGATGCCGACGTTGCCGTATTCCTTGACGCACTTCTCCAGCTCGGGGATGCAGGTCTTGGGGTCGACGCCCGGCGACTGCGGCAGCATCGCGACCGGCACGAAGTTGTCGGGGAACAGCTTGCTGACGCGGTAGCACAGCTCGTTGCAGATCGCCGCCCAGGTCGACGACACGTTGAAGTCGCCGATGTGGTGGGCCATGAAACTGGCGCGCGGCGAGAACAGCGTGATGTCGCTGCCGCGCTCCTTCATCAGACGCAGCTGGTTGGTCTCGATCGATTCGCGCAGTTCGTCGTCGCTGATCTTCAGGTCGGACGCCTTGGGCATCACGGACGGATCCTTGATGCCGGCGATCTGCTGGTTGCGCCAGGTTTCCAGCTGTTTGGGGGCCGTCGTGTAGTGGCCGTGGCAGTCGATGATGAGGCTCATGTCTCTTCGCTTTCCTTTGTTGTGCCTTGCGGCAATGGGTCAGGCGGCTTCCATGCCGTGGCGTTGCTTGGCCGGCGTCGCTTCGGGCGACGCCATGAACTCCAGCATCCGGCGCACCGCTTCGGGCTGCGTAGAGGCGGAGCAAACGGCGCCGGAGAAGATGGTTGTGATCTGGACGGCGTCGGGCAGCGGGCCGATCACGTCGATTCCTTCGAGATGCATCAGCTCGCTGTACTGCTGGAAGCCGAGCGCGACTTCGCCCTTGGCCACCAGCGTTCCCACCGGCACGCCGGGAGGCGCCTGCACGGTCTTGCGCCTGACGTCGTCCGCGATGTTCCAGCGCTCGAACAGCTTCTGCAGCGCGACGCCGCTTGGGCCGGTCGAGTAGCCGATGGTCTTGGCTTCCAGCACGGCGCGGCGCAAGGCCTCGTCGGAAGAGATGTCCGGCTTCGGTGCGCCGGAGCGGACGGCGACAGCGACGCCCGAGCGGACCAGGTCGACCCTGCTGCCGGGGACGGCCTTGCCGGCGGCGACCAGCTTGTCGATGGCATCGGAGGCGAGGATGACGACGTCGAATGCTTCGTCGGCCTGGACGCGCTTGGCGGCGTCGACGCCGCCCACCGCTTCGATGGCGACAGTGTCGCCCGAGCGTTGCTGCCAGGCGGCGACCAGTTCGGCCAGCACCTGGCGGGTGGCCATGGAGGAGATTCCGCGGATCGCGGCGGTCATGACGAACGGCCCCTGCAGGGGCTGGCGAGGTGTGACGGCATGGAGCAATTTTGCCCTGTCGCGGGTGCCGGCCAAGGTCAGCGGCCCACTAGCAGCTATAGCATTCCAGCATAATTGAAGCCAGGGTATTCAATTGCGCCCTGCTCTTCTTCCTCCCTTCCTTGGACCTGCGACAACTCGAATATTTCGTCCGCGTGGCCGAGCTCGGCAGCTTCACCCGTGCCGCGATCGCGCTGGACGTGGCCCAGCCCGCGCTCAGCCGCCAGGTGCGCCTGCTCGAGGTCGAGCTGCGCCAGAACCTGCTGGTGCGCAACGGCCGCGGCGCGGTGCCGACGGAAGCAGGAAAGTTGCTGCTGGAGCACGGGCGCGGCATCCTGCACCAGGTGCAACGGGCGCAGGAGGAGCTGGGCCGCATCCGGGGCGCGCTCGCGGGCCGCGTGGCGATTGGCCTGCCACCCAGCGTCGCCAAGGTGATGGCCGTGCCGCTGATCCGGGAATTCCGCCGGCGCATGCCGGAGGCGACGCTGTCGATCAGCGAAAGCCTGTCGCTGGGGATGCAGGAGTCGCTGGCCAGCGGCCGGCTGGACATCGCCCTGCTCTACAACGCGGTTCCCTCCGCCGAAATCGACGTGACGCCGCTGCTGGAGGAGGCGCTGTTCCTGGTGCAGCGCAAGCCCGCAGGCGCGGCAGCCAGGACCAGCAAGACCGCCGTGCCGCTGCGCGAGGTCGCGGCCCTGCCGCTGGTGATCCCGACCCGGCCGAATGCGATCCGGATGCTGGTGGAAGCCGAGATGGCGAACCAGGGCTGCCATCCCCACATCGCGCTGGAGATCGATGGCGTCGCTGCCATCCTGGACCTGGTCGAAGACGGCGCCGGCAGCGCCGTGCTGTCGCGGCATGCGGTCGAAACGTCGGCGCGGCCCAAGTCCTTCGTGATGCGGCCGATCGGCAAGCCGCCGCTGCACAGCAAGCTGTCGATCGGCGTGAGCGCGCACCGCCCTGCCACACTCACGCAAAAGGCCATGCTGGAGCTGATCCAGTCCATGGCCAGAACCCTGCTGAGGCCACTTTCATGACGACCACCCGCATCCGCTTTCTTGCCGCGGGCTTCGCCGCTGTCGCCCTCGGCCCGCTCACCGCTTGGCCGGCAACGGCGCAACCGGCCTGGCCGTCGCGCCCGATCCGCATCGTCGTCCCGTTCACGCCGGGCGGTTCCACCGACATCCTGGCCCGCTCCATCGGCAAGGAACTGCAGGATGCCTGGGGCCAGCCGGTGGTGATCGACAACGTTCCCGGCGCCGGCGGCTCGATCGGCGCCGACAAGGTGGCCAAGGCGCCGGCCGACGGCTACACGCTGCTGATGGGGCACATCGGCACGCTGGCGGTGAATCCCTCGCTCTATCCCAACCTGCCGTACGACCCGGTCAAAAGCTTTGCGCCCGTGGCGTGGGTCGCACGCGTGCCGAACGTGCTGGTCGTCCATCCCTCGGTGCCGGCGCGCAACGCCAGGGAGCTGGTGGCTCTGGCCAAGGCCAAACCGGGCCAGCTCGCCTACGGCTCGGGCGGCAACGGCAGCGCGGCCAACCTGGCGACGGAATACTTCAAGCTGCGTACGGAGACGTCGCTGCTGCACATCCCGTACCGCGGCACCGCGCCCGCGGTCACGGACCTGATCGGCGGGCAGATCCAGGTGCTGTTCACCGGCGCGCCCGCCGTGCTCGGGCAGATCCGCAACGGCCAGCTGCGCGCACTGGCGGTCTCCTCGCCCAGGCGCCTGGACGCCTTGCCCGAGGTGCCGACGGTTGCCGAGAGCGGCTACAAGGATTTCGAAGCCGACCAGTGGTACGGCGTCGTCGCCCCTGCCGGCACGCCACCAGCCGTGATCGCGAAGCTGAACGCGCAGATCAACCAGTCGCTCAACACGCCGGCGCTCAAGGCCCGCCTGAACAGCGAAGGCGCCGTCGCCACGCCGGCCACGCCCGAGGTCTTCGGCGCCCAGATCGCCCGCGAGATCGCCCGCTGGAAGCCTGTCATCCAGTCCGGGCGCGTGAAGGCCGACTGAAAGCGGGATCGGGAGCGGGACGCCCCGCTTTCAGGACTTGCCGATCAGGCGGTCGGCGTAGTCCTGCCAGCGGGCGTCCTTGGCCAGGCCGGCGAACAAGCCTTCGCGGGCGCGGTCGGCGACCCATTGCTGCTTGTCCGCGGTGGCGGCGGCCATGAAGGGCTGGAAGCCGGCTTCGCGCACCGTGTTGGCGGCCTCGCGCATTTCCTCGGCGCGGCGCTTGCCGTGCTGCACGACCCGGCTGAAGAAGTAGGCGCCCTGCTGCTGCCAGTCGATCGACGGGAATGTTTCCTGCAGCGTCGGCAGCACGTACTCCTCGACCCCATACTTGCGCGCCGTCGCGTAACTCTCGATCACCAGCGCTTCCAGGCCCTTGATCATGACGCTGCGGCACATCTTGATCGCGCTGGCGACGCCCAGGTCCTTGCTGATCGCCGTGGCGTCCATGCCCCAGCCGGTGAGCATGATGGCGAGCGGCGCGGACTGCGCGCCTCCCAGCAGCATCGGCACGCGGATGCCGTACGGCGGCACCGAGGTCATCACGCCCGCTTCCACGTAGTCCGCGCCACGGCCGTCGATCAGCGCCGCCGCCTGCTGCTTGGTGCCGGGCGAGGCGGAGTTGAGGTCGAGGAAGACGCTGCCTGCCTTGATGAACTGCGCCGCCTCGCGCGCCACGGCCAGCGTATTGGACGCCGTGACGGCGGAGATGATCAGGTCACTGGCCTCGCACAGCTCGCGCATCGAGCCGTGGGCGGTGACGCCGCTTTTGGACGCGTGGTCCAGTTCGGCGTCGCGGGTTGCGGGGTCCGCGAACTTCAGGTCCCAGGCGCCCATTGCGGCCACGCCGCTCTTGTCCTTCAGGCCGCTGCCGAATGTCTTGCCGACCTCGCCATAGCCGATCAGCCCGATGCGTTGCAGATCCATCCTGCTCTCCTTGTCCGCCCTGCGAGGGCGGTGTTACTGACGCGGAATTTTCGCGCGGGCGATGACGTCGCTCCAGCGCTTGACCTCGCTGGCCATGAGGCCGCCCAGCTGCTGCGGCGTGCTGCCCTGCGCGACAAGGTTCAGCTCGAGCAGGCGCTTGCGCACGTCGGCCTGGGCCACGGCGGCCTGCGCCTCGCGGGCCAGCCGCGCCACCACGTCGGGCGGTGTCTTGGCAGGAACGGCCAGGCCGTTCCACGAGGATGCCTTGAAGCTGGCGAGCGGACCGCCGGCTTCCCGCGCGGCCGGCACGTCGGGCAGTTGCGGCGCCCGCTTGTCGCCGAGGACCGCCAGCGGACGCAGCGCCTTCGACGCGATCTGCGGCATCAGCGGCCCGAGAATGTCCAGGCCGGCGTCGATCTGGCCGCCGCGCAGCGCGGTGATGACCGGTGGCGTGCCGTTGAACGGCACAACCTGCGCGTCGATGCCGGCGCTGCTCTTGAACAATTCGGCCGCCAGGTTCTGCGTCGTGCCGACGTTGGGCGTTCCGATGTTGAGCTTGCCCGGATTGGCCCTCGCATACGCCAGCAGCTCGGCGAGCGTCTTGAAGCGGCCGCCTTCGGCGACGACGATCGCGAGGTCGAAGGTCGCCAGCGTCGAGACCCAGGCGAAATCCTTGAGCGTGTCGAAGGGCAGGGTCTTGAACAGGGCCGCGCTCACTGCGGTGCCGCTCGACACCAGCAGCAGCGTGTGGCCATCCGGTTCTGCCTTGGCCACCAGCTCGCCGGCGACGACGCCGCCGGCCCCGGGCCGGTTGTCGATGATCACGCTCTGACCCAGGCCCTTGGCCATCTTTTCCGCGACGGTGCGGGCCGTCAGGTCCGCGGCGCCGCCGGCCGCATTCGGCACGACGATCTTCAGCGGCTTGTTGGGGAACGCAGCTTGCGCAAATGCCGGTCGCGGCAATGCGCCAGCGAGCCCGAGCGCCGCCGCGGCCGCCATGAAACGTCTCTTGTCCTGCATGCTTGTTTTCCTCAGCGCGCGACGCCCAGCAGCTGGTCCAGCAGCTGCGGCGCTTCGCGCAGTGCCTGCGCCGTTCCCGAATGCACAACCGTGCCGCGATCGAGCACGACGGCGCTGTCGGAGATCGCCAGGATCGCTTGCGGATGCTGCTCCACGATGATCGCCGACAGCCCCTCCTCGCGGGTGATGCGGCGGATCGCACGCAGCAGTTCTTCCACGATGATCGGCGCCAGGCCTTCGAGCGGCTCGTCCAGCAGCAGCAGGCGCGGATTGACGACCAGCGCGCGGCCGACGGCCAGCATCTGCTGCTCTCCGCCCGACAACTGCGTGCCCAGGTTGGTCTTGCGCTCGGCCAGCCGAGGGAACATCGCGTAGACGCCGTCGGGATTCCACTTGCCGGGCCGGGCCACGGCCGTGAGGTTTTCGTGGACGGTGAGCGACTTGAAGATGTTGCGCTCCTGCGGCACCCAGCCGATGCCGGCGGCGGCGCGCTGGTGCGGCGCCAGCTTGTGCAGCGCGGCGCCGGCCAGCGAGATGGTCCCGCCATGCTGGCGCGTCGCGCCGGCCAGCGTGTTGATCAGGGTGGTCTTGCCGGTGCCGTTGCGTCCCAGCAGGGCCAGGGTGGCGCCTTCGTCCAGCGCCAGCGACACGCCCTGCAGCACCACCGCCTCGCCGTAGCCGGCGCTCAGGTTCTCGACCCGCAGCAGTTCAGCCATGCGCGGCCCCCGCGGCGTCGTCGCCGTGGCCGAGGTAGACGGCCTTGACTTGGGGATCGTTGGCGATCTGCTCGGGATCGCCCTCGGTCAGCACGGCGCCGTTGACCAGCACCGTCATCCGGTTGGCGAAGCTGAAGACCAGGTCCATGTCGTGTTCGATGAGGAGAACGGAAACGTCGGCCGGCAGCGCGGCGACGGTCTGCAGCAGCTCTTCGCGCTCGCCCGCGGGAACGCCGGCCACCGGTTCGTCCAGCAGCAGCACGCGCGGTTCGCAGGCCAGCGCGATGGCGATCTCCAGCAGCCGGCGCTTGCCGTAGGCCAGGTGCTCGGTGCGCTGGTCCATCACCTCGGTCAGGTGGAACTGCTCGAGCAGTTGCAGGCAGCGCCCGGAGACGTCCTTGCCGGCGCCGAGCCGGCGCCAGACCTGCGCGCCCATGCCGCGGTGCTGGGAGACGACAAGGGCCAGCGTCTCCAGCGGCGTCATGGTGTTGAACAGCTGGTTGATCTGGAAGGTGCGGACCATGCCGCGCCGCACGCGCTTGTGCGGCGCCAGGCGGCTGATGTCCTGCCCCTCCAGCGTGATGCTGCCTTCGGTCGGCTCCAGCACGCCCGTCAGCAGGTTGATCAGCGTGGTCTTGCCGGCGCCGTTCGGGCCGATCAGCGCGTGGCGCGCGCCCTTGCGCAGGTTCAGCGTGACGTTGTTGGTCGCGGTGATGCCACCGAAGCGCTTCACCAGGCCCTGGCAGGACAGCACGATGTCGTTCGCGGCTTGCCCGTTCATGACCGGCCCTTTCCGAACCAGGTCCAGGGCTTGAACAGCCGCTCGCGGCCGACCAGCACCAGCACGACCAGGAACAGGCCGAGCCAGAAGGTCCAGTACTGCGGCGTGATCGACGAGAGCGCGTCCTGCATCAGCTTGAAGACGATGGCGCCGGCGACGCCGCCGTACAGCCAGCCCGTGCCGCCGACGACGAGGATCAGCATCACGTCGGCCGAGCGGTGGAACTCGAACACGTCGAGCGACGCGAACCCGGTCGTCTGCGCCAGCAGCGCACCCGCCGCGCCCGCCAGGCCCGCTGCGATGGTGTAGACCACGGTCAGCCGCGATGTCACCGGGATGCCGATCGCCATCGCGCGCAGCCGGTTGTCGCGGATGGCCTTGAGCGTCGCGCCGAACGGCGAATGCACGAAGCGGCGCGCGAAGATGAAGAACAGCAGCAGAACGGCCAGCGAGTAATAGGCGGCCGTGCGGCCCGACAGGTCGAACTCGAATGTGCCGAGCACGGGACCCATGACGACCCCCTGCAGGCCGTCCGCGCCACCGGTCAGCCAGTCGAGCTTGTTGGCCAGTTCCAGCAGGATCAGCGCGACGCCCAGCGTCACCATCAGGCGCGTCAGGTCGCTTCCGCGCTGGATGGTCAGGCTGGCGACCAGGCCCAGGACAAGCGATGCGACGATCGCCACCGCGAGGCCGACGAGTGGATCGGGCATCACGTGCTTGGCGAACAGCGCCGCGGTATAGGCGCCCAGGCCGAAGAAGGCCGCGTGGCCCAGCGACACGATGCCGGAGTAGCCGAGCACCAAGTCCAGCGACACTGCGAACAGGCCGACGATGGCGATCTCGTTGATCAGCGCGGCATGGGTCGGCAGCAGCACCGGCGCGGCGAAAGCGAGCAGCCACAGGACCGGCTCCCACGGCTTCCAGCGGCTGGCCTGCTTGAGTGACCTGGCGGCGTCTATCATGATTTGCCGCCTTGCCGCACGTACAGGCCCTGCGGCCGCCAGATCAGGATCACGATCATCAGGCTGTAGACGATGAAGGCGCCCATCTTGGGGATGTAGTACTTGCCGGCGACGTCGGCGACGCCGAGCAGCAGCGCCGCCAGCAGCGGCCCGGTGATCGACGATGTGCCGCCGACGGCCACCACGATCAGGAAATAGATCATGAATTTCAGGGGGAACGTGGGGTCCAGCCCCAGCACCTCCGCGCCGAGCGCGCCGCCCAGGCCGGCCAGGCCGGAGCCGAACGCGAAGGTCGAGAGAAAGACGATGTTGACGTTGATGCCCAGGCCGGCGGCGACGCGCTGGTCATCGACCGAGGCCCGCAGGCGGCTGCCGAAGCGGGTCGACGCCAGGATGTACTGCAAGGCGAGCGTGAGCGCGGCGCACACGCCGATGATGAACAGCCGGTAGTGGCCCATGCCCAGGGTCCAGGCGCCGCTGCCGATCTCGGTGCGGCCCTTGAGCCATTCGGGCAGCTGCACGATCTGCTGGGTGGAGCCGACGAAGTAATCGACCGCGGCCACGGCCATGAAGGTCAGGCCGATGGAGAACAGGACCTGGTCCAGGTGTGGCTTGCGGTACAGCGGCCGATAGAGGGTGCGCTCCAGGACGGCGCCAAGCAGCGCCGACACCAGGAAGGCGATCGGCAGGCAGGCCAGGAAAGGCACGCCGGCCTTCTGCATCAGCAGCACCGTGGTGTAGCCGCCCACCATCGCGAACGCGCCGTGGGCCAGGTTGATGAAGTTCATCAACCCCATGGTCACCGCCAGCCCCACGGCCAGGATGAACAGGAGCATGCCGTAGGCGATGCCGTCGAAGAGGATGGTGAGCATGGTTGACGGGCTCTCTCCCCCATCTGGGGAGGGCGGGGATGGGGGCATGCACGCGCCGGCCCCATCCCGACCTTCCCCCGGGAGGGGGAAGGAGCTTCAGCTTATTTGGTCTTGCCGGGATCCTTGACGTCCTTGATCACGTCGAACTCGACGTTGTACAGCTGGCCGTCCTTCTTCTCGACCTTGCGCAGGTAGACGTTCTGCACGATGTCGCGGGTCTGCGCATCGATGAACACCGGGCCGCGCGGGCTTTCGAAGATCTGGCCCTTCATCGCGGCCAGCAGCTGGTCGCCGTTGCCCTTGCCGCCGGTCTTCTTCAGCGCTTCGTAGATCACCCGCATGCCGTCGTAGCCGCCAACGGCCATGAAGTTCGGGCGCAGTCCCTTGTTGGCCTTGGTGAAGTCGGCGACGAACTTCTTGTTGGCCGGCGACGGGTGGGCCGCCGAGTAATGGTGCGAGGTGACTACGCCCAGGGCGCCGTCGCCCATGTCGTTGAGCAGGTCGTCGTCCGTCACGTCGCCGGTGCCGATCAGCTTGATGCCGGCCTTGTCCATGCCGCGCTCGATGAACTGCTTCATCACCGCCGCGCCCGCGCCCGAGGGCACGAACACGAAGAGCGCGTCGGGCTTGAGGTCGCGCACCTTCTGCAGGAAGGGAGCGAAGTCGGGGTTGCGCAGCGGCACGCGCAGGGCTTCGACGACCTGGCCGCCGTTGAATTGCAGCCGCTCCTTGAAGTACTTCTCGGCGTCGATGCCCGGGCCGTAGTCGCTGACCAGGGTGACGACCTTCTTGATGCCGTTCTTGGGCGCCCAGTCGGCCAGGGCGACCGAGACCTGCGGCAGCGTGAAGCTGGTGCGCACGATGTACGGCGACGCTTCGGTGATGCTCGAGGTCGCGGCGGCCATCACCACTTCCGGCGTCTTGGACTGCGTGGCGATCGGTGCGACGGCCGTGGCCGAGGGCGTGATGCCGAAGCCGGCAAGCACGTTGACCTTGTCGTTGACCACCAGTTCCTGGGCCATGCGGCGCGTGACGTCGGGCAGGCTGGTGTCGTCCTTGACGATCAGCTGGATCTTGCGGCCGGCGACCGTGTCGCCGTTCTGCTGCATGTACAGGCGGGCGGCGGCTTCGATCTGGCGGCCGGTGGTGGCTTGCTGGCCGGTCATCGGCACGATCAGGCCGATCTTGAACACGTTGTCCTGCGCGAGGGCGAGGCTGCCGGTGCCCAGCAGGCCCACGGCGACGGCGGTCTGGAGGAAGCTTCTCTTTTGCATT
>JAQGNJ010000309.1 GCA_028291885.1 Ramlibacter sp. | reverse complement strand
GGAAAGTAGGCACGCCGCTCGATCACGTCGTCCAGGCTGCCGACCTTGTTGGCATCGAGCAGGCCCACGTCCAGCATGCCCTGGGCCAGCACCTTCACCGCCGCTTCGTGCGGATCGGTGAAGCGCGCGCCCGGTTTGGTGACGGCAACCGCCGCTTCCTGCGAGGCCAGCACGATGTCGTACAGCGCGCGTTGCGGGCCGGTGAACTTGCCGTCGGCGGGAAAGGTGCGCGTGATGTCGCTGGCGTAACCATCGAGCTCGCAGCCGGCGTCGATCAGCACCAGCTCGCCCTTGCGAACCGGCGCCACGTCGGCGCGGTAATGCAGGACGCAGGCGTTGGCGCCGGCGGCGACGATGGAGCCGTAGGCGGGGTACTGCGAGCCGCCGAGGCGGAATTCGTGCAGCAGCTCGGCGTCCAGGTGGTATTCGCGAACGTCCTCGCCCTCGCGCAGCATCTTCGCGGAAAGCCGCATGGCGCGGACGTGGGCGCGGGCGCTGATCTGCGCCGCGCGGCGCATCACGTCCTGCTCGTACGGGTCCTTCACCAGCCGCATCTCGTCGAGGATGGCGCACAGGTCGCGTTGCTGCTCGGGGCATAGCGCCCCGTAGCGCACCCGCGCCCGCACCCGGTTGAGCCAGCCGCCGACCCGGCTTTCCAGGCCCTCGTGGATCGCGAACGGGAACCAGACGGCGTCGCGGTTCTCCAGCAGGCGGGGCATCTGCTCCTCGAGCTGGTTCACCGACATCGCGTTGTCGACGCCGAGTTTCGCCGGCGCCGCCTCGGGACCGAGGCGGTAGCCGTCCCAGATCTCGCGCTCCAGGTCCTTGGGCGCGCAGAACAGGGTGCTCCTGCCGTCGCCGGTGATCACCAGCCAGGCATCCGGCTCGGCAAAACCGGTCAGGTAATAGAAGTAGCTGTCGTGCCGGTACAGGAAGTCGCTGTCGCGGTTGCGCGGCCGTTCGAGCGCGGTCGGGATGATGGCGATCCCGTCTTGCCCGATCTGGGCGGCGACGCGGGCACGGCGTTGGGCGTAGAGGGTGTTGCTCATGGTGCGTTCAGTTGGGCCAGCCGCTCGGGCGTTCCGACGTCGGTCCAGGGCCCCGTGTGGATCTCGGCGCTGACCTGGCCATTGTCCATCGCCGCGCGCAGCAGCGGGGCCAATGGGGCCTTCAGCCCGCGCGGGTTGCCGGCGGGCATGGCGGCGAACAGGGCCTTGCGGTACATGCCGATGGTCGAATAGGTGAACCTGGTGTCAGCGCGGTTCGCAGCCAGACCGTCGGGGCGCAGGCCGAAGTCACCGCTGGCGTTGTGGGGCGGATTCGGCACCAGGACGATGTGGGCCAGCTTGTCGCCGGCCTCGAAGCGCTCCAGCGCCGCCCGGGAAAACGCGAACTGCGGCACGTGGACGTCGCCGCCGACCAGCCAGAAGCAGTCGGCCAGCTGCGGCAGGGCGCGGGCGATGCCGCCGGCGGTTTCCAGCGCGCCGCCGAAGTCCCTGCCCTCGTTGGAATAGCGGATCCGCATGCCCTGGAAGTCGGGCGGCAGGCGCCGCTCGATCTGCTCGCCCAGCCACGCGGTGTTGATCACCACGTCGCGCAGCCTGGCGCGGTCCAGCGCCTCCAGGTGATATTGCAGCAGCGGCTTGCCGCGCACTTCCAGCAGCGGCTTGGGGCAGGTGTCGGTCAGCGGCCGCATCCGCTCGCCGCGGCCGGCGGCAAGGATCATGGCCTGGGCGGGCTCGCGATTCATCGCGGCAGTTTACCGGGCGCGCGACGAGCCTCGCCGGGCGCGCAACCGGGAACCGGACAGCGCCGAGCGGCGCCGTCCGCCTTACTGCAACGGCATCCTGATGCTCTTGTCCAGGTACTCGTTGGTGTACAGCGTGGCCGGATCGAAAGCCTTGTCGATGCCGATCAGCGTGCTGACGCGCTCGTAGTCGGCCTTGATGCGCTTGTCGTCGAAGGCGCCGAGGGCGACCTTGGTGGTGGTGTCGTCGCGCATCAGTTCCTTGATCCGCTTCCACTGGTCGCGCTGGTTGTCGATGTTCAGGCCGCTGACGGAGGCGGTGAGCGACTGCAGGCAGGGCTCGACGTCCTTGACGCACGCGGCATAGGCGCGCTGGGTGACGGCGACGAACTTCTTGACCGCTTCCGGATGGGACTTGACCCAGGCGCCGTTGGCGATGAGCGAATTGCCGTACACGTTCAGGCCGATCTCGCGCCAGGGCAGGAAGCCCAGGTCGGCGCCGAATTCGCGCACCTTCAGGTCGTGCTCGTTGTAGAAGTCGCTGATGATGTCGACCGACTTGCTCTTGAAGGCCGCGACCTTGGCCTGCGGGCTGACGTTGACGTAGGTCACGCTGTCCGGCGCGATGCCGACCTGCTTGGCGAAGGCCGGCCACATCAGGCGGGCGGCGTCGCCGGGCGGATTGCCGATCTTGCGGCCGGCGAAGTCCTTGGCGCCCTTGATGCCCGAGGACTTGAGCCAGTAGAAGCCCTGGGGCGAATTGGCGTAGATGGCCATCAGCACCTTCAGGTCCGCGCCCTTGCCGGTGGCGGTCATCGCCGTCGGCAGGTCGGAGATGCCGATCTGGGCGCCGCCCGTGCCCACGCGCTGGGCCGAGACGCCGGAGCCGCGGCCGGCCTCGATCGTCAGGTCGATTCCCGCTTCCGAATACCAGCCCTTGGACTTGGCGTAATAGATCGGCGAATGGTCCGCCGTGGGCGTCCAGTTCAGCATCAGGTTGACCGGTTCGGCGGCGCAAGCGGCCGTGCCCAGGAGCGCGGAGGCCAGGACAGCCAGAAGTCTTTTCATGGGAGCACCCTTTCGTGGAACAACGAACTCAGCTTATCATCCAGTTGGTTGACAAGCAATATGAGTGCCCGCAAAGCTCCCGTGAAAGTTCCGGCCAAGGCGCCGGCGCGCGTGCGCGACGCCGCGGCCACGCGCGAGTCGCTGGTCCGCGCCGCCGTGCAGGAGTTTTCGCGCCTCGGTTTCGCCGGGGCCCGCGTCGACGAGGTGGCGGCGGTCGCCGGCGCCAACAAGCAGCTGGTCTACCACTACTTCGGCAACAAGGAGGGGCTGTACCTGGTCGCGCTGGAGTCGGTCTACGCCCAGATCCGCGAGAAGGAACAGCGCCTGCGGCTGATGGAGCTGGCCCCGCAGGAGGCGATGGCGCAGCTGGTGGGCTTCTCCTTCGACTACCTGGCGGAGCACCCCGAATTCATCGCCATGCTGGCCGACGAGAACCGCCAGGGCGGCAGCCATGTGCGCCAGTCGACCCAGCTCAGGGAGATGCATTCGCCCTTCATCGAGACGCTCGACGCGACGCTGCAGGCGGGCATCGCCCAGGGTGTTTTCCGCAAGGACGTCGACGCCGTCAACCTCTACATCACCGTGGCCGGCGTCTCCTACTTCTTCTTCTCCAACAACCATACGCTGTCCGCCATCTTCGGGCGCAAGCTCGATTCGCGGGGGGCGCTGGTGCAGCGCCGCCGCCACGTGATCGAGTTCTGCCTGAACGCCCTGCGGCCGTAGATATCAACCAGTTGGTTGACTCGTTCGGCCGGACTGCCTACATTTGCATGATCCCCACATGTCCACTTCCATGACGTCCGCGACCGCCCTCGCCACCGCCCCCGGCCCGGGCCTCTCCGCAACCCGTCCCGCCTGGCAGCGCTGGGCCGGCGTGGTCGCCATCCACCTCGCGCTGATCCTGGCCTGGGAGCTGGCCGTTCGCGTCTTCGCGATCCAGTCCTTCGTCCTGCCGCCACCGTCCAAGATCCTTGCGACCCTGGCCCAGCCGAGCTACCGCTGGGGCATGAACACCGCGGTCACGGCGCTGGAGATCTTCGGCGGCTACGCGCTCGGCCTGGTGGCGGGCGTGCTCGGCGCGCTGCTGTTCATCTCGGTGCGGCCGCTGATGAAGCTGCTGTTCCCGGTGCTGGTCACGCTCAACATGATCCCCAAGGTGGCGCTGGGGCCGCTGATCATCGTCTGGTTCAGCTACGGCATCGGCCCCAACATCCTGATCACCTTTTCGCTGTGCTTCTTCCCGATCCTGCTGACCACGATCCGCGGCCTGAGCGAAACCGAGCCCGAGCTGCTGGACCTGGTCAACGCGCTCAAGGGCTCGCGCTGGCAGCTGTTTCGCTACATCCAGCTGCCGGGCTCGCTGCCCTACCTGTTCTCGGGCATGAAGGTCGCGACCATCCTGGCCGTGGCCGGCGCGGTGGTCGGCGAGTTCATCGCTTCGGAGAAGGGCCTGGGCTACCTGATGATCCAGGTCCAGGCGTCGCTGGACACCGCCGGCGTGTTCATGGCCGTGGTCCTGATCACCGCCATCGGCGTGCTGCTCTACCTGCTGGTGCTGCTGCTGGAGCACCTGTTCATCACCAAGGACGCGAGAATCGAATGACGACCAACTTCAAGCCGGTCCTGCTGGACTCCGCGCCCCTGCCCCAGCGCTTCGAAACCGAGGAAGCGCTGGAAGACTACATGGCTCTGCCCTCGGCCGACCTGGTGGCCGACCTGGCCAGGGTCGACGGCGACCTGATGATCCTGGGCGTCGGCGGCAAGATGGGCCCGACCCTGGCCCGCCTGGCCCGCAACGCGATGCCGCGCGACCGCAAAGTCATCGCCGTCGCCCGCTTCAGCGAAGCCGGCGTGCGCGAGGACCTGGAGCGCCACGGCATCGAGACCATTTCCTGCGACCTGCTCGATCGCGAGGCGGTCGGCAAGCTGCCCAAGGCGGCCAACGTCGTCTTCATGGCCGGCCGCAAGTTCGGCGCCGACGGCAACAATCCGCTGACCTGGGCGATGAACGCCTACGTGCCGGCGATCGTCGCCGAGGCGTTCGCCAGGTCGCGCATCGTCGCCTTCTCCACCGCCTGCGTCTATCCCTTCGTTCCGGTCACGAGCCAGGGCGCCGGCGAGGACGAGGTGCTGGCCCCGCCGGGCGAGTACGCCAACTCCTGCGTGGGGCGCGAGCGCATGTTCGAGCATTTCTCGCAGCAGCACGGCACGCCGGGCCGGCTGTTCCGCCTGAGCTATGCGATCGACCTGCGCTACGGCGTGCTGGCCGACGTGGCGCAGAAGGTCTGGCACGGCAAGCCGGTCGACGTGACCATGGGCCATGTCAACGTGATCTGGCAGGGCGACGCCAACGCGCAGGCCCTGCGCTGCCTGGCGGCTGCCACCGTGCCGACCTCGCCGCTGAACGTCAGCGGGCCGGAGACCACCTCGATCCGCTGGCTGGCGCAGGAATTCGCGCGCCGCTTCGGCAAGCCGGTGGAGATCACGGGCCAGGAGGCGCCCACCGCCTGGCTGATGAACACCGGCGAGGCCGAGCGCCTGTTCGGCTATCCGCGCGTGCCGCTGTCGCAACTGGTGGCCTGGGTGGCCGACTGGATCGCGCGCGAACAGCGGCTCTACGGCAAGCCGACCAAGTTCGAGATCCGGGATGGCAAGTACTGAAGTCCTGGCGGCGCTGTCGCCCGGCAGCCGGCGCGAACTCGGTGACCTGGTCGCGCAGAGCGGCTGGAATCAGCTGGCCGAAGATTGGGCGCTGTTCCACCGCCTGGGCACCCTGCTCGTGGTCCGCGATGCCCAAGGCGTGATCGTCGCCAGCGGCGCCGTGCTGCCCTATGGCGACGAGTTCGCCTGGATCAGCATGATCCTGGTGGCGCCGGCCGCGCGCGGACAGGGACTCGGCTCGCAGGTCTTCCAGGCCTGCATGGACATCGTCTGCGGGCAAGGCCGCACGGCGATGCTCGACGCGACACCGGCGGGCGAGAAGATCTACCGCCAGTTCGGCTTCGAGGGCCTGTTCGCGCTGACGCGCTGGCAGCGGGACGCGGCCGCTTCGGCCCGCGAGGCGACGCCGGCAGCCGTCGACCAGGAAGAAATCATCCGCCGCGACGCCGCCGTGTTCGGTATTTCCCGGTCCGCCTTGCTGGCGGACTTTCTTTCCCGCGCCGGCGGCTCCTGCATCGCCAACGCGAGCGGCTTCGCGCTGGTGCGCGCCGGCCGCGTCGCCCACCAGGTCGGCCCGCTGGTGGCCGATGGCGTCGCTGCCGCATGCGGGCTGCTCCAGCAGGCGATCGACGGCCTGCCTGGCCGCGTCTTCCTCGATGTCGCCGACGAGCGCTCCACCCTGAACGCCGTGCTCCGGGCGGCCGGCTTCACGCCCCAGCGCGGCTTCCTGCGCATGGCGCTGGGCCCGGCGCGGCCGCAGCAGGCGGCCAAGGTGCAAGTCATCGCCGGCCCCGAATACGGCTGACCCCTTCACAGAATTCACGGAGTCCATCCATGGCCTTGAACCGATCCGACCTGCCCGCCGAAGTGCTGTCCCTGCTGTCGCAGGGCTGCGCGATCCCGGCCCACCCGCTGGCGCTGGATGCCCGGCGCCAGTTCGACCGCCGGCGCCAGCGCGCGCTGACCCGCTACTACGTCGACTCCGGTGTCGGCGGCCTCGCCGTGGGCGTGCACACGACGCAGTTCGCGATCCGCGAGCACGGCCTGTACGAAACTGTGCTGCGCGCGGCGATGGAAGACCAGAAGGCCTGGACCCAGCGGCCGCTGGCGATGATCGCCGGCCTGTGCGGCGGCACCGCGCAGGCGCTGGCCGAAGCCAGGACCGCCGTGGGCCTCGGTTATCACGCCGGCCTGCTCAGCCTGGCGGCGCTGGCGAGCAAGAGCGAGGACGAGCTGATCGCGCATTGCGAGGCCGTGGCCCGCGAGATCCCGATCATCGGCTTCTACCTGCAGACGGTGGTCGGCGGGCCGGTGCTTTCGAGCGACTTCTGGCGCCGTTTCGCCCTGATCCCGAACGCGATCGCGATCAAGGTCGCGCCCTTCAACCGCTACCGCACGCTCGACGTGGTGCGCGGCCTGGTCGAGGCCAGTGCCGAGGAGCGGGTGTTCCTCTACACCGGCAACGACGACCACATCGTGCTGGACCTGGCCCTGCCCTTCGTCGCCATGCGCGACGGCGCGCCGGTGACGGTGCGCTTCCGCGGCGGCCTGCTGGGCCACTGGTCGGTGTGGACCTCCAGCGCCGTCAGGCAGCTCCAGCGCATCCAGGCCGAGGTGGCGGGCGGCAAGGCGCCCGGCACCGACCTGCTGGCGCTCGACTCCCGCGTGACCGACTGCAACGCAGCCTTCTTCGACGTCGCCAACAACTTCCACGGCTGCATCGCCGGCTGCCACGAGGTGCTGCGCCGCCAGGGCCTGCTCGAAGGCATCTGGTGCCTCGATCCGCAGGAGGGCATGGGCCCGGGCCAGGCGCAGGAGATCGACCGCGTCTACCGCCTGCACCCGGACCTGGCCGACGACGCCTTCGTCGCCGAGAACCTGCAGCGGTGGCTGGCATGAGCCAGGCCCTCGCCGCGGCGCAGGAGGCGCCGCTGATCCGCATGCGCAATCTGCGCAAGGTCTACCGCACCGGCGGCCAGGAATTCCTCGCCGTCTCCGACGTCACCATGGACATCGCCGAGGGCGACCTGGTGTCCCTCGTCGGCCCCTCGGGCTGCGGAAAATCCACCCTGCTGAAGATCCTGGCCGGCCTGCATGGCTGGGACGGCGGCGAGCTGGCCATCGCCAGCCCCTCCGGTTCCCCGTTCACGCCGGGCCGCGACGTCGGCATGGTGTTCCAGCA
>JAQGNJ010000282.1 GCA_028291885.1 Ramlibacter sp. | reverse complement strand
GCACGTCCGACAGGTTCGGCTTGTCGCCGCTGGTGCTGGCGTTGAGCGGCACCACGCCCTGGTAGGCCTGCTGGCCCGGCACGCGGTCCTTGGGGTCCAGCGTGATGGCGCAGCGGCCGCGCCCGTTGACGTTGACCAGGTCCTGCAGGTGCGCATCGGAGTCGACCTCCCCCACCACCTTCGCCGTCACGCGCAGGCTCAGGTCCTGCTGCACTTCGGCCACCGCCACCTTGACCGGGCCCTCACCGAAGATCTGCATCACCAGCGCGCCGTTGAACTTGATGTTCGACTGCATCAGGGCGCCGGCCGCCGCCATTTCACCCAGCATCTCCATCACGGGCCAGGGCCATGCCGACGCCGCGTCGTCGGTGCGCCGGCGCGCCAGGATCTCGGTCCAGGCGTCGGTCAGGCGCACGATCGCGCCCCGCACCGGCAACCCGTCGAACAGGAATTTGTGCAACTCGGACATCAGGCGATCTTCTTGAGGCCGCGGCGATAGCGGGCGGCGTTGCCGACATAGTGTTCGGCGATGTGGGCCAGCATCTGCTGGCCCTTCTCGTCCAGCATGCGCACGACCTTGGCCGGGCTGCCCAGGATCAGCGAATTGTCCGGAAACTCCTTGCCCTCGGTGACCACGCTGCCGGCGCCGACCAGGCAGTTGCGGCCGATCTTCGCGTTGTTCAGGATCACGGCCTGGATGCCGATGAGGCTGCCTTCGCCGATGGTGCAGCCATGCAGCATCACCTGGTGGCCGACGCTGACGTTGTCGCCGAGCACCAGCGGCACGCCTTCGTCCGCATGCAGGACCGAGCCGTCCTGGATGTTGGTGTTGCGGCCGATCGTGATCTTCTCGGTGTCGCCGCGGATCACGACGCCGAACCAGACGCTGGCATTGGCGCCGAGTTCGACCGTGCCGATCACCTGGGCGCTGTCGGCGACCCAGGCGCCGTCGCCGAGGTGCGGCGCCTTGCCGTCGAGTTCATAGAGGGCCATGGAGTGTTCCGTGAATGAGCAACCTAGAATTGTAGGGATGGAGTTACGCCAGCGGGCGCTGCAGGCTCTCTGCACGCCGGAACCGGAAGCAAAAGTTGCCGCTGTGCTCGCCGCGTCGGCGGCCGTCGCGAGCCTGGCGGTCGAGCCGGCCGCTCCCGTCCCCGCGGCTGCCGTGCCGGGACGGCCGCCGCGTCCGGAGCTCATCCACCCGGCCCGGGTGCCGCGTCGTTCGCCGTTCAAGCCCGAGGGCCTCGCGGCGCTGCTCCATGCCATCGCGCACATCGAATTCAACGCCATCAACCTCGCGCTCGACGCGGCCTGGCGCTTCGACGGCATGCCGCGTGAGTTTCACACGGACTGGCTGCGCGTCGCCGCCGAAGAGGCGTATCACTTCAGCCTCTTGCGTGAGCATCTGCAAACCGTGGGCGTGGCCTACGGCGACCTGCCGGCGCACGACAATTTGTGGGCCATGTGCGAGAAGACCAGACACGACGTCGTTGCACGCATGGCGCTCGTCCCGCGCACGCTGGAGGCCCGCGGTCTCGACGCGACGCCGCAGATCCAGGACAAGCTGCGCAAGGTCGGCACGCCGGCGGCCGGGCGCGCGGTCGAAATCCTCGACATCATCCTGCGCGACGAGATCGGCCACGTCGCCGTCGGCAACCATTGGTACAGGTGGTTGTGCGAACGCGACGGGCTCGATCCGGTCGCGCATTACCGCGTTCTCTCCGAACGCCACGACGCCCCCAGGCTCTACCCGCCCTTCAACGAGGCCGCGCGTCGGAAAGCGGGATTCACCGACGAAGAATTGGCGCGGATGCTGACGTGACGCTCGCGCTGGATCGCATCCACTAGCGGCCTGATTACGTTTGGCAACGGGCTTCACAGTCCAGCAGTCTGCAACGGCCGCGGTCCAGACGTTGAACAGCCATAGCAACTTCGTTGGGGTCCATCATGAAACAACATCTGCGCAATTCCATTGCATCCGCCTTCCTCCTGCTGCCCGCGTCGGTCGCGCTGGTCGCTCTTCCCTCCAGCGCGCTGGCCCAGCCGGCGACGCCCGAGGTGCGCTCGCTCGACGTCGACGCCGACGCCGGCCTGCAACCCGGCTCGCGCCTGAGCTTCCGCCTGGAGGGCACACCCCGGGTGCAGGCCAGCATCCGCGTCCGGGGCCTGCGCGAAGGCATCCCGCTGCGCGAAGTCTCACCGGGCGTCTACGTCGGCCGCTACACGCTCAAGCGTGTCGACCGGCTGGGGCCGGACACCGAGGTGCGTGCCATGTTGAAGCGCGGCAACCGCACGGCCGTCGCCAACTACGAGCTGGGGCAGGTCATGGGCGCGCCCGTCGCCGTCGTGCCACCGGCGCCCCCGGTCCCGGCGCCGCTGCCCACCGTGCGCATCGAGCGCTTCGGCATGGTGCCGATCGAGCGCATCGAACCTGGCGCCGAACTGCAGTTCGCCGTCGAAGGCATGCCGGGTGCGCAGGTGAGCATCGACCTGCCCGGTGTGGAACGCGACCTGCGGCTGCGCGAGACCCGGCCCGGCCACTACGAAGGCAGCTACACGATCCGCCGGTCCGACGACTTCAACCCGAACCGCCCCGCCGTCGCCACGCTGCGCGCGGGTGACCGCGTCGTCACCTCCAGCCTGAGCATCATTGCCGGGCGGCCGGGCGCCGACAACCGGCCGCCGGCCGGCGACAACCGGCCGCCGAGCCTGGTCAATCTCACGCCGCGCGACGGCGAGACGGTTGCGGGCGGCCCGCCGGTCGTGATCTCCGGCAGCTTCGAGGACCGCGGCGGCAGCGGCGTCGATCCGGCCAGCGTCCGCATCACGGTCTCGGGCCGCAACGTCACGCCCGAAGCGCAGGTCAATCCGCGCTCCTTCAGCTTCCGCGGCGTGCTGCCGCCCGGGCGCCACAGCGTGGAAGTGACCGCGCGCGACAACGCCGGCAACGTGCTGCGCCAGGGCTGGAATTTCGACGTCGCGGCAGCGGCGCCCGCCAACCTGCCGATCCGGATCCTGAACCACAGCAACAACGGCCAGATCGGCTCCGGTTCGACCCTGGTGCAGGGACAGACCGGCCCGAATGCTTCGGTGGCGGTCACGGTGCAGGCGGTTGCGCCGGTCGGCGGCGGCGTGGTGAACATCGCGCAGAACCTGCTGACGCAGACCGTGCAGGCCGACGCGAACGGCAACTTCGCCTTCAGCTTCGCGCCGCGGTTCCCGATTCCCGGCACGCGCTACGACATCGACATGGTGTCGAGCCGCGGCAACGTGAACCACGAGAGCCGACTGTCGCTGGTGCAGCGCTAGACGGCGCGCCTGCATCGCGCCGGCGCAAAGGCCGGCGTGATGCAGCGCGTCACTCCGCCTTGATGCCGGCGGCCTTGATGATGCGCGCGTTGTTGGCCGACTCGGCGGCGATCTGCTTGCCGAACTCGGCCGCGCTGCCGCCCGTGGGCACGTTGTCGCTCGCGAGCAGACGGGCGCGCAGGTCGGGCTGGGCCAGCGCCTTGTTGATCTCGGCGTTCAGCCGGTCCAGCACCGGTTGCGGCACGCCGGCCGGCGCGAACACGCCGAACAGCGAGGTCATGTTGGCGGCCGGATAACCGAGCTCGCCCAGGGTCGGCACGCTGGGGAAGGCTTCCAGCCGCGCCGGCGCGCCGACGGCGAGCGCACGCAGCTTGCCCGCCTTCATGTGCTGCATGATCGCCGGGCCGCTGTTGACCGAGAGCACCTCGAACTGGCCGCCCAGTGCGTCGTTGATCTGCTGGCCGCCGCCCTTGTACGGGATGTGCGTGATGTCGACCTTGGCGCCGGCCTTGAACTGCTCCAGCATGATGTTGCCCAGCGACGCGGGTCCGGACGTCGCCCAGCGGACCGCGCCGGGCTTCGCGCGCGCGGTCGCGACCAGGTCCTTGAGGTCCTTGCTGTCGCTGCCCGGCGTGGCCAGCAGCAGCACCGGCGAATACATCACGCTGACGACCGGCACCACGTCCCTGACCGGATCGAACGGCGACTTGCCCAGGTGCGGGCTGAGCGTCAGCGGGCTGACGGCGGAAAAGCCGATGGTGTAGCCGTCCGGTGCGGCCTTGGCGACGGCGTCGACGCCGATGCTGCCGCTGGCGCCGGCCTTGTTTTCGACGAGGACCGGCGTGTTCAGCTGCGCGGCGAGCTTGTCGCCGAGAGCGCGCGCGACGACGTCGCTGACGCCGCCGGCGGGATAGGCGACGACGAATCGGATCGGCTTGTTCGGCCACGACGGGGACGGGACCTGCGCGAATGCCAGGCCGGTGGCGCCGGCCAGCAGCAGCGCGGTGACGAGTTTCGTTTTCATGCGCTCGATTATCCCAGCCGCAACCGGCCTCTCAGCCGCGGGGGTGATGCTGCGCGTGCAGCGATTTGAGCCGCTCGCGCGCGACGTGGGTGTAGATGGTGGTGGTGGAGATGTCGGCATGCCCGAGCAGCATCTGCACCGCGCGCAGATCGGCGCCGTGATTGAGCAGGTGGGTGGCGAAAGCGTGGCGCAGCGTGTGCGGCGACAGCGGCGCCGTGATGCCGGCCGCGAGTGCATGCTTCTTCACGATCATCCAGAACATGACGCGCGACATGCCGCTGCCCCGCGCCGTCACGAACAGGTCCCCGGTCTGCCGGCCGCCGAGGATCTCGGTGCGGGCTTCGTCCAGGTAGCGCTCGATCCAGTCGCGCGCGATCTGGCCGAAGGGCACCAGCCTTTCCTTGCTGCCCTTGCCCAGCACCCGCAGCACGCCCTCGTTCATGCCCAGGTCGAAGACCTTCAGGCCGACCAGTTCGCTCACGCGCAATCCGCTCGCGTACATCAGCTCCAGCATGGCGCGATCGCGCAAGCCCAGCGGCGTGCCGACGTCGGGCGCGGCCAGCAGCGCCTCGACCTGCGCCTCCGAAAGTACCTTCGGAAAGCGCGAAGGCTGGCGCGCCGAGCGCATGCGCAGGCAAGGGTCGACCGCGATCCGGTTCTGCCGCCGCGCCATCGGGTAATAG
>JAQGNJ010000225.1 GCA_028291885.1 Ramlibacter sp. | reverse complement strand
TGGCCTGGCCGCCCAGCTTTCCTTCCACGCCCACTTCGCGGGCCACGGTGGTCACCTGGTCGGCGAAGGTCGCGAGGGTGTCGGTCATCGAGTTGATGGTGTCGGCCAGCGAGGCGATCTCGCCCTTGGCTTCCACGGTCAGCTTCTGTTCGAGGTCGCCGTTGGCCACCGCGGTCACCACCTTGGCGATACCGCGCACCTGCGAGGTCAGGTTGCCGGCCATGAAGTTCACGTTGTCGGTCAGGTCCTTCCAGGTACCACCGACGCCCTGCACGTAGGCCTGGCCGCCCAGCTTGCCTTCGGTACCCACTTCCCGCGCCACCCGCGTCACTTCCGAGGCGAACGAGGAGAGCTGGTCCACCATGGTGTTGATGGTGTTCTTCAGCTCCAGGATTTCGCCCTTCACGTCCACCGTGATCTTCTTGGACAGGTCGCCGGCCGCCACGGCCTTCGTCACGTCGGCGATGTTCCGCACCTGCGCCGTCAGGTTCGACGCCATGAAGTTCACCGAGTCGGTCAGGTCCTTCCAGGTGCCGGCAACGCCCTGCACGTCGGCCTGGCCGCCCAGCTTTCCTTCCGTACCCACTTCCCGCGCCACCCGCGTCACTTCGGCGGAGAAGGTGCCCAGCTGCTGCACCATCTTGTTGATGATCATTGCCGTGCGGAGGAACTCGCCTTCCAGCGCCCGGCCCTCGGCCTCCAGCGCCATCGATTTGGACAAGTCGCCCTGCGCCACGGCGCCGATCACCCGCGCCACTTCGGAGGTCGGGTGCACCAGGTCCGCGATCAGCGAGTTGATGGATTCGGCGGAATCGCGCCAGAAGCCGCTCGCGTTGGGAACGAAAGCACGCTCTTTCAGCTTGCCTTCCTTGCCGACGACCCGCGACAGCCGCGCCAGCTCGTGCGACATGCGGACGTTCTCCGCAACCACGTCGTTGAAGGCGTCGGCGACCTTGCCGAAGACGCCGGTCCAGTCCTGGGGCAGTTGCGCGGTGGCGATGCCCTTCTTCAGGTCGGTCAGGGCGGACAGGAAAACGCGCGTGTGTTCCGACCCGTCCTCGACTTCGTCCAGCAGGCTGTTCACGGCCGCGACGTTTTCCTGCCAGAACCCGGCAAGCTTGTCGTCGCTCAGCCTGCGGCCGGCGCGTGCGCTCCGGGAACTGCCTTCGATGGACTTGAGCTTGTGGGAGGTTCGCGCCGCCTGGCCCGTCAGCTCGTTGAACTCGGAAGCGATCTTGCCGTAGGTGCCTTCCCATTCGGTCGGCAGCGTCACGCTCCGTTCGCCGCGCCTGAAGGCGCTGATCGCCTTGAGGATCGTCCTCAGTTCGCTGTCCCGCTGTTCCGGGCTCGGCAACTTTGCCAATACTTCCATGCAGTCCCCCAATTCGTAAGCAATCGTCGACAAAGCAACATTCCGCAGCAGAGTATCGGGTTCCCGAAGTCCCTTCAACCAGGCACAGCTCCCCATCTCTGCGGAAAACAAGGCCAGACGCGGTGTGTAGGAACCAACCTACAGCAACAGTGGAAATGCAACTACGGCCGATGTCGCAACGGCGAAACGCCAAGTCCGGCCGCGCCATGAAAAAGGCCGCCTCGCGGCGGCCTTCGGATCGGTCGGCGTGAACTCAGTTCAGCGGCGACTTCTTGCCGTCCTTGTAGACGTACAGGGTCATCGCGGGGTTCTTCAGTTCGCCGTTCGCCTCGAACGCGATGTTCGCCGTCACACCCTTGAAGTTGGTTTCGGCGAGCTTGGCCGTGTACACCTTCGGGTCGACCGAGTTGGCGCGCTTCATCGCGTCCACCAGCACGAAGGTCGCGTCGTAGGTGTACGGGCTGTAGACCTGGAACTGGCCCGGGTACTTGGCGTCGTACTTGGCCTTCCATGCCGCGCCGCCAGGCATCTTCTGCAGCGACGCGCCGCCTTCGGCGCAGACCACGTTGTTCAGGGTCTTCGCGCCGGCGGCGAGCTTGGCGATCTCGGAGGTGCAGATGCCGTCGCCGCCGAAGTACTTGACGTTGGACAGGCCGAGCTGCTCCATCTGGCGCAGCATCGGGCCGGCTTGCGGGTCCATGCCGCCGTAGAAGATGGCGTCGGGCGCCTTGGCCTTGATGGCGGTCAGGATCGCCATGAAGTCGGTCGCCTTGTCGGTGGTGAACTGCTCGTCGACCACCTGCATGCCCTTGGACGCGGCGGTCCTCTTGAACACGTCGGCGACGCCCTGGCCATAGGCCGTGCGGTCGTCGATGATCGCCACTTTCTTGAGCTTCAGCGCGTCGGCGGCGTAGAACGCCAGTCCGGCGCCCAGCGCGTTGTCGTTGGCGATGATCCGGTACGTGGTCTTGTAGCCGGGCTTGGTCAGGTTGGGATTGGTGGCGGCGCCGGTGACGTGCGGGATGCCGCAGTCGTTGTAGACCTTGGCCGCGGGGATGGTGGTGCCGGAGTTCAGGTGGCCGACCACGCCGGCGACCTTGGCGTCGCACAGTTTTTGTGCGGCGGCCGTGCCCTGCTTCGGGTCGGCTGCATCGTCCTCGGCCTGGATCTCGAAGCGGACCCGCTTGCCGCCGATGCTGATGTTCTGGGCGTTCAGGTCCTCGATCGCCATGCGGACGCCGTTTTCGTTGTCCTTCCCGTAGTGCGCCTGGGCGCCGGAGATCGGTGCCACGTGGCCGATCTTGACGACTTGCACGTCCTGCGCGGATGCCAGCCCGCAGACGGCGGCGACGGCAAGGGCCACCGTCACGTTCAACTTCATTTGCATAGAACCTCCAGAGTAGGGAAATAGGTTGAGAACAACTTTATGGCTCAACGGCGGCGAACATATCGCAATTTCCGGACCCGAACCATAGGGGAATGTCAGGTAAGCCGATCCGGCGCTGCTGCGTGTCGCCGCCGCGCCCCTGGTGCGCCTCAGGGCCGAGGCTGATCGGGATCGCTGGCGCTCAGTTCGTCCGCGAGCGCCTGCTCCACGCTTTCCCGCACCACCAGTTCGATCTCCTCGCGCAGCAAGGGGCCAAGCATCTGGGTCTGCTGCAGCACTGTCGTGGCGATCGCTTCGCGCAGCCGCCGCTCGAGCGAAAGTTCCACCCGCTGCATGATGCGATGGACCAGCTGGTCTTCGGACAGTGCCGAGCCCATCCCGCCCGCGGTCGGCCCCGGACTGCGCACGACCTCGGTGAGCGTGGGAACGAAGCGGGGCGGATTGCGCGACGCCATCACGCCTCCCTGGCCTGCAGGTCGTAGCGGGTGATCGCGTAGCCCCGGTCGGCGTAGTGCTTCCAGCGGCGGCGGGCGCCGAGGCGATCCTCCTGCTCGCCGGTCACGACCTCGATCAGCCGCTCGAAGCGTTCGAAACCTTCCGGAACGGTCCCGCCCAGGTTGACCAGAACCTGCTGGTGCGGCGCCGAGCGCACCGATTCGGACAGCACGATGGGCGACGCCGCAAGCGCGACCGGCGTGGCCTCGCCATGGCAGTGCGGCAGGAATTCCAGCGGGGCGAAAGTCCACAGCGCGACGTCGAGTTCGCGCAAGGTCGCGCTGTCGCCGGTGACCATCACCCGCGCGCCGGTTCCGACCGCCTTGCGCAGCAGCCGGCAGGCGTAGCCGAGCTTGTCCGGCGCATTGAAATGAAAGGCCACCTCGGTCATCGACCTATTTGCCGCTGCGGCGCGCGGCCTTGCGCGCCGGCTTGGGCTGCGGCTCTCCCTGCTGGCCCATGATGAATTCGACCAGCAGGCCGACCGGCCTGCCGGTCGCGCCCTTGGCCGCGCCACCCTTCCAGGCCGTGCCGGCGATGTCCAGGTGACCCCAGGGATAGGCCGTGGTGAAGCGCTGCAGGAACTTCGCTGCGTTGACCGCGCCGCCGGCGCGGCCGGCCACGTTGGCGACGTCGGCGAAATTGGTCTTCAGCCCTTCGGCGTACTCGTCGTCCAGCGGCATGCGCCAGCAGGGATCGAGCGCGGCATCGCCTGCCGCCTGCAGCGACTGGGCCAGTTCGTCGTCGCTGGCGAACAGGCCGCTGCGAACGCCGCCGAGCGCGACGACGCAGGCTCCCGTCAGCGTGGCGATGTCGACCACCGCCTTGGGCTTGAAGCGCTCGGCGTAGGTCAGCGCGTCGCACAGGATCAGCCGGCCCTCGGCATCGGTGTTCAGGATCTCGATGGTCTGGCCGCTCATGCTGGTCACCACGTCACCGGGCTTGACCGAGCGCCCGTCGGGCATGTTCTCGCAACTGGGGATCAGGCCGACCAGGTTGATCGTGGGCCGCAGTTCGGCGATGGCGCGGAAGGTGCCGAGCACGCTGGCCGCCCCGCCCATGTCGAACTTCATCTCGTCCATCTCGGCGGAGGGCTTGATCGAAATGCCGCCGGTGTCGAAGGTGATGCCCTTGCCGACCAGCACCAGCGGCGCCTCGCCCTTGGCCGCACCGTCGTAGCGCAGCACGATGAAGCGCAGCGGCTCCTCCGAGCCCTGCGACACCGCCATGAACGATCCCATGCCCAGCTTGGCCACCTCCTTGGGGCCGAGCACTTCGCAGCCGAAGCCGTGCTCCTTGGCCAGCGCCTTGGCCGCGTCGCCCAGATGCGTCGGAGTCGCGTAGTTCGGCGGCCGGTTGGCCCATTCCTTGGCCAGCTCGATGCCCTTGACCGTTGCCGCCGCCTGCTCGAAAGCCTCGCGGGCGGCGTCGGCGTTGGCGACGGCGATCGTCACCTGCTGGAGCTTGCGGCCCTCGCCCTTGGACTTGGTCGTGACGTACGAATAGCTGGCATCCGCGGCCGCGACGATCGCAGCCCGCACCGCATCGTCGCCGGCCTGGGCCGGCAGGCAGATGGTGAGCCGCCGCAGCTTGGCGCTGCGCAGCGCACCGACAGCGGCCTGGACCGCGCTGCGGACCTGGGCGCCCGTGCCCTCGCCGCTACCGGCCAGCACCAGCCTGGGCGCCGCCACGCCGGAGCTGCGCCACGCCTGCAGCAGGTTGCCTGCCTTGGTCTCGAGTTCGCCGCTCTTGAGGGCCTGCGCGACCAGCTGCGACAAGGCGTCCTTGCCCGCGACGCCACCCTGCGTGACGAGCACCACCAGCGCATCGGTTTTTTCGCCGGCGGCACCTGCCAGGCCAAGGGTCTTGAGATCGAAGTCCATAATTCGCGTTTTTCCCCGGTACAGAACGTCGCGCCGATGTTATTCCATTCCTCCGTTCGCAAGGAGCTCGCCCGCAGTTTCGGCGCCTCCCTGGTGGTGCTGGTCACCATCGTGATGACGATGACGCTGATCCGCACCCTGAGCCAGGCAAGCCGCGGCGCCGTCAACCCGCAGGAAGTGCTGATGGTCATGGGCTACAGCGTGCTCGGCTACCTGCCGCCGGTCCTGACCTTGTGCCTGTTCATCGCCATCGTCGGCACGCTATCGCGCATGTACCGCGACAGCGAGATGGTGATCTGGTTCGCCGCTGGCCGCGGGCTTTCGTCGCTGCTCTCGCCGCTGCTCCACTTCGCCTGGCCGGTGCTTCTCGTGATCGCGCTGCTGGCGCTGGTGGTCTGGCCGTGGGCCAACCAGCAGACACAGGACATGAAGGACCGCTACGGCAAGCGCGGCGACCTCGAGCGCGTCGCCCCGGGCCAGTTCCAGGAGTCGGCCAGCGGCAACCGCGTGTTCTTCCTGGACAAGGACACGCCGGACAACAAGTCCGGCAAGAACATCTTCATTTCGACGAGCGAGCGCGGCAAGGAGACCGTCACGTCCGCCCGCAGCGGCCACATCGTCACCGAGGGCCAGGACCAGTTCCTGCTGCTCCACAACGGCCAGCGGCTGGAAAGTTCGCTCACCACGCCGGGCCTGAAGATCAGCGAGTTCGAGGAATTCGGCAACCGCGTCGGCGGCAGCGATTTCGGCCCCGAGGACAAGACACCCGTCAAGGCGCTGTCGACCTGGGCGCTGATCACGGACCCGAGCGCGCCCAATCGCGGCGAACTCGCCTGGCGCCTCGGGCTGGCGCTGGCGGCGCTGAACTTCGTGGTGATGGCGGTGGCCGTCTCCAGCGTCAACCCGCGCGCCGGCCGCAGCGGCAACCTCGTTTTCGCGCTGTTCGCCTTCGTCGTGTACTACAACCTTCTGAACCTGGGCCAGAACTGGATCAGCGGCGGGCGCACCAGCCTGCTCGGGTTCATGGCCGCACTGCATGGCGGCGCGCTGCTCGCCGGCCTGCTGTGGCTCGCCAAGCAGCACAACAGCTGGTCGGTCCGCTCGTGGCGGCGCAAGCGCGCGCGGCGGCTGGAGCCGGCCGCATGAAGACCATCCGCCGCCTGATCTACCGCGAGGTGCTCGCGTCCGTGGTGTTCGTGGCCATCGGCTTCCTGGCGCTGTTCTTTTTCTTCGATTTCGTCGACGAACTGCCCAACGTCGGCAGGGGCGCGCTCGGCTCGGCCTACAAGATGAGCCAGGCGCTCGCCTATGTGGCGCTGCAGGTCCCGAACCACTTGTACGAGCTGCTGCCGATCGCGGTGTTGATCGGAACCATCTTCGTCATGGCGCGGCTGGCGCAGACCTCGGAGTACACCATCCTGCGCACCAGCGGCCTGGGCCCGTGGCGCGCGCTGCGGATCCTGCTCGGGCTCGGGCTGATCTTCACCCTGCTCACGTTCGCCACCGGCGACTACCTGGCGCCGGTCGCCGGCCGCGCGGCGCAACTGCTCAAGGCGCGTTACGAAGGCCGCATCAGCATCGGCCAGACCGGCGCCTGGCTCAAGGAAAAGCAGGCGTTCCACACGTACAACGTGAACGTCAACGCGCTGTCCCCCGAGGGCGACATGCGCGGCGTGCGGATCTTCGAAGCCGATTCGCGCGGCTTCCTGGTCTCCATCACCCAGGCGCCCAGGGGGCGCTTCGCCGACGACGGCTCCTGGACGCTGCTGGACGCGGAACGCAGCGAGTTCATCACCCAGGGTGAGATCGCGAAGGTCGAACGCATCAAGACGCCGGCGTTCCGCTGGCCGACCCAGATCAGCCCGGAAATGGTGTCGGTCGCCCTGCTCAAGCCGGACAGGATGAGCACCATCGACCTGTTCCAGTACATCCAGCACCTCGATGCCAACGGCCAGACTTCGCAACGCTACGAGATCGAGTTCTGGCGCAAGGTGTTCTATCCCCTCAGCTGCATGGTCATGGTGGTGCTTGCCCTGCCCTTCGCCTACCTGCACTTCCGGGCCGGCGGCATCACCAGCTACGTGTTCGGCGGGGTGCTGATCGGCATCAGCTTCTTCCTCCTGAACAACGTGTTCGGCTACATCGGCAACCTGCAAAACTGGTGGCCCTGGCTGACGGCCGCCTCGCCCGGCCTGATCTACAGCCTGGTCTCCCTCGGCGCCTTCGGCTGGCTCGTGCTGCGGCGCTAGCAATGGACACCGGCAAGGCCGTCATCCTGTTCGCGCACGGCTCGCGCGACCCGTCGTGGCGCGAGCCGATGGACGCGGTCGCCGGGCGCGTCCGCGCCGCGCAGCCCGGGGTGCAGGCCGTTTGCGCTTTCCTCGAACTGGATCAGCCAGATCTCGCAAGCGCCGCCGCGCAGCTTGCCGCGGCCGGGGCGAACCACGTCACCATCGTCCCGATGTTCCTGGGCACCGGCCGGCATGCGCGCCAGGACCTGCCACTTCTGGTCGAACAGGTGCGCCGGGAGCACCCCGCCATCTCCTTCGTCTTGCAAGCTCCCGTCGGTGAGGATCCGCGACTGCTGGACTTGCTTGCAAAGATCGCACTGGCATAATGAATTTCTTCCTTAGTAGAAATTCGGCATGAACCTTCATCAATTCCGATTCGTGCAGGAAGCGGTGCGCCGCAACCTCAATCTCACGGAGGCGGCCAAGGCGCTGCACACGTCGCAGCCGGGTGTGTCGAAAGCAATCATCGAGCTCGAAGAGGAACTCGGCGTCGAGATCTTCGCCCGCCACGGCAAGCGCCTGAAGCGCATCACTGAGCCGGGCCAGCACGTGCTGGCGAGCATCGAGCTGATCATGCGCGAGGTCGGCAACCTCAAGCGCATCGGCGAACAGTTCAGCGCCCAGGACAGCGGCACGCTGTCGATCGCCACAACCCACACCCAGGCCCGCTACGTGCTGCCCGTGCCTGTGGCCAAGCTGCGCGAGGCCTATCCCAAGGTCAACGTGAGCCTGCACCAGGGCTCGCCTGACCAGGTGGCGCGGATGGTGATGGACGAGATCGCGGAGATCGGCATCGCGACCGAGTCGCTGTCCGACTACAAGGACCTCGTCACCCTGCCCTGCTACGAATGGCAGCACGTGCTGGTGCTGCCGCTGGCGCATCCGCTGGCAAAGAAGGAGCGGATCTCGCTGGAAGACCTCGCCGCCGAGCCGATCATCACCTACCACCCGTCGTTCACCGGGCGCACGCGGATCGACACGGCTTTCGCGCACAAGAAGCTGCAGCCGCGGATCGCGCTGGAAGCGATCGACTCCGACGTGATCAAGACTTATGTCCGGCTCGGCCTGGGCATCGGCATCGTCGCCGAGATGGCGGTGCGCGAGGACGGCAGCAACACCGACCTGGCGACGCGACCGCTCGGCCACCTGTTCGGCCAGAATGTCGCGCGTGTCGCCTTCAAGCGCAGCGCCTACCTGCGCAACTTCGTCTACAAATTCGCCGAGCTGCTGTCAGACCGGCTGGACCGCAACCTGATCGCCAAGGCCATGACCGGCCACGTCAACGACTATGAGCTCTAACACCGCAGCAGACAACTTGCAGGACAAGCCGGCGCAGGCGCGCACGCCGTCCATCGGATCCAAGTTCCCGGCGATGGGAACGAACATCTTCACCATCATGTCGGCGCTTGCCGCCGAAAAGGCCGCCGTCAACCTCGGCCAGGGCTTTCCCGACTTCGAGTGCGACCCGAAGCTGGTGCAGGCGGTCTCGGACGCCATGGGCCGCGGCCTGAACCAGTACCCGCCGATGACTGGCGTTGCGGCGCTGCGCGAAGCGGTGGCCGCGAAGGTCCAGGCCATGTACGGCCGCCGCTACGACCCGGCCAGCGAGATCACCGTCACCGCCGGCGCCACGCAGGCCATCATCACGGCCATCCTTGCGGTGGTCCGTCCCGGCGACGAGGTCATCGTGCTGGAGCCCTGCTACGACAGCTATGTGCCCAACATCGAGCTGGCCGGTGGCGCGGTCGTGCGGGTTCCGCTCACGCCGGGCACATTCCGCCCCGATTTCGGCAGGATCGCGGCGGCCCTCACCGCCAGGACCCGCGCGATCGTCATCAACACGCCGCACAACCCGAGCGCGACCGTGTGGAGCCGGGACGACATGCTCAGGCTGCAGGAACTGCTGGCGCCGACCGACGTCCTGCTGATCAGCGACGAAGTCTATGAGCACATGGTGTTCGACGCCGGCGCGCACCAGAGCGCGGCGCGCTTCCCCGGCCTGGCGGCGCGGGCCTTCATCGTCTCCAGCTTCGGCAAGACCTATCACGTGACAGGCTGGAAGGTCGGCTACGTGGCGGCGCCCGAGCCGCTGACGGCGGAATTCCGCAAGGTCCACCAGTTCAACGTCTTCACCGTCAACACGCCGGTGCAGCATGGACTCGCCGCCTACATGGCCAACCCTGCACCGTACCTCGAACTGCCGGCGTTCTACCAGCGCAAGCGCGACCTGTTCCGCCAGGGGCTCGAGCGCACGCGCTTGAAGCTGCTGCCCAGCGACGGCACGTACTTCCAGTGCGTCGACATCTCGGATGTGTCGCAGCTCGGCGAGGCCGACTTCTGCCGCTGGCTGACTACAGAGATCGGCGTTGCGGCGATTCCGCTGTCCGCGTTCTATGGCGACGGCTTCGACCAGCGCGTGGTCCGCTTCTGCTTCGCCAAGAAGGACGAGACACTCAACCTGGCGCTGGACCGGCTCGCGAAGCTGTGAGCTTGGCCGCGCCGGCGGCTAGCACTGCACCGGATTGCGGCAGAACTTTTCGAGCTCGCGCACGACCGCCTGGTCGGTGACGGCATTGCGCGCCTTCGGCCCGACCTCCAGGCTGAGCTTGGCTTCGTACTTGCGAAAGAAGTCGTCGAACAGTTCGGGGCCGAGCGTGGCCCATGCGGTCAGGGTGTCGGTCCTGGGGTTGTGCTCCAGCAGCACGGCGCAAAGCGGCTGCGGCGCCGGGCCGCTCAGGACTTCCGCGCCCTTGGCCGGGTCGTACTGGCTGTGTTCGGCGCAGCAATGGATCAGGCGGTCCTGCACGCCGCGCCGCGCCCGCGTCTTGCGAAAGCTGATGAAGCTGACCTCGCGCGTCGGGTACACGAGTTTGTGCGCGCAGATCGCGCTGTACGCCACGACGCTGCGTTGCGCGCCGACTCCGCCGGGCCAGTCGTAGAACCCGTTGTCTCGCAGGGTCAGCACCTGGGGCGGCAGCGGTTTGCCCAGGTGCAGCAGGAAAACCGGCGTCGCTTCGTAGGGATAGTGGAAGACGTAGTTGACCAGCGGCTGCAGCCTGGAGGCGCGCAGCGGATCGCCCAGTTCGTCGACCAGCAGCACCCGCCCATGCGGCTTGGGCCGTACATCCGCCGCGAACGCCGGCCAGGCGCCGCAAGCGGAGGCGCAGGCTGCGCCGGCAGTGCAAGTCTCGATGAAGCCGCGACGATCCATGGAACACCCCCTGCGCCTACCGTAGCGGCTGGGCCGGCCCCTGTCAAAGGGCTGGCAGCGGATCCGGTCTGCGCCTGCGCGGTGCAAGACCACGCGGCAGCGGGACAATGGCTGACGATGGGCTGCGTCCGTCTCCGGCTGTGCAGTCCCCGCCGCGGCCGGACACTCTGGACTCACACAACGGAGAAACCACACATGTCCATCTCGCTCATCCTCTTGATCGTCCTGATCCTGCTGCTCGTCGGCGCCCTACCCACGTGGGGCCACAGCCGCAGCTGGGGCTATGGGCCGAGCGGCGGCCTGGGCCTGGTTGTCGTCGTGCTCTTGGTGCTGCTGCTCATGGGCCGGATCTAGCCGCCAACAACCGGTCACACCGGGACACCAAATGGTGCTCCCGGGATGTCCGGGGTGCATGACCCGGCCTCCCAATCAAGCGGACAGCAGTTCGTTCCGCATCAAGGAGACGCCATGAAGTTGCTAGCTTTTCTTCTCGCCGCCGCCGGCTTGTCCGGTTGCGTGGCCGTTCCCTACGCCCCTGGCGCCTATTAGGACCAGGGCGCGTACTACGGCCAGGGCGCGTCCTACGGCCAGGGCGGCTACTACCGCTACGGCGCCCCTTACGCGATCCAGCCGCAGTCGGTGTTCATCGATGGCGGTGGTGGACACCGTTCCAGGCACGGCAATGAGTATCGCGGCCGGCGCGACAGGGACCGCGACGGCATCCCGGACCGCGTCGACCGCGATCGCGACGGCGATGGTGTGCCGAACCGCGCGGACCGCCGGCCCGGAAATCCGCGTCGGAACTAACGCACGAAGATGTGGGCCCCGTCCTACAGACGAGGTGGTATTTAACATTTAATGTGCGCCCAAGCCCGATTTTCGGCGATGACCCTTGTCGGGCGAAACATGCCTACCCACCGAGATGATGAAGCGAATCCGATGAGCACCGGCTCCGGATCCAGATGTGAATTGCCGCAGGCCGATCAGCAGCCACCCGCGGATGAGAAATCCGGCCACGGCATGAGCGGCGAAGGCTCGCGCACCGCGCTGGCACGCCTGCTCAGCCAGGAACAATCCCGGATCGTTCCCGGCCAGCCGCAAGACGCACCCACCGAGCCCTCCTGACCCGGCTTGCCTGGCGTCCCTCGGCTGCGCCTCAGCGCGCCTGCCGCAAAAACCGGCGAACATTGTCCGGATCGGCCCCCACCGATTCGACCGCGTGCCGCAGCTCCTGTTCGTTGCAATGCAGCCACTGCTGCCAGTTGCGCCGCTCCCACTCGTGGTCGAGGCTGATCGCTTCCGCGCCGCTGTGCTTTCCCTTGTCTTCCGACATCGCAATCCTCCTTTGCTGATGCTTCAGCTTAGGTGCCCGCGCGGCTGGGCCACGACAGCCGCTGCGGTAGCGGCAAGTCGGAGAAACCGGCGCGAGGATGTAGGAGAAAGAACGCTGCCGCGCAGGCAACAAAAAACCGCCACGCGGGCGGTTTCCTGGGTTGGCGCGGCGATCAGCCGGCGTGGGCGAGGCCGACCTTGTTGTTGAACTGGTGGCAGGCGGCTTCGAAGCTGCGGATCTCGAACAGCGCGTCCCGCAGGCTCATCTCGCCGGCGTCCATCAGCTTGCCGGCCAGGTGCTCCGTGAGCGGCTTCAGGCGCGCGAGCAGCGCGCGCGTCTCGCCATACAGCCGTTCGCTCTGCTGCTCCATCAACATGCGGGTTTCGTCGTCCAGGTGGCGGCTGGCGCCGTGGCTGTCGAGCGCCCCATAGTTGAGGCGGGTCTTGCGGTACATGCCCATTTCAGCGACCGCGTGGTGCAGCAGCTTGGTGACGCGGGTGATGTCGTTGTGGGCGCCGTTGGTCGTGCCTTCCTCGCCGAAGAACAGCTCCTCGTTGGCCATGCCGCCAAGCAGCACGCGAACGTCGTGCTCGATGTCGCCCTTGGTCTTGAGCAGGTTGTTGCCCTGCTTGTGGAACACGAAGCCCAGGGCGTTGTTGCGCGGGTTGGCCTTGAGCGAGATCTTGATCGTCTTCATCTCGGCCTGGATCGCGTCCCAGTTGCCTTGCGCCGCCTCGCGCTCGCGCATGAAGTCGACCAGGAAGTGGCCCCATTCGTGGACGGCGATGACGCGGCGGTCGCGCTCCCGCTCCTTGGTCGTGCGTTCGGTGACGTTGCCCACCAGGACGCGTTCGGCCGCCTGCATCAAAGTGCTTTCGCCGATCTTGTTGCCGGCTTGCACTGCGATGATGCCGGCCTGGTTGACGATCGTCTCCAGGTCGGCCGGGCTGCGGCCCTCCGTGATCTCCACGAGATGGCGCAGGTCCATCCCGTCGTCGAGCTTGTCGGCGCGCTGCGCCAGGTAGTGGCCGATGATCGCCTGCCGCTCTTCGCGGTTCGGCAGCCGGAAATCCACCTTCAACTGGAAGCGGCGCAGCATGGCTTCGTCCATCGGCTGGGTCTCCTGGTTGAAGTTGCTGGCGACGATCCAGATGATCTCGGCGTCGGCCTTGGTGCGCACGCCATCGAGCACGGCCAGCAGCATGTTCTGCGTGTCGTCGTCGAACTTGCGGTTGCCGCCGCGCTTCATGAACAGGTCCTGCGCTTCGTCCAGGAAGATGATGCAGCGCTTGCGGCGCTTGGCCATCGCCAGGATCCGGCCCAGGGTCTGCGAGCCGCCGCCGACGTAGCCCGTCTCCAGGTTCGCGGCCGAATGGAACAGGATCGGCAGCTGCAGTTCCTTGGCCAGGTAGCTGGCCAGCTTGGTCTTGCCGGTGCCGGCCGGACCGCTGAACATCACGTTGAAGGTCTTGTTGACGCCGTAGTCGGCATAGGCCTGGCGCCGCTGGTACTGGTCCTTGATCTGGCCGATCTCGGTCTTGATGTCGTCCATGCCCACCAGCTCGCTGATGTCACCCTGCACCTGCGACGGTTCGACGAACTTCAGCGACTTGAACTGGCCGCGCAGCTGGAACCAGAGGAAGGCCAGCAGCCCCAGTGTCATGGCGGCCGAGACGACTCCGCTCACGCCGGCCTTCCAGGCGTCCTTCTCGCTCTGCGGCCGCGCGCCGGAGAAGCGCTGCTCGAGGCGGGCGAACACGTCGGCGCTGTCGGCGTCCAGCTCCGACTTCGGCACGAAGGTCAGCTTGCCGCCCCAGGGGGCGTTGACCGCCTTGTCGGTGAAGATCTTGGTCTCGATGTCGGACGGGTAGTAGGCGTACTGCTTGCCCTTGGATTCGATCAGGATGTAGCGCTCGGAGACGCTCCACGACAGCGGCGTGTAGATCACGGTGATGCGGTCGGCGCCGTTCTCCTCCAGGAAACTGAGCACCGAGCCGCTGCCGAACACGACCGGCAGCTTCTTGTTGTAGCTCCAGACGGCGTCGCCATTGCCGACGGCCATCGCCCTGACCTGCTCGGCGACCTGCTCCTGGCGCTGCAGCACGGACCATGAATAGACCCCGGTGGCGGGGATCAGGATGGCGATGGCCACGACCATCAGCTTGACGCCCACGGACTGGATGGCGAACCAGTCCTGCAGGCGCGAAGCCGCCTTCTTCAGCGTGATCCACAGCGACGACGGCGTCTCCGCGGGATCGCGGGACTCGGATGGGGTGGCGGGATTTGATGAGAGATCCGACATGACTTGATTTCCGGGGTGCCATGCACCCCTGCAACTTGGTTCCTGTGTCAGCGCAATCCTACAGACACACGCTTCAGCGGGATAGCTGTGTGGTTATCGCCCAATGGCTGACCTTCGGCGCTCGTGACAAATTCACGCAGTTGGCTGCCATACGCGTTGCGAGCGCGGGATTGGGCCCGGGATTCGGTCCTACACGCGGCGTCTGCCTGTTCCGACGGACGAGGCCGGACACAAATCGATACTCGTGCATCCGTTTGGAGTGCGCCATGAAAGTGTTTCTGTTCTGCGTCGCGCTTGCGTTTGTCGCCGCCGGAGCGGCGGCGCAGGCGCAGAGCGGCGGTCGCGGTGGTTACGTCTGTGGCGGCATCGGGGTCGGCGAGCAGGAGCGCATGAAGTCTGCGGCGGCCGGCCATGACCTGATGCTGACCTTCGCGACGAGCGCCGGCGCGTACCTGGCCGATGTCGGCGTGCAGATTCGCGACAGCAGCGGCGCGAGTCTCGTGGACGTCAGCTGCGACGGCCCGATCATGCTGGTCGACGTCCCGGGCCCCGGCACCTACCGGATCACGGCGCGGTCGGGCGGGGTTGCCAGGGAGCGGACGGTGTCAGTCACGCGCGGCAAGCGGCCTACGAGCGCCACCTTCGTCTGGCCGGCGGCCAACAGCTGAGCGGCGCCAGGAACAACAAGCAAGGGAGACAGACATGGAAAAGATCGTCGGGCCGATTCACGGCTTCTACGTCGCCGCCTACGCATGGCCCTCGGCCGACGCCAGCAGCTACAGCAGCTACGCCAAGATCTGCCGCCACCAGCCGGCGAGCTACTGGGACGCCAAATGCCTGGTCAAGCTGTTCGGGGGCGAGCACCACGCGACTGTCGCCGTGGCCCTGGCGACGGCGCACCTGCTGGCGCGCGAGCAGATCGACGACCTGCCGTCGCTGGAGTGCTCCACCTTCGGCCTGGACCTCCCCTATTTCGACTCCCGGTCCGCCGCCGCGGTTTGAGCGATCTCGATCGCTTCGTGCAGGCCCAGGCGCCGGTGATCGACGCCGTGTTCGCCGAGCTGCTTGACGGCGACAAGCGCAGCCACTGGATGTGGTTCGTGTTTCCGCAGATCCAGGGCCTGGGACGCAGCGCCATGGCCGCGCGCTACGCCATATCTTCGCTCGACGAAGCGCGGGCGTATCTGGCCCATCCCGTGCTCGGTGCGCGCCTGCGGCAGTGCTGCGAGCTGGTGCTGGAGGTGCGGGATCGCAGCGCGCACGAGATCTTCGGCTCGCCCGACGATCTCAAGTTCCGCTCGTCGCTGACGCTGTTCGACCGCGCCGCCGGCGCCGAAGATCTGTTCCGCCGCTGCCTGGACCGCTTCTTCGGCGGCAAGCCGGACCCGCAAACGCTGGCGCGACTCTGAGACGCGGCGCTACCTGGCGCCCAGTCCCATCGACCGGCTGATCACCTCCTTCATGAGCGTTGGTGCCGCCGTAGATGCGCTGGACCCGCCCGTCGGCATAGGCCCGGGTGATCGGGTACTCCCACATGAAGCCGTAGCCGCCGTGCAGTTGCACGCACTCGTCCATCACCTTGCACTGCAGGTCGGTCGTCCAGTACTTGGCCATGCTGGCGGTGGCCGTGTCCAGCTTGTCCTGGTTCACGAGCTCGCAGCACTTGTCGACGAAGACCCGCGCGACCTGCACCTCGGTCTGCAGCTCCGCCAGCTTGTAGCGCGTGTTCTGGAACGCCGCCACCGGCTGGCCGAACACCTTGCGGTCCTTGACGTATTGCACCGTCCAGTCGATTGCCGCCTGCGAGGCTGCCACGGCCGTGACGGCGATCTGCATCCGCTCCCAGGGCAGCTGCTCCATCAGGCAGATGAAGCCCTTGTTCTCGAAGGCGTCGCCGCCGAGCAGGTTGTCTGCCGGCACACTGCAGTTGTCGAAGAACAGCTCGGACGTGTCCTGCGCCTTCAGGCCCAGCTTCTTCAGGCGCTTGCCCTTGTCGAAGCCTTTCATGCCCTGTTCGACGAGCAGCAGGCTCGTGCCCTTCGCGCCCGCGGCGGGATTGGTCTTGGCGACGACGATCACCAGGTCGGCGTGCCAGCCGTTGGTGATGAAGGTCTTGCTGCCGTTGATGGCATAACTGCCGTCCGCCTGCAGCAGCGCCGTGGTGCGTATGCCCTGCAGGTCACTGCCCGCGGCGGGCTCGCTCATGGCGATGGCGCCTATGGTTTCGCCGGACGCCAGCTTCGGCAGGAAGTGCTGCTTCTGTTCTTCGGTGCCGTAGTGCAGCACGTAGGGCGCCACGATCTCGCTGTGCAGGCTGAAGCCCGGCCCCGTGAAGCC
>JAQGNJ010000202.1 GCA_028291885.1 Ramlibacter sp. | reverse complement strand
GCGATCGCGCTTGCCGTCGTGCAAGCCGCGATCCTGGCGCGCATCACGCGCTCGGCCGTCCTCGAAGTGCTGCGCGAGGATTTCGTGCGCACCGCGCGGGCCAAGGGCGCGTCGCAGCGGCGAACGCTGTGGCGCCACGTGCTGCGCAACGCGCTGATCCCGGTGATCACCGTGATGGGCCTGCAGTTCGCCGAACTGCTGGCCGGCACCATCGTGGTCGAGAGCGTGTTCTATCTTCCAGGGCTGGGCCGGCTGATCTTCCAGTCGATCTCCAACCGCGACCTGATCGTGGTGCGAAATTGCGTGATGCTGCTGGCGGCCATGGTCGTGATCGTCAACTTCGTGGTCGACATGCTCTATTCCGTGATCGACCCGCGGGTCAAGGCCAGCGACATATGAACGCCACCCTCCCCGCGACTGCCGCGCCGCCGCGCCCGCCCGGCTTCTGGCGCCGGGCCCTGGCCAACCGCGGCTTCATGATCGGCGCGGTCCTGACCCTGCTGCTGCTCGCAACGGCCCTGCTGTCCCTGGTGTGGACACCGTATTCGCCCTACGAGATGAACCTGCCCGGCAAGCTGCAGCCGCCGAACGCGACGCACTGGCTGGGCACCGATCCCTATGGCCGCGACGTCGCATCGCTGCTGCTGATGGGCGCGCGTGCATCCATCATGGTCGGCGTCATCGCCGTGGGCATCGGCCTGGTGGTGGGAACCGCCCTGGGCCTGCTCGCTGCGGCCAGGCGCGGCTGGGTCGAGGAAGCGATCATGCGGCTGGCGGACTTCGGCTTCGCCTTCCCTGCCATCCTCTCGGCGATCATGCTGACGGCGGTGTTCGGCGCCGGCATGGTCAACGCGATCATCGCGATCGGCATCTACAACATCCCGACTTTCGCCCGCATCACGCGAGCCTCGGCCAACGCGATCTGGTCGCGCGAATTCGTGCTCGCCGCGCGGGCCTGCGGCAAGGGCGGATTGAGCATCACGATGGAGCACGTGCTGCCGAACATCACGTCGGTTCTGATCGTGCAGGCCACCATCCGCTTCGCGATCGCCATCCTGGCGGAGGCCGCGCTCTCCTATCTCGGCCTGGGCACTCAGCCGCCCCAGCCGTCCTGGGGCCGCATGCTGAGCGAGGCACAGACCTTGCTGTTCCAGGCCCCGCTGCTGGCGGTCTTCCCCGGCGTCGCCATCGCCCTCGCGGTCATGGGCCTGAACCTGCTCGGCGACGGCTTGCGCGACCTGCTGGACCCGCGGCTGGCGCGGAAACGATAGAAGCACGATGCCGCTGCTCGAAGTCGACAACCTGAGTGTCCGCCTGCAAACGCAGCGCGGCCCGGCGCTGGCCGTGCGCAACGTGGGCTTCTCGCTGGAACGCGGCGAGACGCTGGGCCTGATCGGCGAATCCGGTTGCGGCAAATCGATCACCGCGATGTCGCTCATGGGCCTGCTGCCCGAGAGCGCGCAGGTGACGGGAAGCATCCGCTTCGACGGCGACGAGCTGGTCGGCAAGAAGGAGGCGCAGCTGTGCCGGATTCGCGGCGACCGCATCGGCATGATCTTCCAGGAGCCGATGACGGCGCTCAATCCGGTGCACAGCATCGGCCGCCAGGTCGCCGAGCCCTTGCGCCTGCACCGCGGCATGAGCGCCGGGGCCGCGCGCAAGCAGGCGATCGGGCTCCTGGACCGGGTCGGCATCCCGGACGCGGCCCGGCGTATCGACGCCTATCCGCACCAGTTTTCCGGCGGCCAGCGCCAGCGCATCACGATCGCGATGGCGCTGGCCTGCGGGCCCGACCTGTTGATCGCGGACGAGCCGACCACCGCGCTCGACGTGACCGTCCAGCAGCAGATCCTCGACCTGATCCGCGAACTGGTCGCCGAGCGCGGCATGGCGCTGATCCTGATCTCGCACGACCTGGGCGTCATCGCACAGAACGTCGGCCGCATGCTGGTGATGTACGGCGGCAGCGTGGTCGAGAGCGGGCCGACGGAATCGGTCTTCGCGCACATGATGCATCCCTATACGCGGGGATTGTTCGCCGCGCGCCCACGCCTGAACGCGGTGCGCGGCCAGCGGCTCGCAACGATTGCGGGGACCGTTCCCGAACTGGTGGACCTCCCGCCCGGCTGCCCCTTCGCGGGCCGCTGCCGCTTCACCATCGACGAGTGCTTCAAGGTCGTGCCGCCACCGTACGAGGTCGAGGCCGGCCATCGCGCGCGCTGCATCCGCCTGGACGCTGTCGCCCAGGCCGCGGCGCAAGGGGTGTACGCGTGAACGCCGGCGCGCCGCTCCTGCAGGTGGAAAACCTCGTTCGCCACTATGCGATGCCCAGGGAAAAGCTGTTCGGGCCCGTGCCGAAGGTCCATGCGCTCAATGGCGTGAGCTTCACGATCCGGGCCGGACGCAGCTTGGGCATCGTGGGCGAGTCGGGATCGGGCAAGTCGACCCTGGCCCGGCTGGTGATGGCCCTGGACCGTCCGACCTCGGGAACGGTGCGGATGATGGGACGCGACCTTCACGCCCTGCCGGCCGAAGAACTGCGGCAGGCGCGCCGCGATTTCCAGATGGTGTTCCAGGATCCGTACGGCTCGCTGGACCCGCGCCAGACGGTGGAGCGCATCGTCGCCGAGCCGCTGGCGGCGCAGCGCAACACAACGCGCGCCGAGCAGCGCAAGCAGGCGGCGGCGGTGCTCGACTCGGTCGGCCTTCGCGCCGGCGACCTGGACAAATACCCGCACGAATTTTCCGGCGGCCAGCGCCCGCGCATCGCGATCGCCCGGGCGCTGATCACGCGACCGCGCCTGATCGTCGCCGACGAACCGGTCAGCGCGCTCGACGTATCGGTGCAGGCGCAGGTGCTCAACCTGATGCAGGACCTGCAGGCGGAGTTCGGCATCACCTACATGCTGATCAGCCATGACCTCGCCGTCGTCCACCATCTCTGCGAGGACGTGGCCGTGCTCTGGCAGGGCCGGATCGTGGAACAGGGACCGCCGGAAAAACTGTTCGTCGCGGCCGAACATCCGTACACGCAAGCCCTGGTTGCCGCCGTGCCAAAGGCGGAACCGGCAGGCCGCGCAAGTGCGATGGCGAATCTGCAAATGCCGCTTGCCACGCCTCGCCAAACTCAGGGATGATGCACTTTCCCCGAGCTGGGCTCGCCCCGTTGTCGCCAATGATTTTCTTTCCCTGGAGTTCCGGATCATGTTGAAAAGACGCACCGTCCTGACCACCGCCGCACTGGCCGCCGTGCCGCTGGCATTGCCGCAAGCCGCGCTCGCGCAGGGCAGGAAAGACTCGATCGTGCTGGCGATCGCGCTGGAGCCCGTCGGGCTCGACCCGACCGCGGCGGCCGCATCGTCGATTGCGGAAGTCACGCAATACAACATCTACGAAACGCTGACCAAGATCAACGCGGACGGTTCGGTGACGCCGCTGCTGGCCGAGAGCTGGGAAGTGTCGCCCGACCTGCGCACCTACACGTTCAGGCTGCGCAAGGGCGTCAAGTTCCAGAACGGCGAACCGTTCAATGCGCAGGCAGTGAAGTTCTCCTTCACCCGCGCCGGCGCCGAGAAGAGCACCAACAAGGACAAGCGCACCTTCGCCAGCATGGAGAGCATTTCGGCGCAGGACGACTACACGCTGGTCATCGTCAACAAGGAGCTCGATCCCGACTTCCTGTTCCTGATGGGACAGGCGACCGCCGTGATCGTGGAGCCCAAAAGCGCCGAGACGAACGCGACCAAGCCGGTCGGCACGGGTCCCTACAAGCTCGATGCATGGAGCAAGGGCTCGTCGGTCACCCTGTCCAAGTGGGACGGCTACCGCAACGCGGCCAACGTCAAACTCAAAAAGGTCACCTTCCGCTTCATCTCCGATCCGGCGGCCCAGGTCGCGGCGCTGCTGGCCGGCGACGTCGATGCCTTTCCACGGGTCACGCCTCGCAGCGTCGAGCAGTTCAAGGCCAATCCGAAATTCCAGGTGGTGGTGAGCGGCTCGCGGGCCAAGACCATCCTGGCGATCAACAACAAGAAGAAGCCGCTGGACGACGTGCGCGTGCGCCGCGCGATCGCGATGGCGATCGACCGCAAGGCCGTGATCCAGGGCGCGG
>JAQGNJ010000199.1 GCA_028291885.1 Ramlibacter sp. | reverse complement strand
TTGCGCGCCCTGCCGCCGGAAAGCCTGGCTGCGCCCCTGCCGGAAGCGGCCGTCGACGTGAACTACCACCTTGCCTTCGGCGTGCGTGAAGTCGATGAAAGCATGCGTGGGAGACTGACGCGCGGCGCTTAACTCTGTTCGGCGCCCGCCATCATCTTCGGGGGTGTGGCGCCGCTGGCCGCATCGACGACGTCCAGCGTTTTGTCGAAGGCCCGCAGCGTCGCGCCCAGGTGCGCATCGGCGCGCCGCACCAGCACGGTGTCCACCCACAGCGGCTGCGGCGTGAATGCTTCGACGCGGAGCAACTCCTGCGCGCGGCTGCCCTGCACGGCGCTGCGCGGCAGCACCGTCACGCCCACGTTGGCGCCGACGCAGCCGAGCATGCCTTCCACCGTGCCCATCTCCAGGCGCCGGAACGGCAGCCATCCGCGCGCGGCGAATTGCGTCTCCAGGTGCTGCCGGTACGAGCAGCCCTGGCGAAACGTGATGGCCGTCAGCTCGCCTTGCACCAGGCGCTGGCTCACGCTGCCGCTGTCGCGCGCCGCAACCAGCACCAGCTCGTCGCGAAACACCGTGCGGCCGGTCAGTTCGGGATGGTTGACGGGGCCGGCCACCAGCGCGCAGTCCACCCGGCGCGCGAGCACATGCTCCAACAGTTCGGAGGTCGGCCCGGTGCGGATTTCGATCTGCACCTCGGGGTGCGCCTGGTGGAACTGCCCGAGCACGGCCGGCAGCCGCACTGCCGCCGTGGTTTCCATCGACCCCAGGCGCAGGTTGCCGCGGACCGAGCCATCGTCACGCACGGCCGCGCGGGCTTCGTCCGCGAGCGCCTGCAGGCGCTGCGCATAACCGAGGAAACGGACGCCGGCGGCCGTGAGCGTGACGCCGCGGCTGTGGCGCAGGAACAAGGTGTTTTCCAGGTCCACTTCCAGCTGCTTCATGCGTGCCGTGACGTTGGACTGCACGGTGTGCAGTTCCGACGCAGCCGCCGTGACCGACCCGTGACGGGCGACGGCGAGAAAAGTGGCGAGTGCGGTTGCGTCCATGTGCCTGCCATCATAGTTTGAGTCGACGTGAGCAGGCTCCGGCGCCGCCAGCAGGTTCACATGATCGACAGTCCGCCGTCCACCATCAGGGTCGTTCCGGTGATGAAGGACGCTTCGCTCGATGCGAGCCACAGCACGGGCCAGGCGATTTCCTCGGGCGTGCCCCAGCGGCCGACCAGCGAATTGTCCTTGCGGGCCTGCATCAGCTGGTCGATGTCCTTGCCCTCGGCCTTTCCCTTGTTGATCTGGAAGGTCGTGAAGGTCGAGCCCGGGCAGACGGCGTTGGCGCGCACGCCGTGCGCCGCTTCCTCGAAGGCCAGCGTGCGCGTCAGCGCCAGCATGGCCGCCTTGCTGGCGTCGTAGATCGCCATGCCCTTGCGGCCGGTGACGGCGAAGCACGAGGACACGTTGACGATGCTGCCGGCCCCCGACTGCCGCAGCAGCGGCAACGCCGCCTTGCAAAAGCCCGCCGTGCCGACCAGGTTGACGTCGAGCACGGCGCGCCACTCCTCGGGCTGCGCATCGGCGACCGCGGAGTAGTTGCGCATCGCGGCGTTGTTCACCAGCACGTCGAGCCGGCCGAAGCTGCGGGCCGCGACGTCGACGGCGGCCTGGGCGCCGCCCGGCGTCGCCACGTCGGTGGAGAACACCTCGATGCGCGCTTGCGGCAGCTGCTCGCGGATGCTGCGGGCGGTCTGCGCCAGGGCCGCGGGGTCGCGGTCCACCAGCACCACGGACGCGCCTTCCTTGCAGAAGATGCTGGCCGTCGCGGCGCCGATGCCGGCGCCGCCGCCGGTGATCAGCGCCGCCTTGTCCTGCAGCCGTCCTGTCGTCATCGCGCTCATTCCGGCTGAACGCCTGTCAGCTTGACCATCTTGCCCCAGTGGGCGAGCTGGTCCGACACGTACCTGGCGAATTCCTCGGGCGACTTCGAGGGCAGGACGTCGAAGCCGATCACGGCGAATTTTTCCTGCGTCTCCTTGTCGGCCAGGACAGCGCGCAGTTCCGTCGCGATGCGGTCCGCGATCGGCTTGGGCAGGTTGGCGGGACCGAAGATGCCGTTCCACGGGCTCAGGTCGAAACCGGGGATGGTGTCGGCCAGCGGCGGCACATCGGGCAGCAGGCGCGAGCGCTGCGCCAGCGTCAGGCCCAGGGGCCGCACCTTGCCGCTGCGGATCGAAGGCAGGCCGACGGCGAAGTCGATCACGTACATGTCCAGGTGGCCGGCCAGCAGGTCGGTGATGGCCTGGGGCGCGGACTTGTAGGCGACGTTGATCAGCTCGACGCCGGCCATCTTGCCCAGCGCCTCGGAGGCGAGCATCGAGGTGCTGTTGGGAGCGGCGAACGAGACCTTGCCGGGGTTGGCCTTGGCATAGGCGATCAGTTCCTTGACGTTCTTCACCGGCAGCGACGGCTTGGTCACGAGCACGAAAGGCAGGATGCCGGTGCGTGCGATCGGCGTGAAGTCGCGGATCGGGTCGTAGCGCAGCGCCTTGTACAGGTGCGGGTTGGCCGAATGCGAGGTGGCCGTCGCCATCAGCAGCGTGTAGCCGTCGGGCTTGGCCTTGGCCGCGAACTCGACGCCGATCTGCGCGTTGGCGCCGGCCTTGTTGTCGATGACCACCGGCTGCTTGAGCCGCTTGCCCAGCTCCTGGGCGACGATGCGCGCGACCGCGTCGGTGCCGCTGCCGGCGGCGAAGGGAACGACCAGCGTGATCGGGCGGTCGGGATAGGCCTGTGCCGAGCCTGTCGAAGCGGCGGCGGACGCCGTGGCGGCTGCAGGGGCCTGGGCGAGGACGGGCGCGGCGGCGGCGCAAAGAGCGAGGGCACAGAGATGCCGGCGGGTGAAGCGGGGGAACATGGGTTCTGGATCCTGGGAATGGTTGGCCGGAAAGCCGGTGATTAGAAAGCGCGCGGCGCTTCAGGTCAATTCGATAATAGCGCCGACTACTTCGATTCTGCCTATGTCGACCAACCTCAAGTACCGCCAGCTCAAGGCCTTCGCCATGGCGGTGGAAACCGGCTCCTTCAAGGCCGCGGCCGACCGGCTGTCGGTGACGCAGCCCTCCTTCTCCTCGCTGATCAAGGAGCTGGAGCGCGACGTCGACGTGCTGCTGTTCGACCGCACGACGCGAGGCTGCGTGCTCACCGCGCCCGGCCAGGCCTTCTACGAGGAGATCAAGGGCGCGCTCGGCCAGCTCGAAGACGCCTACCGCTACATCCAGGACGTCGGCAAGGGCAGCCGCGGCAAGCTGAGCCTGGCCGCCCTGCCCTCGCTCGCGGCGGGCATCGTCACCGGCAAGCTGGGCGAATTCAAGCGCTCGCATCCGGGCGTGCGCATCCTCCTGAGCGAGCGCAAGAACGACCAGATCCTGGAGGCCGTGCGGCGCGGCGAAGTGGAGCTGGGCATCGGCAGCATGTGGCAGCCGGACCCGGATCTGCGGTTCCAGCCGCTCTTCACCGACCGGATGATGTTCGTCGTGCCCAAAGGCCATCCGCTGGAATCGATGCGCCCGGTCTGGAAAAGCGCCGACCGCTTCGACCTGATCCTGATGCCTTCGGGCCCGACGGAATTCGCGCTCAAGGCCAGCCAGATGACGCGCCCGCCGGCCTTCGAGGTCGAACACCTGGCGACCGCGCTGGCGATGGTTCGCAACGGGCTGGGCATCACCATCCTGCCCTCCAGCGTCGTGCCGACCCTGAACATGGACGGCCTGGCCTGCCTGCCGATCCAGGGCAGCCTCGCCACCCGGCCGCTGGGCACGATCGTGCGCCAGGGCACGCGGCTCAGCGCGCCGGCAACGGCTTTTGCCGCGCTGCTGCGGACGCCGTGAGGCGGCGGCGCTTCATCCTTGGCCGCGCGTTCAACCGGCGGCCGCCGGGCTTTCGAGCGTGCGCACCCGCTGCTCCAGGCGCGCGACGTCGGCGCTGAGCCGCTGGGTGATCAGCCTGGAGATCTGCAGCGCGAACTTCGGGTCCTGGAAATACAGCTGCGTGAACATGGATCCCGCCATCGACAGCACCAGGCAATCGGTCCTGCATCGGGCCGTCAACGTCCGCGCCCGGTCGGCCGAGAAGAACGAGATCTCGCCGAACAGCTGGCCCACGGGATGCAGCCTTCCCGCTTCGACGAACTCCAGTTCACCCTCGACCAGCAGGTAGAGCGCGTCGGCGAGGTCGCCCTTGTGGAACAGCACGGTGCCCGCCGGCAGGCGCCGGCGTTTCATGTAGGGCTTGAGCCAGACGCCCAGGGTGTCCCTCTCGGCCGATGCCTTTTCCACCCGCCGCGCCAGCCGCATGATCTCCAGCAGCCGGTAGCCGTTCACCGGGATCAGGACCAGGTACAGCAGCACCGAGGTCGGATGTTCGGCCAGCGCCGCCGCGACGAGCAGCACCACGTTGCTCAGCGCCGTGAGCGCGCGCAGGGGCACCATGGTGCGGGCCAGCGAGCCCGCGACCACCAGCAGCAGGCCGACGATGGTGATGGCCAGCGTCACGACGCCGCGCATGGTGCCCAGCGGCCGCGCCAGGTCGGCGATCATTCCGGTCAACAGGTCCTGCATGGGATCTCCGGCAACGTTTTGGTCAGGATCTCAGGCCAGCGGTTTCACTGCTGCGCCCGCACGATGCCCGTCGCGATGACCAGCCGGTCCGCGAGGTGCAGGTTGAGGTTCTCGAGGATCTTCGCGTACAGCCGCGGCGAACGCTCCGCCAGCTCCCTGAGCCCTTCGCGCCGCAGTTCGTGCAGGCGGGTCGGCGTGACGCAGACCGCGTCGGCGGTGCGCTGCTCCGAGGTCAGCATCGCGATCTCGCCGAAGATGCCGCCCGGCCCGAAGGCCGCAAGCCGCGTCGAATTGCCGCTCTCACGGTCGCGAACCCGGATCTCGACCGAGCCCTGGTCGATCACGTACATCGCCGATCCGGGATCGCCGCGCACGAACAGCGGCCCCGCCTCCACCTCCCGGCAGGCGAGGAAGGCCCGCAACTCGTCGATCTCGGCGGCGGAAAGGCCTCGCCCCAGCGGCGTCTCGGCCAGGCGGACCTCGGTCTCCGGCGACAGCTCGGGCCAGCGTTCCTTCACGATCCGCGTCTCGATCCATTCGAGCGCGTGGTCCAGGTCGGCGAACCAGTGGCTTGCCGGATCGGGCGCATTCAGTCCGAGCGCGATCAAGGCCTGCTCGCGCGGCCGCGAGGCGTCCAGGCCGGCGACGACCGTGACGATCCCGGCGGCCGCGAGCTTGCGTGCGCCCGCGGCGAGGATCTGGGAGCCGGTCGCGTCCAGCGTCGTCAGCCGCGCCAGGTCCAGCACGCAATAGCGCGTCTCCGGCCCCAGGGCCGCAAGCTGGGTCGCGAGCTGGTCGGCGGTGCCGAAGAACAGTCCGCCGCGCGGCCGGAAGATCCGCACCGACGCGCGGCGCGGTTGCAGCCACTGCACCTGCTCGCTGGACCAGACGCGCGTGGACTGGAGATTGGCGGCGTCCTGGCTGCCGAACGTGGTGGCCGAGGCCAGGTTCATCACCAGCAGGATCATCGCGAGCACCGCGCCGACGAACAGCGCCAGCGGCACGCTGCCGAAAAAGAAAGCCGCCGCCACCGCGGCGACCGTCAGCAGGTTCCAGACGGTGTGGATGTCCGTGCCCTGGCCGCGCACCACGCGCCGGACCAGGCCGCGCGCCCAGGCGTCGATCATGCCGGCGCCGCCCATCACGAGGATGCCGGCGAGGACGGCGACCGGGATCCTGGCGAGCAGGTCGCCGGCCACCAGGACCGCGACCACCAGGATGATGCAGGCCACCGGCACCACGCCCGGCCCCATGCCCTTGAGCCTTGCCGCCGACAGCGACAGCGTGGTCACGGTGGTGATCGGCAGCGCACCGAACCCGCCGCACAGGATGTTGACCAGGCCCTGGGCCTTGAGCGTGCGGTTGATGTCGGAGCGTTCGCCGGTGATGGAAGCCAGGGCCACCGAGGTGACGGCGCCGTTCATGATGGACTGCAGCGCCAGGAACGCGGCATACGGAAAAACGTAGACGGCGGTCGACAGCAGCCATGGCAAGCTGACCTGGCCCCACATCGCGACGGTCACGCCGGCCATGGCCGCCGGCGCGATGGCGCCCAGCGTCGGACCGAGGTGCTCGGGGCCGGCCAGCCACTGGATCAGGTAGTGCAGCGACGTGCCGATCACGACCGCCGCCAGCGCCGGCTGCCCCCACTTCACGACCTTGGCGTAGCCCCAGATCACGGCCGCCGTCGCCAGGCCGACGGCCAGCGAGGCCGGCTTGATCTCGTGCACCAGCCGGCTCCAGTCGTAGCCCGAGAGCCTTCCGTCCAGCCCCAGAAGCGGCCCGAGCTGGGACCAGATCACCAGCAGGCCGATGCCGGTGACGAAGCCCGCGCTGACCGGCGCGGGGATGAACTTGACCGCCTCGGCCAGGCGCAACCAGCCGGCCGCGGCGACCAGGATGCCCATGATGACGACGGCCAGCGACAGCGCGGCCCACACCTGCGGGAGGTTGACCTGCGAACCGGCGCGGGCGGCGAGGTCCGCCCCCAGGGCCGCGTAGATGACGGTGGTCGACGATGCCAGGCCCGTCACGTCGCCGGGAGCGCGGGCCACCACGGCGACGATGAAGCCGCCCAGCGTGACGGCGACGAAGGCCGCCACGACCGCCGTCGACAGCGCATCCCGGCCCAGCGGCGCCGCCACGAGGGCGCCGAGCGCGAGCACCAGCGACATGTTCAGCAGGGCAACCGTGGCTGCTGCACTGAGCCTGGCCAGGCCGAACCGCGGGCGCAGTGCCACGAAACTCTCCTTGTTGCTGTTCTTCAGTGGTTCCGGACCGGGGCGGATATTGCGGTAGAGGGCTGGGGGTGTCAAGGCGGATGGGGGTTTCCTCTCCGCCTGCGGGACACGAGCGAAGCAAGGCCCGCCTGCACTGTCCCGCTATGCTCTCGCCCAGGAGGTGGGGATGACCACATATCACGTGAGCCGGCACGGCAGGCCGCTCGGCGTCTATTCCGAAGACGAGGCCAGGGAGTACTACGCGCAGGGCCGCATCGCGCCCGACGACCTGTTGTGGCGCGAGGGCATGGCCTCAGGCGTGCCGGCAAGCCAGGTGTTCGGCTCGCCTGCGCAGGCGTCTTCGCCAGGCGAAGCGCCGTTGCCGCCGCCGCTGGTCCCGGATCCGGCGCCGGCACCGAGCCGCACCGTTCGCGCCAATCAGGCTTCTGTGCCGTTGCCGCCCAAGCTGCACTGGGCCCTGGTGCTGGCCTTCACCGTGGTGACGCTGGGCCTCTTCTACGTCGTCTGGATGTTCGTCCAGGCTGCGTGGGTGAAACGGATCGATCCGGGGTCGAACGCCACGCCGCTGCTGACCATCTACGTCGTGCTCACGCTGATCGGGCAGGTGATGATCGAGGCCAGCGACGAAGGCTCGGGAGCGGCCGCGGTCGGCCTGCTGCTGGTGCTCGCCGGCACGGTCGTTTCCATCTTCGGCTTTTTCTCGATGCGCCGGTCGATGCTGGACTACTACGACAAGACCGAGCCGATCGGCCTGCGGCTCTCCGCCGCCCTCACCTTCTTCCTGAGCGTGTTCTACCTGCAGTACCACATGACGCGGATCGTGAGGTGGAGACAGACGGGCATCCTGCCGCTCTGACGGCCGCCCGGCTGCGCCTGTAGCAAAGATTCCAGTGCTCGGCCGTATGGAATCAGGGGGCGCGCTCCGAGAGCGCCCAACGCTGAGCGTGGCCTGACTCGTGGGAGGCTGCCCACACGCGGCCGCTCCGCTTTCCGTCGGCCCCGCTGTCGCCCGAAACGTCTAGACAGGGAGCCGCGTCCCGCGGCGTCCTCGTTCAACTTCAGGAGCCACCATGAAACTGCGCAACATCGCCCTCACCCTTGCCCTGGCAGCCAGCGGCGCCGCCTTCGCGGCCACGACGACCGAAACCACGGCGACCAGGCAGACGCCCCACGGAACGGTCACCCGCCACGTCAAGGTCGACAACAAGCATCACCATCGCGCCGTCAAGCACCATGTGGCGTACCGGGTCCCGGCCCACCACCCGCGGCATGCGGCTTCCATGGACCACCACAGGGTGGTGACCCATTCCCACCGCAAGGTGGTGGTGCACCACAGCTGATCGCCGCAAGGGCTTTCTTCAGCCCTTGTGCACCGCCTGCGCGCTGAAGCCCGCTTCGGCCCAGGCGCTCGCGCTCGCACGGTTGAGCTTGAAGGAAGGTGCGACGCGCACCTGGGCGATCAGCTCGCCCGACGCATCCACCGCGCGCAGCGTCGCGGACGGATTCTCTTCGTCGGGCTCGATGTCCAGCGTGACCTCGACCCGCCGGGAGCCGTGCGTGATCGCCATGTGCTGGTGCAGGCTCGCGTGCAGCTGCTGCTCGTGCCGGCGCACGAATTCGGCCGCGGTCTTGACCAGCGTGTTGAACGCCGACGTGTCCAGCGGCTTGGGGTTCTTCTTGTCGCGCCCCATGGTCCAGGGGCCGACCAGCGCCGGCTCCACCTGGCCGTCCGGCGTCATTGCGACGGCCCAGCCGTCGTCGTCCTCGTTCTTGATCACGCGGGCCGTCCAGCCGTTGTCGCGCCACAGGCGGGCTTGCTGGATTCTTTCTTCGCCGTTTTCGCTGTCGCTCATTCGCATCCTGTTGGTTGGGCCGGCCGGCAGTTTACGATCGATGGGACAACTTCAAGGAAGACAGGACATGGGCGCGCAGTGGAAAGCAAAAGGCAAGGCACAGGCAGCGGATGCCAGGGGCAAGCTGTTCGGGCGTCTGGCCAAGGACATCATGGTGGCCGCGCGCAACGGCGCCGACCCGGCGTCGAACGCGCGGTTGCGGCTGGTCGTGGAGCAGGCGCGCAAGGTCTCCATGCCCAAGGACACGCTGGATCGCGCGATCAAGAAAGGCGCGGGCCTGACCGGCGAGACGGTGAATTTCGAGCACGTGATCTATGAAGGCTTCGCGCCGCACCAGGTGCCGGTGATGGTCGAATGCCTGACCGACAACGTGAAGCGCACCGCCCCCGAGATGCGGGTGCTGTTTCGGGCCGGCCAGCTCGGTACGTCGGGATCGGTGTCCTGGGACTTCGAGCACGTCGGCATGATCGAGGCCGAGCCCGCAGCGGCCGGCGCCGACCCCGAGGTCGCGGCGATCGAAGCGGGTGCGCAGGACTTCGAGCCCGGCGAGGAAGAAGGCGTGACGCTGTTCATCACCGATGCCACCGACCTCGACCTGGTGAGCCGCGCGCTGCCGGCCCACGGCTTCACCGTGCTGTCCGCCAAGCTCGGCTACAAGCCGAAGAACCCGGTCGATCCGGCCAACCTCAGCCCAGCGCAGCTGGAAGAGGTCGAGGCCTTCCTGGCCGCGATCGACGCGAACGACGACGTGCAGAACGTGTTCGTCGGCCTGGCGGGATAGGTGAGATCGCCGCCGCTGGCGCTCAGGCCGGCGCACGGCGGACGGCCAGGCGATGCAGGCCGAACTGCGCCGCCAGCCCGCACGCCGTCCACGCCAGCATCACGAGCGCGAGGTTGACCGGTCCGTCGTGCGGCACCAGGCCGACGACGAAGCCGCCGAGCGCACCGGTGAGTTGCTGCATGAGCCCCGCGACCGCCGCGGCCGACCCGGCCAGCGCCGGGACCACGCCCACCGTGCCCGCCAGCGTCGGCGGCGCCAGCAGGCCGTGGCCGATGCCAAGGAGGACCAGAGGCAGGGCGAGCGCCAGCGGCGTGTGCCAGCCGGCCAGTCCCAGCGCCAGGACTAGGGCGAGTCCGGCGCAGGCCCAGACCTGGCCCAGCAGCATGATCGAGCGGTCGCCGCGCCGCCGGACGAGCCGGCTGGTCATCAGGTTGCCGAAGATGTAGGCGCCGGGGATGCACATGATGTACCAGCCGATCCGCTCGGGCGTGACGCCGTAGCGGGCGAGCACGATCGGGCCGCCGCCCAGGAAGGTGTAGAAGGTGGCCGTGGTCGCCGCGAGGATCGCCACGTACAACAGGAAAACCGGCTCGCGCAGCAGCCGCGCATAGCCGGAGAAGATCTCGCCCCATCCCCTGGGCTGGGTGGCCGCCGGGGGCTTCTTCGCCGGAAGCCCCCACCACGCGGAGAGCAGCAGGACGGCGGCGAGCACCGCCATCACCAGGAAGTTGGCCTGCCAGCCGAACCGGACGTGGATCTGGCCGCCCGCCAGCGTCGCCAGCGGCGGGCAAACCCCCATGGTCATGCCGATGAAGGCCATCATCCGCGTGCGCTCTTCCGCGCTGTACAGGTCCTGCACCAGGGCGCGTCCGACCACCATGCCCGCGCCTGCGCCGGCGCCCTGCAGCACGCGCGCCAGCGTCAGTGTCCCCACGCCCGGGGCGAAAGCCGCCAGCAGCGAGC
>JAQGNJ010000150.1 GCA_028291885.1 Ramlibacter sp. | reverse complement strand
GCCAGGGCCAAGGCAGCGGCGGCGCCGCGACCAACCCGGCCGACACGCCGAACGCGCCGGCCGGGACGCGCCCGCCGGCGGCGTCAGCGTCCCGCTAGCCGCGGCGCGCGACGCTGCGCTACCATCTCGCGATGCCGTCCCGGCCCTTCGCTCACGCCACGCATCGCAGCAGCCGCCTCGCGCGGATCGCTTTGCTCTGGCTGGCGCTGGTCCTGGCGCTGGCGCAGACGGTGGCCATCCGCCATGCCTACAGTCACGCTCCCGGCGAGACGGCGTCGTCGTCTTCCGGCAAGCATCCGGGCGGCCTCGCCCACTGCCATTCGTGCATCGTCGCCGCGACCGTCGGCGGCGCTGCGCCACTCCCGCCGGCGCTGCTCTTCGCCGCCGCGCAGCAGCATCTGCCCCTCGTGGCCGCGCCGGTCGCGCAGCACGCCGCGCCGCGGCAACGTCCCTACGCCATCCGCGCACCTCCCGTCTTCGCCGCCTGAAACCTCTTCATCGCGTCCCGTGCAGCAAATGCGCGGGACGCAGGTTTTTCGTTTGGCATTCTGGAGACAACAATGCACAGATTCGTCCCGGCGGGCTTGGCGCTCGCCCTGGGTTTTCCGCTCGCGGCGGCCGCCGACACGGCCGCCGACATCAACGCGCTACGCCAGGAGATCGAAACCATCCGCGGCAGCTATGAACTGCGGCTGCAGGCGCTGGAGCAGCGGCTCAAGGCCGCCGAGGCGCAGGCCCCCGCGGCGGCGACCTCCACCGCCAATGTCGCGCCGGTCGCCGCGCCCGCAACTCCCGGCGGCGCCGGCGCCAACGCCTTCAACCCGGCGATGTCGCTGATCCTGTCGGGCACTTATGCGCGCACCAGCCGCGACCCGGCCAGCTATTCCGTGACCGGCTTTTCGCTTCCGCCCGGCAGCGAGGCCGGACCGGTGGGACGCGGCTTCAGCCTCGGCGAAAGCGAGCTGGGCCTGAGCGCCAGCATCGACCCGTGGCTGCGCGGCGCGGCTTCGATCGCATTGGGCGGCGACAACACGGCCTCGGTGGAGGAAGCCTTCGTGCAGACCACCTCGCTGGGCAGCGGACTGTCGGTCAAGGCCGGCCGCTTCCTGTCCGGCATCGGCTACCTGAACGAGCAGCACGCCCACACCTGGGACTTCGCCGACGCGCCGCTCGCCTACCAGGTGTTCCTGGGCAGGCAGTTCGGCGACGACGGCCTGCAACTGCGCTGGCTGGCGCCGACCGACCTGTTCCTGGAAGCCGGCGCCGAGATCGGCCGCGGACGCGGCTTCCCCGGCAGCGACAGCAGCCGCAACGGCGCCGGCGCGAGCGCCCTCTTCGTCCACGCCGGCGGCGATGTCGGCGCCAGCAACAGCTGGCGCGCCGGGCTCTCGATGCTGGGCGCCATGGCGTCGGACCAGGCGCTGGTCAGATCCGGCGCCCGGGGCGGCGGCAGCGAGGGCGTCTTCAACGGCCGCACGCGGGTCTGGATCGCCGACGCCGTGTGGAAGTGGGCGCCCGAGGGCAACGCGACGCGGACCAGCTTCAAGCTGCAGGGCGAGTACCTGCGCAGCACGCGCGACGGCAGCATCGCCGACGCGGCCGATCCCGCCGGCGCTGCGGCCGAGCGCTCGACGCAGTCGGGCTGGTACGTGCAGGGCGTCTACCAGTTCATGCCGCGCTGGCGCGTCGGCCTGCGCACCGAGCGCCTGAACTCCGGCAGCGTGGCCGATCCCGACCTGCTGGCGAGCGCCGTCCACCGCCCACGCAAGGACTCGCTGATGCTGGAGTTCAACCCCAGCGAGTTCTCGCGCGTGCGGCTCCAACTGGCGCGCGACCGGTCGCGCTTCGGCCAGCCCGACAACCAGCTGCTGCTGCAGTACCAGATGAGCCTGGGCGCGCATGGCGCCCACGGCTTCTGAACGCACCAAGGAGTTCATCATGACCAAGCTCAAGATCCTGGCGGCCCTGGCGGCGCTGCCCCTGGCCCTGCTGGCGTCTCCCGCCGATGCAGCCCTGCGTGTTTTCGCCTGCGAACCCGAGTGGGCGGCACTTGCGCAGGAACTCGGCGGCAACCTCGTCGAGGCGACGTCGGCGACCACCGCGATGCAGGACCCGCACCAGATCCAGGCCAAGCCCAGCCTGATCGCCCGCGTGCGCAACGCCGACCTGGTGGCCTGCACCGGCGCCGAACTCGAGATCGGCTGGCTGCCGCAACTGCTGCAGCAGTCCGGCAACGCCAGGGTGCAGCCCGGACAGCCCGGCAACTTCGCCGCGGCCGACGCCGTGCGCAAGCTCGACGTGCCCACGCAGCTGGACCGCTCGCAGGGCGACGTGCACGCGGGCGGCAATCCGCACATCCAGAACGATCCGCGCAACATCGCCGCGGTCGCCGGCGCGCTGGCCGCGCGGCTGCAGCAGATCGATCCGTCCAATGCGGCCCGGTACGCACAGCAGCAGGCGGACTTCGCGCGGCGCTGGCAGCAGGCGATGGCGCGCTGGAACGCGCAGGCGGCGCCGCTCAAGGGAGTGAGCGTCGCTTCGCAGCACAAGGGCTTCGTCTACCTGTACGACTGGCTGGGGCTCAAGGAGGTCGCGGTGCTGGAACCCAAGCCCGGCGTGGAGCCGACCGTGTCCCACCTGCAAGGCGTGCTGGCGGCTCTGAAGTCCCAGCCGGCGCGGATGGTCATCTACAGCAGTTACCAGGACCCGCGCGCCTCGGAATGGCTGAGCAAGAACGCGGCGATCCCCGCGGTGAAGCTGCCCGCCACCGTGGGCGGCAGCGACCGTGCCAAGGACCTGTTCGGCTATTTCGACGACACGCTGGCGCGCCTGCTCGCGGCAGCGACGGCGGCGAAATGAACTGGGGCGCCATCGACGTCGGCATCCTGGCGCCGGCCTTCCTCGCCGGCCTGCTGGTGCTGGCCACCCACGTTCCGCTCGGCTCGCAGGTGCTGCAGCGCGGGATCGTCTTCATCGACCTGGCGATCGCGCAGATCGCCGGCCTGGGCGTGATCTGCGCCGATGCGCTGGGCCTGCCGCAGGGCGGGGCCGCCGTGCAGCTGTCGGCCGTCGGCGCCGCCCTGCTCGGCGCCCTGCTGCTGACATGGATGGAGCGGCGCATGCCCAGGGAACAGGAAGCGCTGATCGGCGTGATGTTCATCCTGGCGGCCTGCGCCGGCATCCTGGTGCTGGCCGGCAATCCGCACGGCGGCGAACACCTCAAGGACCTGCTGGTCGGACAAATCCTGTGGGTGGACACGTCGCAGCTGCTGTGGCTGGCCTTGCTGACCGCGCTGCTGTCGCTGGCGCTGTGGCTGGGATGGGTCGCGCGGCTGGGACGCTACGGCTTTTATGCGGCGTTCGCGCTCGCGGTGACTGCCTCGGTGCAGCTGGTGGGCGTCTATCTGGTGTTCGCCAGCCTGATCATCCCGGCCCTGGCCACACGCCACCTGGCCGGCAAACAGCGCTTCGTCGTCGGCTACACGGTGGGCGCGGCCGGCTACGCCATCGGCCTGGCGCTGTCCGCCGTGCTGGACCTGCCGTCCGGCGCCGTGATCGTCTGGACGCTCGCGGCCTGCGGCATCGCGGCCGCGCTGCTGCGGCGGCCGCAAGCTGCCGTCACGCCGTAAAGACGGCGGACTACAGCTGGGGCCGGCGCGCTGGCGTATCGTCGCGCCATGAACCGCGCCCTCCGCCTGACGCTGCTGGGCACCGCCCTGCTGCTGGCGGCCGTCGCCGCCGTGCTCGCCGTCGCCTATGCCAAGCTGGTGCCGAGCGACCAGGAGCTGGTCGAGCGCATCCGCGCCGAGGCCGAGGCGCGGCTCGGCGTCGAGGTGAACGTCGGCTCGGCCCGGCTCAGTCTCTGGCCGCAACCGGAACTGGTGATCGAGGACGTGGCGACTGTCCAGCCGCAGCCGATCCGGATCACGCGGCTGGTGGCGCATCCCGAACTGCTCGCGCTGCTGCGCCAGAAAGTGGAGCTGGCCGACCTCACCGTCGAAGGCGGCGTGCTGCCCCAGTTGTCGCTGCGCGCATTGCGCCTGCGCCCCGCGCCCAAGGGTCGGGACGGCAACGCCCTGCAGGTGGCGCAGCTGGATTTTCGCGACGTGATCTGGATCACGCGTTACGACAACCCGCTGGAATTCAGCGGCAGCGCGCGCTTCGGCCCCGACTGGCAACTGCGCGGCGCCGAGATCGTGCGTCCCGGCGTGCGGCCGGTCGCGCGGCTGGACCTGGCGCCCGAGGGTGACGACCGCTTCAGGGTTCGACTCGAAGTCGGCGGCGGCACGGCGCACGGGCAGGTCACGCTCAAGACGGGGAGCGACGGCCGGCTGGCGCTCAGCGGCCGGCTCGCACCGCGCAACATCGACGTGGCCAGCGCGCTCTCCGGCTTCAAGCGCCATTCGGCGGTGCACGGCAAGGCGTCGGGCCAGACCGAACTCTCGGCCAGCGGCAACCACGTCGGCGACCTGGCGCGATCGCTGCACACGCGCACCACCTTCTCGATCGCCTCGGCCACGCTGCAGCACATCGACGTCGACAAGACGATCCGCAGCTTCGGCCAGGACCGCGCCGGCCAGACCCAGCTGCTGTCGCTGACCGGCCAGATGGACACGCAGAACACGGCCGACGGCATGGTCGTTCGCTACTCCGGCGTCCAGGCCCAGGGCCAGACCTTCAGCGCCAGGGGCCAGGGAACGATCGCCAACCGGCGGGTCGACGGCGAGCTGACCGTGGATCTGGCCGGCGGCCTGGTCGGCGTGCCGCTCAAGGTGTCCGGACCGCTGGGCGCACCGCAGGTGACGGTGCCGGGCAAGACGCTGGGAGGCGCGGCGGCCGGCGCCGCGATCGGAACGGCGGTGCTCCCGGGCATCGGCACGGCGATCGGCGCCGGCGTCGGTGCGGCCGTGGGCAGGCTGTTCGGCGGCGACGACGCGCAGCGGCCGCCGCCGGCCCGGTGAAGCCCGGCGGCCGGGCACAATCGGCACCGATGCGACCCGCCGCGACTCCAGGAAACCCCATTGGCCGCCCGTGACAGGCTGCTGCCGCTGGTCGTCGCCTGTCCCCTGTTTCTCCAGAACATCGACAGCTCCGCGATCGCGACGGCGCTGCCGACGATCGCGCGTTCGCTCAACGTGCAGACGCTGCACCTGAACCTCGCGATCACCTCGTACCTGCTGAGCCTGGCCGTGTTCCTGCCCCTGAGCGGCTGGATCGCCAGCCGCTTCGGCGCGCGCCGGGTGTTCTGCGCCGCCATCGCCTGCTTCTCGCTGGGCTCGGCCCTGTGCGGGCTCGCCGAGTCCCTGCCGGCGCTGGTCCTGTTTCGCATGCTGCAGGGCTTCGGCGGCGCGATGATGGTGCCGGTCGCGCGCCTGATCCTGCTGCGCAGCGTCGAGCCGAGCGCGATGATCGCCGCGATGGTGTGGTTCACCGTGCCGCCGACCGTCGGCCGCATGATCGGCCCGCTGGTCGGCGGCGCGATCGTCACCTGGACATCCTGGCGCTGGATCTTCCTGCTCAACGTGCCCTTCGGCCTGCTGGGCATCGCACTGGCGTGGCGCTTCATCGGCACGGAATGCGACGAGGAACTGCGCGAGCCTTTCGACGCGACCGGCTTCGTGCTGCTGGCGCTGGCGCTGACCGGCCTGCTCGGCGCGCTGGAGATGACGGGCAAGAACCTGGTCGGCGGCTGGACCATCGCGGCCCTGGCGCTCGTCGGGGCGGCCGCGCTGCTTGCGTATGTGTTGCGAAGCCGGCGCCTCGCGTCGCCGATGGTCAATCTCCGCGTGCTGCGCTTCCCGACCTATTTCGCGTCCATCGTCGGCGGCACGCCGATGCGGATCGCGATCGGCGCGTCGCCCTTCCTGCTGCCGCTGATGTTCCAGCTCGGGTTCGGGCTGTCGCCGCTGGATTCTGGCCTGCTCACGGTGGGGACCGCGATCGGCTCGCTCTCCACCCGTGGCGTGATGCGCCGCGCGATCCGCCGCTTCGGCTTCCGGCCGCTGCTGATCGGGGCGACCGCCGTCGCCGGCGCGTTCTACATGAGTTATGGACTGTTCCGTCCCGACACGCCGCACCTGCTGATGTTCTGCACCATGCTCGGCGGAGGGCTGGTCAGCTCGATGGCGATGGTCGCGCTCCAGACGCTGGGCTTCTCGGAGATCCCCAAGCCGCTGATGCACCATGCGACCACCTTGTCGACGATGACGCAGCAGGTCTCGCAGACCTTCGGCGTGGTGCTGGGCGCATCCCTGGTCAGCGCCGCGGCCTGGTTCCACGGCGGCGACCCCGCCCACCTGACCGCGCGCGATTTCTCGCCCGCCTTTTTCCTGATCGGCCTGACCACCCTGCTGTCGCTTTTCTTCTTCGTCCGCCTGCACCCTGACCAGGGCGCCGGCATGCGCGGCTAGTCCGGAAACCGGAGCCTTTGAGCCTGCGTGCGCGGATAGAGCCGTGCGAGCACGCCCAGCGTGATCGTCTCGAGCATGGCGACCAGGGCCGCAGCGGGCTCGAGTGCGTCCCGTGGCGCGCGAGCGGCGGCCCACTGCTCGCGCAGGTCGTCGCCGCGGCCTTCGACGGCGGCGACGACCTCGCTGCGCCACGCGGGCCGGAGCTCGCTGCCGTCACCGCCGCGGCCGCGGCCGAAATGGATCGCGGCCAGGTAACGCAGCAAGGCGGCTTCGACCATGGCTTGCAGCATGTCGTCGCTCAGTTGCACGACCGACGTGCCGGCCGGCGTCGCCTGGTTCTTCCACATGGCGGCGACCCACGCGGCGCCGCCGCCGATCACGGCGCCGGCGGCGGCCGCCAGGCCCAGGCTCAGCCCCGCCGTCAGCAGGTCGATCGAGACGCCGAGCGTGGCTCCGGTCGCGGCGCCGGCGACACCGGCCTGCCTGGCGCTGACCGCGTCCTGGACCACGAACTTTTCCTCCAGCCGGTGGTTCAGGAGCGCTGCCTTGTCCGGGTCGATGCCGTGCAGCGCCAGCAGGCCGGAGGTCGCCTGCGCGTCCGAGCGCCGCAGCCGCTCGACCACGGCGGCCATCGCTTCGCGGCTGCGGCGCTCGTGCGCCTCGCGCTCGCCGGGCCGCATCAGGCTGACCAGCGAGCGCGGCTTGCCGACGTCCTGCGCCTGCCGCGCCGCATCGAGCAGGTGGCGCGCGATCACCGACATCGAGCCGCGCAGGTGCGAGAGATTGCGCTCGTCCCAGGCCGCGGCCAGCCGGGCGAATCCCGCGGCCTTGTAGTCCGGCAGGCAGCGGGCGACGGCGTCGAGCAGGACCCGCTCCTGCACCCAGCAGCGAGCAAAGTCGTCGAAGCCGAGGACGGCGGCGACGGCGGCGCCCTCGCGGACTTCGGCGCGGCAGCGGGCAAGCAGATCCTGCGTCGCCGGCGCATCGCCGCTCGCGTTCACCAGCAGCAGCACCGGCTTGTCCAGCCATGCAAGCAGCGGGCTCGCGGCGGCCAGGTCCGCCGCGTTGCCGACCACGTGGAGGACGACGTCCGTCTCCTCCTGCGCCGCTTGCAACGCCGGCTCGGCGCGCGCGATCGCAGCAGCAGTCTTGCCCAGCACCGCGTCGCGCAGCCGGTCGGTCCAGCCCGCGGGCTGCACGGCCTGCTTCTTCAGCAGCGACGCCGGATCGGCGACGTTCGGCAGGTCGACGACCCGCAGGGTTTCCCCGCCCGGGCCCTGGAGCAGTTCGTGCGACTGGCCCTGTCCGAGGCTCACGCCGGGCAGCGCCTCGTCGGCCCGGTGCAGCAGCACGCGCAGCAAGGCGGCGCGATCTTCGCCGCGGTGCGCATGCAGGGCCAGCTGCACCCGCGCCGGGCTGAGCAGGCTGAGCAAGCGCTGGTAGTAGCCGTCACGCAGGTCGATGGCGACGTTGCGCGACAGCCGGCGCTCGCGCCACCAGGCCACGGCCGCCAGCGCCAGCCGCGGCAGCACGACGACCAGCGCCAGCAGCATCGCGTACAGGAAGACCCAGCGCCGGCCGATGACGTTGTCGGCCGCCTCGGCCGGCGAAGGGAGCGGGCCGGCGGCACGAAGGCTGCGGACCTCGTCCAGCGAAAACGAGGCCCAGGGAAACAGCGCCGTCACCGGCGAGAACAGGATGCTCAGGAAGCGATGGACGTCTGGCGCCGAGAGAAAGGTGCTCTCCCATTGCACGCCGTAGCTGGCCCAGACGCCGCCGAAGAACAGGGACAGCGCGACACCCAGCGCCCATGCCGCGGCCGCGAGATGCAGCACCCGCGCCAGACGCTGTCCGTAGAGCGCAGCCGTCAGCGCGTGCCAGCGCAGCAGGAAGGCAGCCGTCACTTCGCCGCGAAGATGGCGCGGACGGCGGCCCCACTCGCGCAGGCCGGCAAGCCATTCGCGCAGGGCGGCAAAGCGCGGACTGCGCTCCCGCCCGGGACGTCGCGGCAGCAACAGGCCGGCGAGCAGAACCGCATACACGACCAGGTTCCACAGCAGCAGAAGCAGCAGCGGCTTGGACAGCAGGTTCACCTGGTGCGGATTGGCGACCTGGTCGGTGAAGATGCCCAGCACCAGGGCGGCGAGCGGGATGCCGGCGGCGACCCAGCGTTCGCCGGCGCCGGCCTGCTGCAGCGAGGCGACAGCGCGGTCGCGCTTGCCGGCCGTGTCGACGATCTGTGCGGCCCGCGCCTTCAGGAAGCGCGCGATCGCCGGCTCGCTGCCGCATTCGCCGGCGCCGCGGGCCGCCTCGCTCGCCTGCGCATCGATCCGTTCGCGCTCGGCCCCGCCGACCAGGCGGCCCTGCGGGTCGGCCGATTCGATCGCCTGGGCCAGCACCACGCGGCGCGCGCCTGCCTCATCCATTGCGATCGCATTGCCCTTCATTGCGGCGATTATGCGTGGCCGTTTTGTCGCTCAGGCTGCGCCGCAAACCCTGGTTTGACCCCACGGCTCATCCGCGATCTATCATCGCCGGGCAGCAGACCGCTGTGCAGAAGGAGGCAGTATGGGAGAGTCGATCCGGGCCGCGGCGCTGAAGTGCGTCGTCGCCGGCGTCGTTGTGATGGCGCACGGGCTGTGCGCGGGCCAGGGCCTGAAGCCGCGGCCCTCGGAGCAGCCGGACCCGCAGGTCGAGCCGGTGATGGAAAAGAGTTATTCGGTCCCGGCCTGGGAGATCCTGGGCTTCGACTTCCTGCTCAATCGCTACAACCGCGTCTACAGCGGCGTGCCCGATTACGACGTCAGCTTCGGATCGCTGCGGCGCAACCTGCGCCGCAGCTGGGGCGTCGATTCCGACGACTTCAACATCAACCAGCTCGGGCATCCGTACCAGGGCTCGATGTACCACGGCTTCGCCCGCTCGGCCGGCCTGAGCTTCTGGGAGTCGGCCGGCTACACCTTCGCCGGCAGCATCGGCTGGGAGATCGCCGGCGAGAACACCCGGCCATCGGTGAACGACCAGATCGCCTCCGGCATCGGCGGCGCGTTCCTGGGCGAATCGCTGTTCCGCATGGCGAGCCTGGTGCTCGAACACGGCGACGGCGTACCGCGGCCGATGCGCGAGGCGGTCGCCGCGGTCATCTCGCCGTCCACCGGCTTCAACCGCCTGGCCTACGGCAAGCGCTTCGACACCATCTTCGCCAGCCGCAATCCGGCCTATTACAGCCGCCTGCAACTGGGCCTGATGGGAACGGCGCAGAACGAACAGGGCCTGTCCACGCTGCTCAAGCGCAACGAGGCGCAGGCCAACTTCTCGATGGAATACGGCCTGCCCGGCAAGGACGGCTACCGCTACGACCGGCCGTTCGACTACTTCGCGTTCGAGGCGACCGGCTCCACCGCCAACGCGTTCGAAACCGTGATGACGCGCGGCCTGCTGTTCGGCCGCGAGTATTCGGCGGCGAAGGACCGCTACCGCGGCATCTGGGGGCTGTACGGCAGCTACGACTACATCTCGCCGCAGACTTTCCGCGTCTCCAGCACCGCGCTGTCGCTTGGCACCACCGGCCAGTGGCGGGCCAGCGACAGCATCGTCGTGCAGGGCTCGGCCATGGCCGGCCTGGGCTATGCGGCCGTCGGCACCGTCCGCCGCGGCAGCGAGCGGGACTACCACTACGGCACGACGCCGCAGGCGCTGCTCGCGCTGCGCGTGATCGACGGCGACCGCACCTCGCTGGACATGACGGCGCGCGAGTATTTCGTCACCCGGGTCAACGCCAACGGTCCCGGCGGCCACGACAACATCGCCCGGGCCGAGATCAGCCTGACCCGGCGCGTGCACAACCTGCACGCCATCACGATCAAGTACCTGTGGAACCGGCGCAATGCTTCGTTCCCCGGGCTTGAAAACACCCGCCAGACCCGCGGCACGGTCGGCATCTTCTACACGCTGCTCGGGCAGGACCGCTTCGGCACCGTCGACTGGCGTTAGCCCTCTTCGAGCCGGCGCACGATGTCGCGATAGGTCCCCTCGGTCTGCGGCTTGACGAACAGCGTCACCACTTCCGGATGCGCGGCCTTGACCCGTGCTTCGATCTCGGTGACGGCCTTCTCGATCTGCGGCGTGCGCAGGTCGTCGGCGAACTCGAGGCTGAGCCCGACCAGCACCTGGTCGGGCGCCAGCTGCACCGTCAGCAGGCCGTTGACCCGGGCGACGGACTGCTCCTGGCCGGCCAGGGCGACGATCGCCTCGCTGAGCTCGCGATCGGCCCGCTCGCCGATCAGCAGGCTCTTGCTCTCGCCGGCCAGCAGCACGGCGACGACCGCGAGCACCACGCCGATCGCGATCGACGCAATGCCGTCGGCCACGTGCAGGCCAAGGCTGGCCGACGCATAGGTGCCGGCGGCGGCGAGCACGATGCCGACCAGCGAGTGCACGGCTTCGCTCAGCATGGAGGAACTGCCGGTCCACGCCGCGGCGCCCGCCTTGGTGATGGCCACCAGCAGGTTGCCGGCGAGTGCGGCGTAGACGACGGTTCTGGAAGATGAGTCGGCCAAGCCAGCTTCGGGGCACGCGTCGTGCCCGGCCAGGTCAGCGCTCGAGCGAGGCCAGCCGGGCGGCGGCTTCCTTCTTGCCGATGGTGCGCAGCGAGGCGATCGCCGGCAGGTGCTTGGCGCGCGGCCGGGTCTTGCCTTCTTCCCACTTGTAGACCGACTGGCCGGAAGCGCCGATCAGCGCGCCGAACGCCTGCGCCGACAGGCCCAGCCGCTTGCGCTGCGCCGCGAGTCCCTTGGCGCTGAAGCGCAGGTTGCGCGATCCGGTGTCGCCCTCGGGACCCGCGGAGGCCGCCGTTTTTTTCGCGACGCGGCCAAGCCGGTTCACTTGCTGCTCGAGTTCGCGGGTGCGACGCTTCAGTTCGGCGATCTGCGCCCGGTACGGCGCGATGGCCTGCTTCAGGCCCTTGGTTTCGGCCCGGACTTCCCTGCGGGCGACCCGCGCGATTTCGGATTTCAGAAGGTTTGCAATGTTCGGCATGGTCCCGCGATTCTGCTACAGCCCCATAAAATGGCCATCAATCCCCGGAGCCACTTCTTGACGACACAACCTGCGCCGACGCCGGCGCCCCTGGACGCCGACGATTTCGACGCGATGGACGCCGAACTCGATCTGCTGCGCGAAAGCAGCGAGGAAATCCCGCAATGGGAGTTCTGCGAGGGCTTCCTCGCCGCGCTGGTCTGCATGCGCCGGCCGGTGCCATCGGAAGAATACTGGCCCGTCCTGCTCGGCGACGACTTCAATCCGATGGAGCACATGGAGTTCGTCGCCCGCTGGCGCCGGCGCTGGAGCGAGATCGCGACCGCGCTGGATGCGCCGGTCGAGACGCTGGACGACGACCGCACCTTCCAGCCGGAGGTGGTCGACACGCGCGGCGCCGTGCTGGTGATGCCGCAGGAGGAACGCGCGGAGATCGTCATGGACGAGCTTCCCGCGTTCGCGCAGGTCTGGGCGCTCGGCTTCATGTACGCCGTCGAAGCCTGGCCGGACGACTGGCAGCCGCCACGCGACGCCGACGCGGCGGAGATGCTGGACAACGCGCTGAACGCGATCGTCGCGCTCAGCGAGGACGACAAGGGCAAGCCCTCGGTGTCGATGTATGCCGAGGACGGCCCGCCCAGCGTCAGCGAACAGCGGCTCGACGATTTCGGCGCCGCCATCTGGGCGGCCTACGACTTGCGCCAGCTCTGGAAGAGCCTGGGGCCGCGCACCGGAACAGTGCGCAAGGCCGCCGAACCGGGACGCAATGACCCCTGCCCCTGCGGCAGCGGCAAGAAATACAAGAAATGCCACGGCGCCGGCAACGCCGGCGAACTGCCGGAAACGCCATGAAGCTGACCAGCGATGCCAAGGGCGTGTTCCCGATCGCGCCGACGCCTTTCCACGACGATGGATCGATCGACACATCGTCGATCGATCGCCTGATCGGCTTTTATCTGGGTTGCGGCGCGACCGGCGTCACCGTGCTGGGCCAGCTGGGCGAAGCGCCCAAGCTGGAGCACACGGAATCGGTCGCCATCGCCAGGCAGTTCATCGCCAGGGCGAGCGGCATCCCGGTCGTGGTCGGCGTTTCCGCGCCCGGCTTCGCTGCCATGCGCGCCCTCACCCGCGAGGTGATGGACCTGGGCGCGGCCGGCGTGATGATCGCGCCGCCCAACACCTTGCGCACCGACGACCAGGTCGTCGGCTACTACAGGCAGGCGGCGGAGGCGATCGGCGCCGACGTTCCCTTCGTGCTGCAGGACTATCCGCTGACCTTTTCGGTGCAGATGGCGCCGGGCGTGATCCGCCGCATCGTCACCGACATCCCGTCCTGCGTGATGCTCAAGCACGAGGACTGGCCGGGCCTGGAAAAGATCTCGACGCTGCGCGGCTACGAGCGCGACGGCTCGATGCGCCACATCTCCATCCTGTGCGGCAACGGCGGCCTGTTTCTGGACTACGAGATGGAGCGCGGCGCCGACGGCGCCAACACCGGCTACTGCTTCCCCGACATGCTGTGCGATGTCGTGCGCCTGCATTCCAGCGGCCAGAAGGACCAGGCCAAAGACCTGTTCGACGCCCACCTGCCGCTGATCCGCTACGAGCAGCAGCCCGGCGTCGGCCTGGCGGTGCGCAAGTACGTGATGATGAAGCGCGGCCTGCTCTCGTCGGCGGCGCAGCGCAAGCCGGCGGCGCCGATGTCCAAGGCGACGCAGCACGAGGTCGATGAACTGCTGCGGCGGCTGGCGCGCCACGACAGGCGCGCCGAGTTCTAGCAGCCCTTTTCACGGGAGCGCCGATGTCCGATGAACTCCACGCATTGAAGGCGCGCCTGAAATCCACCTGGATGGCGGGCGACTTCGGCCAGATCGCAAGGTACAGCCAGCCGGCGGCCGACGAGTTCATCGCGCG
>JAQGNJ010000141.1 GCA_028291885.1 Ramlibacter sp. | reverse complement strand
CCGCCTCGGCATCCTTGTCGACGACGAAGTCGACCTTCTCGATCATCGCCTTCACGTCCGCACGGTGCACCACGGCGTCGGTGAATTCGCCCAGGCCCGCGCGGCCGTCCAGCAGCAGGATGGCCATGCAGAACTCCATCGAGAACTTGGCCTGGAATTCATTGACGGGGCGGTGATGGATCAGCGCGTTCGGCATGTTCTGGTTGGTGCCGACGCGCACCCGCACCACGTCCTTCGCCTTGATGCCGTTGGCCTTGATCAGGCGCAGCATCTCGGTCATGCCCGGATGCGTGAGCGATCCCGACGGATGCGGCTTGATCGAGACGCCGGGCTCGGCGAAGGTCCAGGGCGCGCCGAGCTTGCCGGAGATGGCGTTGGCATCGAAGCCGCCGCCGCCGGCGCTGAAGAAGCCGCGCGGCGCCTCCAGGATCTTGTCGGTCGCGGTCCAGCCGTAGGAAGCGAACTGCGCGGCGGCGACGCCGCTTTCGGACGAGCGGCCGGCGTGGAAGGGCTTGGTCATGGTGCCGAAGTTCTCCCGCAGTCCCGCCGACTGGCTGCCGGCGATCGACAGCGCACGCGCCGTCTGCTCCGCATTCAACCCGAGCAGCCTGGCGCTAGCGGCGGCGGCGGCGAAGGTGCCGCAGGTGGCGGTCGCATGGAAGCCGCTCTGGTAGTGGCGCGGATTGATCGCTTCGGCGATCTTGCACTCGACCTCCACCCCGAGGTGGTACGCCAGCATGGTCGCCAGGCCGCTGGCTTTCGTTGCTTCTCCCATGGCGAGCGCAGCGGGCAGCGCCGGCGCGGTCGGATGCGTGAGCAGGCCGTAGACGCGGTCGGCGGCGACGGCCAGCTGCGTGTCGTCGTAGTCGTCGGCGTGGATGCCGACGCCGTTGTGGAACGCGGCGAAGCGCGGCGCCAGCTTCAGGTTGGTGCCGATCAGCGTCGCCGGGCCGGCGCCGAGGTTGAGGTCCGCAAAGTGCTGGCGCGCCATCACGCCGCAAGCGGTCGCGCCGCCGGACAGCGCCAGGCCCAGGCCGTCCAGGATGGACTTCTTGCCCAGGGCCACGACGTCGGCCGGCAGGTCGGCCGGTTTCGCGTTGCAGATGAAGTCCGCCACGTACCGTGTCAGGTGGTCCGTGGGCTGGGCCGTGCTGGATGCCATTCGATGTCTCCTGTTATCGTGGTTTTGAATTCGGGGGAACGGCGGCTAGTGCGCAAGCGCCCGGCAGTGTTCGCTGGGGAAATGCAGCCAGACGGTGTCGCCGGCGCGCACGCCGACGTCGACCGGCGTGACGGTCCTCACCGTCTCGCCGTCGGCGAGGGTGACGAGGTAGTCGCGGTGCGAGCCGAGGTAGACCTGGCGGGCGACGGTGCCGGCAACCCAGTTGCTCTGCGTGCCGCCCGGCGCCGTGGCCGACAGGCGCACGTCGTGATGGCGCACCGACACCGCGGTGTCGCCCTGGTCGGCGAAGTCGCCCGAGTCGCAGCGCAGGACCAGGCCGTTGCCGCAGGCCACGGAGTTGCCGCCGTCGCGCCGTCCCCTGAACAGGTTGGTGCCGCCGATGAAGCGAGCCACGAATTCGGTCGTCGGCCGCTGGTAGATGTCCTCGGGCGTGCCGGCCTGCTCGATCACGCCGTTGTTCATCACCACGATGACGTCGGCCGTCGTCATCGCCTCGGCCTGGTCGTGCGTCACGTAGACCGTGGTGTAGCGGTACTTGTCGTGCAGGCGCCGGATCTCGAAGCGCATCTCCTCACGCAGGTTGGCGTCGAGGTTCGACAGCGGCTCGTCCAGCAGCAGGGTCTCCGGCTCGATCACCAGCGCGCGCGCCAGCGACACACGCTGCTGCTGGCCGCCGGAGAGCTCGCCCGGATAACGCTGCGCCAGCTCGCCCAGGCGCGTCGCTGCCAGGATGGTGTCGGCGCGCTGCTGCAGCTCGCGCTTTGCCATGCCGCGCAGCCGCAGGCCGTAGGCGATGTTCTCGAACACCGTCATGTGCGGCCAGAGCGCGTAGCTCTGGAAGATCATCGACATGTTGCGCCGCTCCGGCGCTTCGGTCGCCTGGGGCGCGGAGATGCGCCGGCCGCCGACGTGGATCTCGCCTTCGTCGGGCTCCAGGAAGCCGGCGATCAGGCGCAGCGTCGTCGTCTTGCCGCAGCCCGAGGGGCCGAGCAGACACACCAGCTGTCCCTTGTCGATCGAGAGCGACAGGTTGTCGACCACCGTGGCCGTTCCATAGCGCTTGGTGAGGCCGCGCAGTTGCAGAAAACCCATGGCTGTCGCTTCCGATCGTTGTTGTTGTCGCCGCTAGCCGCGGACCAGGGGCGGGCCGCCGAGCACCGGCAGCCGGTTGGCCAGGAAGACCACGCAGAAGGAGACGGCGAGCAGCATCAGCCCGAGCACCGAGATCGCGCCGAGGTCGCCGCTTTCATTGAGGTCGTAGATGATCACGGACACCAGCTTGGTGTTGGCCGTGGTCAGCAGGATGGTCGCCGACAGCTCGCGGATGGTTCCGATGAACACGAAGCACCAGGTGGCGATGACGCTGGTGCGAAGCAGCGGCGCGGTGATCAGGCGCAGCGTCTTGAGCCGGCTCGCGCCCAGGATGCGGCTGGCCTCCTCCAGCTCCGGATGGATGCCGTGGAACGCGGCCGACATCTGCTGGTAGCCGGCGGGCATCTCGATGGTGAGGAAGGCGATCAGCAGGATCCAGAGCGTTCCGTACAGCATCAGCTGCGGATGCGAATAGGTCAGGAACAGGCCGACGCCCAGCACGATGCCGGGGATCGCGACCGGCGCCGTCGCCAGCGCGCCCAGCATGTGCGAGCCGCGGATCGTGCTGCGCGACACCATGTAGGCCGCGAGCAGCGCGATGCCCGTTCCGATCGTCGCCGTGAGGAAACCGAGCAGGAAGGTGTTCCACATGGCCAGCCGCGTCGCCGAGAACTCGAAGAACACGAAGTGGAAGTTGTACAGGGTCAGCGTGGCCAGTGTCAGGGGCTCCGACACGTTGCGCGTGAGCGATGTCTTGAGCAGCGCGGCGTAAGGCAGGAGCACGGTGAGCGACAGCACGATGGCGGCGAAGCCGATCGCGACCGGCTTCCAGCGCCCCAGCCGCGAGACGCGGGCGACGCCGCTCTTGCCGCCCAGCACCGTGTAGCCCTTGCGGCCGAGGATCCAGGTCTTGCCCTGAAGCAGCAGCACGGTGATCAGCAGCAGCGGCAGCGACGCGGCGGCAGCCAGCCCCGGCTTGGGCGGGTACTGGAACAGGCTCCAGATCTTGGTCGTGATCACGTGGAAGCCCGCCGGCAATGCCAGGATCGCGGGCGAACCGAACATGGTCAGCGCCTGCAGGATCGCGATCAGCGTTCCCGCCAGCATCGCGGGCAGCACCAGCGGGATCGTCACGCGGCGCAAGGTGGTCGCGGCGCGTCCGCCGAGGATCGCGGAGGCGTCCTCCAGGTCGGAAGGCACGCGGTCCAGCCCGTTGGCCACCAGCGTGAACACATAGGGAAAGGTGTAGCAGGTGATCGCGAACACCAGTCCCTGGAAGGTGTAGATGTTCACCAGGGTCTGGTCCGGCTGGGCGCCGGTGACATAGCGGTACAGCACGTTGATCAGCCCGCTGTTCGGCGCCGCGAGGATCTCCCATGCGATGGCGCCCAGGAAAGGCGGCGTCACGAAAGACGCCGTCACCAGCGCACGCACGATGCGCCGTCCCGGCAGGTCGGTGCGCGACACCAGCCAGGCCAGCGGCGTGGCGATGGCGCAGGACAGAGCGCCCACGCCCAGCGCCATTCCGATCGCCAGCAGGAAGGGCCGGCGCAGGGTGGCTTCGGAGACGAGCGCCGTGAAGTTCGCCAGCGTGAAGGCGCCGTCCTTGTCGATGAGGCTGTAATACAGCAGCCAGGACAGCGGCAGGACCACGAGCACGGCCAGCACCGCGACCAGCATGACAAATGCCGGCCGGAACAGGTCGATGCGAAACGGTGGCTTGGCGACTGGGACTGTAGTGATCGCAAGGGCCATTGACCGCAGGCCCTCAGGTCCCGAAATACTCTTCGTACTTCTTCTTGATGGTCTCGACCTGGCTTTCGAGCGCCACCGGGTCCGGGTTCAGCAGCTTGATCTGCGCCAGCGGCATGCGGCCGGCCTTCTCCTTGACCTCGCGGTGGAACGAGCGCAGGCCGCCGACATCGCTGTTGGCCTGCTGGGCCTCGCGGGTGAACATGTAGTGATAGAACAGTCGCGCGGCATTGGGATGCGGCGCGTTCTTGAGCAGCGCGGCGTTGCCCACCACCATCGCCGAGCCGTCGGTGGCGTACACCGGCTCGATCGGAACGCCCGATTCCTTGAGCAGGAAGACGTTGTACTCGTTGCCGTCCGCCATCACCGGACGCTCGCCCTGCGCGAGCTTCTTGGGCGGTTCGGTGGACGACTGGACCTGCATCACCTTCTGCTTGCCCAGCTTCTCGAAGTAGCTCCAGCCCATCGCTTGGCTCAGGGCCTGGGTGTCGGTCATGATGGTGCCGCTGTAGCCGGGATGCGCCTTCACCAGCTTGCCGCTCCACTTGGGATCGAGCAGCTCGGCGTGGCTCCTGGGCGCTTCTTCCTTCTTGATCAGCTTGCTGTTGTAGGCGATGACGGAGAGATGCGCGCGGTACGCGGCGAACTGGCCGTCGGCGTCGCGGTATTCCTTGGGCCAGAAGCTGGCCACGTCGGAGGGCACCGCCGGCTGCAGCCAGCCGCTGCGCTTGAAGTGGATGAAGTGGACGGCGTCCGAGGTCTCGATGACATCGACGTTGTAGATCTTGCTGCCGTATTCCTGGTTGATCCGCTGGAACAGGCGCTCGGCGCCGGCGCGTTCGACCTGCACCTTGATGCCCGGGTATTTGGTCTCGAAGGCCTTGGCCAGGCCTTCGGCCACCTTCACGTCGGTCGCGGAATACCAGACGACTTTGCCTTCCTTGACCGCGGCCGCGACCAGCTGCGGGTTCGGCTCATACGCGGCGGGGGCCTGCGCAACGGCAAGGGACGGCACAAGTGCGCCGGCGATGGCCAGTGCGGCGATCGCTGATAGTCCTGACATGCTTGTCTCCTTTTGATGCGCAACCAGTGGCCGAT
>JAQGNJ010000132.1 GCA_028291885.1 Ramlibacter sp. | reverse complement strand
AAGCGCAAACGCTCGATCGCGTAGGCGGCGAACACCGAAGCGGCGAGCGAGAAGAAGGTGGACACCACCGAGACCAGCACGGTGTTCCACATCCATTGCGGATACGAGGTGTCGAACAGCAGCTTCTTCACGTGGGCCAGCGTCGGCGCCACGATCCAGAACGGATTGCCGTCGCGCGACAGCAGTTCGTTGTTCGGCTTGAAGGCCGTGATCGCCATCCAGTAGAAGGGGAAGAGCAGCACGAAGAGGAAAACGCACAGCGGCAGGTAGACCGTCACCAGCTTGCGGCCGCGGGTCTCGAGAAAGCCCATGCCGCCCATGTCGGTCGTGATGCCGCCGCCGGCGCCGACCGCTTGCTTCGCGGGGATGTCCGTGCTGTTCATTTGTCGGCTCCGCCTTGCTGCCAGGCCCGCCGCTGCAGGCCGAAGTAGCTGAACATGATCGCGGCCAGCAGGAACGGCACCATCGCGATCGAGATCGCCGCGCCCTCCCCCAGCGCGCCGCCGGAGATCGCGCGCTGGAACGACAGCGTCGCCATCAGGTGGGTCGCGTTCAGCGGACCGCCGCGCGTGATGACGTAGATCAGCTGGAAATCGGTGAAGGTGAACAGGACCGAGAACGTCATCACCACGGCGATGATGGGCGTGAGCAGCGGCAGGGTCACGTGCCGGAACTGCTGCCAGGGCGAGGCGCCGTCGATCGCCGAGGCTTCGTAATACGACGGCGAGATGGTCTGCAGGCCGGCCAGCAGCGTGATCGCCACGAAGGGCACGCCGCGCCAGATGTTTGCCGCGATGACCGAGAAGCGCGCGTTCCACGGGCTGCCCAGGAAGTCGATGTACTTGTCGATCACGCCGGTCTTCACCAGCACCCAGCTGATGATGGAGAACTGGGCGTCGTACAGCCACCAGAAGGCGATGGCCGACAGCGCGGTCGGCACGATGTAGGGCAGCAGGATCACCGCGCGGAAGAAGGTCTTGAAGCGCAGGTTCTTGTTCAGCAGCAGCGCCAGCCAGAGGCCGAGGAAGAACTTCACCACGCTCGCCAGCGTCGTGTAGAACAGCGTGTTGAACAGCGCGAGCTGCGTGACGCTGTCCTGCGCGATGAAGACGTAGTTCTCCAGGCCGATCCACTGGCCCGGCCGGCCCACCTTGGCGTCGGTGAAGCCCAGCCACACTCCCAGCCCCAGCGGATAGGTCAGAAACAGCAGCAGCAACACCGCCGCGGGCAGCAGGAAGACGAGCCCGAGCGCGTTGCGGCTGTTCTGGAGTTTTTCAAGCATGGAAAATCACGAACCTCACCAGCTCTACTCTCACCCTCCCGCCAGATTGACCGCCACGCGCCGTCAGGCCGCGTGTGCGTGTCGAATCAGGCGGCAGGTTGAGCGGCACCTTCGGTGTCCGATCAAACCTTGTAGTAGCGCTCGGCGCGCTTCTGGGCCCGCTCCATCGCCTCCTTCGGCGGCTTGGAACCGCTGATGGCCTCCGCCACCATGTTGGCGACGATGAAGTCGGCGCCGGCGCCCGCCGACGCGTAGCCCAGCTTGCCGGCGTAGCCCGTGGGCCGCATGTTCTTGACGCTGTCGCGGTAGGGCGTGTGCTTGGGATCGACCGTCCAGATGGCGCTCTTCTCGTAGGCGGCCAGCGGCTGGGCGATGTAGCCGCCGGCCCCGCTGAGCCAGGGGTCGAACTGGTCCCATTCCATCATGAAGCGCAGGAATTCCTTGGCCGCCTGCGGATACTTGGTGTACTTCATCACCATCTGGTTGAAGAACAGGTGCGACTCGGTCGGCGTTCCGACCGGGCCCACCGGGAACTGCGCGTGGTTGATGTCGGCCTGCAGTTCCTTGACCTTGGGGTCGGTGGAATTCTTGGCCGCGTAGTAGATCGAGATGCCGTTGTTGGTGACGCTGATCTGGCTGTCCAGGAAGGCCTTGTTGTTGTTCGGGTCCAGCCACGACAAGGTGCCGGGGATGAAGGTGGCGTACAGCTCCTTGCCGTATTCCAGCGCCCGCAGCGTCTCGGGGCTGTCGATCACCACCTTGTTGTTCTGGTCGACCAGCTTGCCGCCGTGCGACCACATCAGCCAGTTGGTCCAGAGGCTGTCACCCGTGGCATTGCCCAGGGCGTAGCCGCCCGGCGTGCCCTTGGCGTGCAGCGCCTTGTGCAGCGCGAGGAATCCCGCCGTGTCCTTGGGGAAGGCGTCGAAGCCGGCCGCCTTCACCATGCTCTGGCGGTAGACGATCATCGAGCCGGCCGCGCCCAGGCCCAGGCCCAGCCATCTCTTGCCATCGGGGCGCAGGTACTGCTGCACCGCCGGATACCAGCCGCCGTACTTGCGGCCCAGGTACTCGGCCAGGTCCGTCACGTCCAGCAGCTTCTCCGGGTACAGGTTGGCGTCGTCGTTGGTCGAGAGAATGATGTCGGGCCCGGCTCCGGTGTTGGCGGCGACAGCGGCCTTGGGACGCACGTCTTCCCAGCCTTCGTTGTCGACCCGCACCTCGATCCCGGTCTTGTCGGTGAACTTCCTGACGTTGACCATGTAGGCGTCGATGTCGCCTTGCACGAAGCGGCTCCAGCGCAGCACCCGCAGCTTGGCGCCCTTCTCGGGCTTGAAGGCGATCGTCTGCGCGTGAACGGCGGGGGCGAAGACGGCGGCGCCGGTGCCGAGCGTGGCCGCGGCGGCAACGCCGGCGGAGCCCTCGAGGAATTTGCGGCGGTTGAACTCGGTCATGGCTTTGTCTCCTTCTTTGATCGGTGGATGGGAGCAGGAAAAAGCATGGAAGGAGTCGCTCAGCCGGACAGGCGCCGGCCGCTCTCCGCGTCGAAGATGTGCGCCCGCTCGCGGTCGGGGCGCAGGTGGATGGTGCTGCCCGGCGTGAAGTCATGGCGCTCGCGGAACACGGCCGACAGGTCCATGCCGTCGTGGCGGCAGACGATGAAGGTGTCCATCCCGGTGGGCTCGGTCACGACGACCCTGGCGGGGATGCCGCCGGCATCGGCCAGCATGAGGTGCTCGGGCCGGGTGCCGAAGACGACCGGCTGGCCGTCCGCGCCGCCCGCGTCCGCCGGCGCGTCGAGCCGCGTGCCGTCGCCCAGTTCGACGCGGGCCGCGCCACCCTCGCGCCGCAGCCGGCCCGGCAGGAAGTTCATCGCCGGCGAGCCGATGAAGCCGGCGACGAACTGGTTGGCCGGATGGTCGTACAGCTGCAGCGGGCTGCCGGTCTGCTCGATGCGGCCATCGCGCATGACGACGATCTGGTCGCCCATGGTCATGGCCTCGATCTGGTCGTGCGTCACGTAGACCGACGTCGTCTTGAGCCGCTGGTGCAGTTCCTTGATCTCGCTGCGCATCGCCACGCGCAGCTTGGCGTCCAGGTTGGACAGCGGCTCGTCGAACAGGAACACCTGCGGGTCGCGCACGATGGCGCGGCCCATGGCGACGCGCTGGCGCTGGCCGCCCGAGAGCTGGCGCGGATAGCGATCGAGCAGCACGCCCAGGCCCAGGATCTCCGCGGCGCGGGCGACCTTGGCCTGGATCGCCGGCTTGTCCTGCTTGGCCATCTCCAGCGCGAACGCCATGTTCCGGCGCACCGTCATGTGCGGATAAAGCGCGTAATTCTGGAACACCATCGCGATGTCGCGCGCCTTGGGCGGCAGGTCGTTGACCAGGCGTTCGCCGATCAGGATCTCGCCGCCGCTGACCTGCTCGAGGCCGGCGATCATCCGCAGCAGGGTGGACTTGCCGCAGCCCGACGGGCCGACCAGCACGGTGAACGAGCCGTCCGCGATGGCGATGTCGACGCCGTGGAGGATCGGCACCTCGCCGAAGTTCTTGCGGACCGCGCGGATGGTGACGCTTGCCATGCACTCGCTTCCTGAAGGTCGCTGGCGACACGGTCGCCCCCCACTGGGGTGGTGTCCCCTTTCGGGACTGGCCTCGGCGGGATCCTGTAGCGGTGCAGTGTGGTCCTGGCCGCGGCACCCGCCATCGGGTCAAACCACTACGCCAAGGACGATTGACTTGATCCGCCGATAGTTTCCGTCCCGCGTCCGGCCGTTGCGGGCTCCGGCCGCAGGCCGCACGCGTTACGCTTGCGGCAAGGAGGACCACCATGAACACGACCCGCCGCTATCCCGCTCCCGAACTCAAGGACCTGCCCGACGACATCCGCGCCAAGGTGCTGGAGGTGCAGGAAAAGGCCGGCTTCGTTCCCAACGTGTTCCTCGCCTTCGCCCGCCGGCCGGCCGAGTGGCGCGCCTTCTTCGCCTACCACGACGCGCTGATGCTCAAGGAGGAAGGTTCGCTGACCAAGGGCGACCGCGAGATGATCGTGACGGCGACCAGCGCCGCCAACAACTGCCTGTACTGCGTCGTCGCGCATGGCGCCCTGCTGCGGATCTACGAGAAGAAGCCGCTGATCGCCGACCAGGTGGCGGTGAACTACCGCAAGGCCGACATCACGCCGCGCCAGATGGCGATGCTGGACTTCGCGATGAAGGTCTGCCTGCACTCCGATGAGATCGGCGAAGACGACTTCACGCCGCTGTCCACGCACGGCTTCACCGACGAGGACATCTGGGACATCGCGGCGATCACCGCGTTCTTCGGCCTGTCCAACCGCATGGCCAGCTTCGCCAACATGATGCCCAACCCCGAGTTCTACCTGATGGGGCGGGTGCCGAAACAGAAGTGAAGGGCGGCGCAGAACCTCCGTCGATCGGGAAAACCCGGGCCTTGCTTGCCTCGATCGCGGCGGCTTGTTCCCCGCCGCCGATCCCGCTGCGTCATTCGACGATCTTGCGCAGCCAGTCCGGCAGCGGCTTGGACTTCTGCGCCGGAAAGTCCACCCACACCGTGGTCGCGCCGCCGGCCGCGTGGATCACGCCGGGGTTGTCGCCGCGCTCCATCGTGCCCCAGCTCTCGAAGCTGCTGCGGCCCGGATCGCTGGCGTACATCCTGAGCAGCACGTCGCCGGGATACTCGAGCTGCTTGTAGAAGTTGCAGAAGGCGTTGACGATCACCGGCCCTTCTCCCTTGGGATCCGGCTGGCAGCCGATCGTGCGCATCCACTCGATCCGGATCGTTTCCAGGTAGAGGAAATACGCCGTGTTGTTGACGTGTCCCATCGCGTCCATGTCGCCCCAGCGGATCGGCACGGTCATCTCGAACACCAGTTTCTTCTTCTCGGGGATCTCGATCTTCATCGGTGGGCCTTGACGGATGCCAGGATGCCGAGCGTGAACAGCAGGCAGGCGGCGGATTGCGACAGGGTCGGCCAGCGGCCGTCCCAGGCGAAAGAATAAAGCAGTGCGAACAGCGTCTCGCTGACGATCAGCTGTCCGCACAGGCTGGCCGGGAGGCGCTGGCTGGCGATGTTCCAAAGGATCGTCGCCAGCCATGCGGAACCGAAGCCGGTGGCCACGCACAGCAGCACGAACAATCGGCCCTGCTCCTGCGCGACCAGGCTGCGTGCGCCGGTCCCTGCCACGAGCCAGAGCACCAGGCCGCCCAGCCCCGTCGCCACGCCCAGCCAGTTGGCCCAGGCTGTCGCCGCCACTTCGGGGTGGCGCTTGAGCCAGGCCGAATTCAGCAGCGCGAAGGCCGTCCAGCAGGCGAGCGAGGCCACGGCGAAGGCGATGCCACGGCCGAAATCCGCCGCGCCGTCACCGGTGGCGCCACCGCCATGCGAAACCATCATCAGCCCAAGGCCGGCGGCGGTCAGCGCGATGCCCGGGACCAGCGCCGACCAGCGCAGGTGGCGCGGCTTGCCGAGCAGCATCACCCACAGGGGAATGGTTCCGATGACCAGCGTCGGCACCTCGGTTCCCGCGTCGCGGATCGCCAGCACCAGCAGCAGGTAGTAGCCGGTGAATCCCAGCAGGCTCATGGCGGCGGCGGCGCCGGCCTGCCGCAATGTCGGCAGCCGGCGCGTGCGCAGGCCGGCCAGCATCACGGCGAAAGCAACCAGTCCGTAGACGACGAAGCGGCCAGCCGCCAGGTCCACCGCGGCGAAGCCCGGGACCATGCGAGGCGCCACGAACACCAGACCCCAGAGCGCGCCGGCCGCGAGTCCGGCCAGGACGCCGCGAAACACGCCGGGCTACACGCCGAAGCCGTCGTCGGCGGCGATCACCGCCCCGTTGACGAAATGGCTCTGGCTGCTGGAGAGCAGCACGATCAGCGCGTCGAGGTCTTCGGGCTGGCCGACGCGCTTGCGCGGCAGCATGTTCACCAGCTTGATGCCCTGCTCGGTCTGCCAGTGGTGGTGGTTGATCTCGGTGTCGATGTAGCCGGGACAGATCGCGTTGACGTTGATGCCGAAGCGGCCCCATTCCAGCGCCAGCGCCTTGGTCATCTGCACCACGGCGGCCTTGCTCATCGCGTACACGCCGATCTGCGGCAGCACCTTCAGGCCCGCCATCGACGCGATGTTGATGATGCGCCCGCCGATGTAGGTGCCGGGGGCGGCGCCGCGCGCCCGCGCCAGCATGCGCTTGCCTACTTCCTGCGCGACGAAGAAGGCGCCCTTGACGTTGGTGTCGAAGATGTAGTCGTAGTCTTCCTCGCTCACATCCTGGATGCGCTGCGTGGTGCTGACGCCGGAGTTGTTGACCAGGATGTCGATCGCGCCGACTTCGGTTTCGGCGTGGGCGACCGCTGCCTTGATGCTGTCGAGGTCGGTCACGTCGAGCGCCAGGACGTGGGCGTCGCCGCCTTCGGCTTCGATCTGGGCCCGCAGGTCCTTGAGCTTTTCCACCCGGCGGCTGGCCAGCACGACCGCCGCGCCCGCGCGCGACAACGTGCGCGCGAACTGCGCGCCCAGGCCGCTCGACGCGCCGGTGATGAAGGCCACCCGGCCCGAAAGATCGATGCTGTACGCCACGTGGTTCTCCTGCAGGAATTGCGCTCGTAAAATGTTCAGCTCATTATCGACGAGACCCCCATGAACCAAGAACAAATCCTCGCCCAGTACGGTCCGCGCGAAGCCATGGAGTACGACGTCGTGGTGGTGGGGGGCGGACCCGCTGGCCTGTCGACGGCGATCCACCTCAAGCAGCTGGCGGCGGACCACGGCAAGGAGGTGTCGGTGGTGGTTCTGGAGAAAGGCGCGGAGCCCGGAGCGCACATCCTGTCCGGCGCGATCATGGACCCGCGCGCCCTGTACGAGCTGTTCCCCGACTGGAAGGAGATGGGCGCGCCGCTGAACCAGCCGGTGACCGAGGACATCTTCCTGTTCACCACCGAAGCCGGCGCGTTTCGCACGCCCAACTTCATGCTGCCCAGGAACTTCCACAACGACGGCAACTACATCATCAGCCTGGCGAATTTCACCCGCTGGCTGGCGCAGCAGGCCGAGGCCCTGGGCGTCGAGATCTTCCCGGGCTTCCCGGCCGCCGAAGTGCTCTACAACGAGAACGGCTCGGTCAAGGGCGTCGCGACCGGCAACATGGGCATCGCCAAGGACGGCGAGCCGGGCGAGAACTTCCAGCTCGGGATGGAGCTGCACGCCAAGTACACGATCTTCGCCGAGGGCTCGCGCGGCCACCTGGGCCGCCAGCTGATCGACAAGTTCAAGCTGGACCAGGGCAAGGACCCGCAAAGCTACAGCATCGGCATCAAGGAGCTGTGGGAAATCGATCCGGCCCGCCACCAGCCCGGGCTGGCGCTGCACAGCGCCGGCTGGCCGCTCGACGACGCGACCTATGGCGGCTCCTTCCTGTACCACATGGAGAACAACCAGGTGGCGGTGGGCTTCGTCGTCGGCCTCGACTACACGAACCCGTACCTGAGCCCGTTCGAGGAGTTCCAGCGCTTCAAGACCCATCCGAACATCCGCTGGTATTTCGAGGGCGCCAAGCCCGCCAAGCGCCTCGCCTACGGCGCGCGCTCGCTGACGGTCGGCGGCATCCTGTCGCTGCCCAAGACGGTGTTCCCGGGCGGTGCGCTGGTGGGCTGCGAAGCCGGCTACCTGAACGCGTCGCGGATCAAGGGCAGCCACGCCGCGATCAAGACCGGCATGCTCGCGGCGCAGGCCGCGTACGAAGCCATCACCGCGGGACGCCAGCACGACGAACTGACCGCGTATCCCGCCCTCTTCGAGAAGTCCTGGCTGCGCGACGAGCTGAACAAGTCGCGCAACTTCAAGCAGTGGTTCAAGAAGGGCCGCACCGTCGCCACGGTGATGACCGGCATCGAGCAGTTCGTGCTCAATGGCCGCATCCCCTGGACCATCCACCGCGACAAGCCGGACCACGTCTACCTCAAGCCCGCGGCGCAGTGCAAGCCCATCGTCTATCCCAGGCCGGACGGCAAGCTCACCTTCGACCGGCTCACCTCGGTGTTCATCTCCAACACCAACCACGAGGAGAACCAGCCGCCGCACCTGACGCTCAAGGACGCGTCGATCCCCGTGGCCGTCAACCTGGCGAAGTTCGCCGGGCCGGAGGCGCGCTACTGCCCGGCCGGCGTCTACGAGTTCGTCAAGAACGAGGACAACAGCGACCGCCTGCAGATCAACGCCCAGAACTGCGTGCACTGCAAGACCTGCGACATCAAGGACCCGACGCAGAACATCGTCTGGATCCCCCCGGAAGGCGGCGGCGGACCGAGCTACGTGAACATGTGACAGGGTTGTCGGTAGAAATCCGGTGGCGGACGGTGCGGGGCGTCGTGCATAGTCGCGCGATTGCAGTTCATTCCACCGGAGACCCAATGAAATCGACCCGCCTGTTCGCAGCCCTCTCGTTCGGCATCTTCCTGTCGGCCGGCGCGATGGCCCAGACCGTCCTGAAGATCGGCTACGCGACCTCCCCCACCTCCCACTACGGCGTCGGCTCCACCGTCTTCTGCGAAGAGGTCGAGAAGGGCACGCAGGGCCGCTACAAGTGCCAGCACTTCCCGAACTCGGCGCTGGGCGGCGAACGCGAGCAGATCGAAGCCGTGCAGCTCGGGACCCAGGACCTGGTGAACACGTCCACCGGCCCGGTCGGCAACTTCGTGCCCGAAGTCAAGATCGTCGACATCCCCTTCCTGTTCCGCGACTACGACCACGCCCGCAAGGTGATGGACGGCCCGATCGGCCAGGGCATCCTGGCCAAGTTCCCGAGCAAGGGCATCATCGCGCTGGGCTGGACCGAGAACGGCTTTCGCCACATGACCAACAGCAAGCGCGACATCGTCAAGCCGGCCGACGCCGCCGGCCTGAAGATGCGGACCATGGAAAACAAGGTCCACATGGACGGCTACAAGACCTTCGGCATCCTGCCCACGCCGATGGCGTTCCCCGAGCTGTTCGGCGCGCTGCAGCAAGGCACGGTCGACGGCCAGGAGAACCCGATCCCGGTGATCCTGTCGTCCAAGTTCTCGCAGGTCCAGAAGCACCTGTCGCTGACCGGCCACGTGTACTCGCCGGCCCTGCTGCTGCTCGCACCCAAGGTGTGGAACAAGCTGTCGGACGCCGACAAGAAGGTGTTCGGCGAGGCGGCGAAGAAGGCCGGCGCGGCCCAGCGCAAGAAGGTCAACGAGGACGAGAACAACGGCATCGCCCAGCTCGAGAAGGAAGGCATGAAGGTCATCAAGGTGGTCGACGGCAACGCCTTCCGCGAGGCGCTCAAGCCGGCCTACGTGTCGTACGCCAAGGAATTCGGCGCCGACAACATCAAGAAGATCCAGGACGTGCGCTAAAGTCGCGCCAGCCCGACGCATGCCCGCCCGGCAAGTCCGGGCGGTTTTGTTTGCGCAAGCGCTTTCACCAGATCCAGAACAACAGTGAAAACCTTCGAACGCTACTTCCTCGCCGCGAACCGCTGGGCGCTGATCCTGCTGCTGGCGACCATGGCCGTCATCATTTTCACCAACGTGGCGATGCGCTATCTCACCAGCGCCTCGCTCGAATGGGCCGAGGAAGTGTCGCGCCACATGATGATCTGGCTGACCTTCCTGGGCGCCGGCCCGGTGCTGCGCTACGGCGGCCACATCGCCGTGGAGAACCTGCAGGACGCCTTCCCGGCGCCCGTCGGCATCGCCATCCGCGCCCTCGTCGCGGCCCTGCTGTTCGCCTTCTTCGGTTTCATGGTCTGGTACGGCTGGCTGTACATGGAGCGCACGCAATTCCAGCTGACCGCGGCGACACAGATCCCGTTCTCCTGGATCTACAGCGCAATGCTGATCGGCGGCATCCTGCTGATCGTGCACTTCCTGCTGATCGTCCGCGCCTATGTGCTCAAACGTGAATTCGCGTCCGACGCGCATTTCGACGCCGCCGCGAGCGCTGCGCTATGACCAGCATCGCACTGGTCGTTGCGGCCTGCTTCTTTCTCGCGATCGGCGTGCCGGTCGCGTTCGCGCTCGGCCTGGCCACGGCCACCGCCCTGCTGGTCGCCGACAGCTATCCGCTGATGGTGCTGCTCAAGGAAACATTCACCGGCATCGACAGCTTCCCGCTGATGGCGGTCCCGTTCTTCATCCTCGCGGCCGAGCTCATGAGCGGTGGTTCGCTGACCGACGTGCTGCTGCGCTTCGCCGGCCAGTTCGTCGGCCACCGCCGCGGCGGACTGGGCTACACCAACGTCGTGTCGCTGACCTTCTTTTCCGGCATCTCGGGCTCGGCCCTGGCCGATGCGGCCGGTCCCGGATCGATGCTGATCCGGATGATGGCCAAGGCGGGCTACGACCGCGCCTACGCCGCGGCGCTGACGGCATCCACCGCGATCGTCGGGCCGATCATCCCGCCGTCGATCATCATGATCATCTACGCGCTGCAGGACGACAACGTGTCGGTCGGCGCGCTGTTCGTGGCCGGCCTGCTTCCCGGCGTGCTGATCGCGGTCGCGATGTGCGTGGTCAACTGGTGGGTGTCCAGGCAGCGCAACTACAAGGGCGACGGCCAGAACCCCACCTTCGACGAGATGCTGCGCACGACCTGGCGCGCGCTGCCGGCCCTGCTGCTGCCGATCGTGATCCTCGGCGGCATGCGCGCCGGCTGGTTCACGCCGACCGAAGCGTCGGTGGTCGCGGTGTTCTATGCGCTGGTCTGCGGCAAGTTCGTCTACCGCACGCTCGAATGGAAGGCGCTGCCCGACATCCTGGCCCGCTCGGCCCTGCTCAGTGCGTCGGTGCTGATCATCATCGGCCTGTCCGCGTCCTTCGCCTGGGTGCTGACCATCGAAGGCGTGCCGCAGGCCCTGGCCGACTGGATCATCGCGATGAAGCTGTCGCCCTGGACCTTCCTGGTCCTGGTGAACGTGCTGCTGCTGCTGTTCGGCATCTTCATCGAGCCGCTGCCCGGCGTGATGGTGCTGGCGCCGATCCTCGGCCCGGTGGCGATGAAGCTGGGCATCGACCCGATCCACTTCGCGATGATCGTCATCTTCAATCTCACGCTGGGGATGATCACGCCGCCGGTCGGCGGTTTGCTGTTCGTCACGTCCAACGTGGCGCGCGTGCCGCTGGGGCCGCTGGTGCGCGAACTCAAGCCCTTCCTCGTTGCGCACGGCGTCGTGCTCGTCATCCTGACCTTCGTTCCGGCCCTGTCCACCTGGCTGCCGCACACCCTCGGCTTCAAGTGAGCCGCTATACTCGCGGCGTCAGGAGAGAGCTCCGAAAGGAGCCGCCGAAGGCGCAGGGACAACCCGAACGCTCAGGCAAAAAGGACTGACGAGGCGTCCCGATCGCGGGGCGTTTCCCGGCTGGAGAGAGGCCCGGCTCGACGAGCCGGCCCACCGAAGGAGCAAACCCCGTCAAGGGGCGAATCTCTCAGGTAAAGCGGACAGCAGGGGCAGCCCATCGTGTGTACGATGAATCCGATTGCCCTGGAGAAGTCCGCTTGAGCGCATCCCAAGAACAAAGCCTCCTCGAGACGCCGCTGCATGCGCTGCATGTCGAGCTCGGTGCGCGCATGGTGCCGTTCGCCGGCTACTCGATGCCCGTGCAGTATCCGTCCGGCCTGATGGCCGAACACCACCACACCCGCAACTCGGCCGGCCTGTTCGACGTCTCGCACATGGGCCAGCTGCGGCTGGTCGGCCCCGATGCCGCCGCCGCGTTCGAAACCCTGGTCCCGGTGGACGTGATCGGCCTGGGCGTGAACAAGCAGCGCTACGGCCTGCTGCTGACCGACGAAGGCACCATCATCGACGACCTGATGATGGTCAACCGCGGCGACGACCTGTTCGTCATCGTCAACGGCGCCTGCAAGGTCGGCGACATCGAACACATCCAGCGGCGCATCGGCTCGCGCTGCCAGGTCGTCCCCATGCCGGAGCGCGGCCTGCTCGCGCTGCAAGGGCCCAAGGCTGTCGATGCGTTGTCGCGGCTGGTGCCGGGCGTGGCCCAGCTGGTGTTCATGACCGGCGGCCGCTTCGACTGGAACGGCGCCGAGCTGTACGTCACCCGCAGCGGCTACACCGGCGAGGACGGCTTCGAGATCTCGGTGCACGAATCGCGGGCGGACGCCCTGGCGCGCGCCCTGCTGGCGCAAGCCGAGGTCAAGCCGGTCGGCCTGGGCGCGCGCAATTCCCTGCGGCTGGAAGCGGGCCTGTGCCTGTACGGCAACGACATCGACACGACGACGACGCCGGTGGAAGCGGCGCTGAACTGGGCGATCCAGAAAGTGCGGCGCAGCGGCGGCCATCGCGCCGGCGGTTTTCCCGGCGCCGACACGGTGCTGGCGCAGCTGCAGGATGCTTCCACGCTGCGGCGCAAGCGCGTCGGGCTGGTCGCGCTGGAGCGGGTGCCGGTGCGCGAGCACACGCAATTGCAGGACGCGCAAGGCCGGCCCGTCGGAGAAGTCACCAGCGGCCTGCTAGCCCCCACCATCGACCGACCTATCGCGATGGGCTATGTCGCCGCGGAGTCCGCCCTGCCCGGCACCCGCCTGCACGCGATCGTTCGCGGCAAGCCGGTGCCGATGGAAGTGACGGGCATGCCCTTCGTCCCCAACCGCTACCACCGCGGCTGAAATGTTTTTGAACCAGGAGAAGCCATGAGCGTGAAATACACATCGGACCACGAATGGGTCCAGTCCGACGACAAGAACAGCGCCACCGTCGGAATCACGGTGCACGCGCAGGACGCGCTGGGCGACGTGGTGTTCGTCGACCTGCCGGAAGCCGGACGCACGTACGCGCAGGGAGAAGTGGCCGGCGTGGTGGAGTCGGTGAAGGCCGCGGCCGATGTCTACATGCCGGTCTCCGGCGAAGTCACCGAGGTGAACGAGGCGCTGCGCTCCGACCCGTCGCTGGCCAACTCCGATCCCATGAAGGCCGGCTGGTTCTTCAAGGTCAAGCTGACGGAACCGGCCCAGCTCGACGCCCTGATGGACGCGCCTGCCTACGCCGAACTGGTCAAGAACGCCTGACTCTCCCATGCTGATGCAAACCGCCAAGCCGCTCGGCGAGCTCGAGAACCACCCCGAATTCATCGCCCGCCACATCGGCATCGACGAGGCCGGCGAGCGGCACATGCTGTCGGTGATCGGTGAAGCGTCCAGGCGGGCGCTGATCGACAGCATCGTGCCCCGCTCCATCGCGCGCGCCACGCCGATGAAGCTGCCGCCGCCGGCGACCGAGGCCGAGGCGCTGCGCGAACTCAAGGCGATGGCGGCGCGCAACCAGGTCTTCAAGAGCTTCATCGGCCAGGGCTACTACGGCACGCACACGCCCGCCGTGATCCTGCGCAACATCCTGGAGAACCCCGCCTGGTACACGGCCTACACGCCCTACCAGGCCGAGATTTCGCAGGGCCGCATGGAAGCGCTGGTGAATTTCCAGACCATGGTCTGCGACCTGACGGCCATGCCGATCGCAAACGCCTCGATGCTCGACGAAGCGACCGCGGCCGCGGAGGCGATGACGCTCGCAAAACGCAGCGTCAAGAGCAAGAGCAACGTCTTCGTCGTCGCCGGCGACTGCCATCCGCAGACCATCGAGGTGGTGCAGACCCGGGCCAGGCCGCTGGGCATCGAGGTCCGGCTGGCGAATTCGGCCGACGAATGGCGCCAGGCGCTGGCCGGCGACTTCTTCGCCGTCCTGGAGCAGTACCCGTCCACCAGCGGCCGCATCGACGACCTGCGCGCCGACGTGGTCGCCGTCCACGCCAAGCAGGCGGCCTTCATCGTCGCCGCCGACCTGCTGGCGCTGACGCTGCTGGTGCCGCCGGGAGAATTCGGCGCCGACATCGTCGTCGGCACGACCCAGCGCTTCGGCATGCCGATGGGCGCCGGCGGCCCGCACGCCGCCTACATGGCCTGCCGCGACGAGCTCAAGCGCAACCTGCCGGGGCGGCTGGTCGGCGTCAGCGTCGACACCCACGGCAACCCGGCCTACCGGCTCGCGCTGCAGACGCGCGAGCAGCACATCCGGCGCGAGAAGGCCACGTCCAACATCTGCACGGCGCAGGTGCTGCCGGCGGTGATCGCCAGCATGTACGCCGTCTACCACGGCCCGCAAGGCCTCAAGCGGATCGCGCAGCGCGTGGCCAGCTTCACCGCCATCCTGGCCGCGGGGCTGGAGCAGCTCGGACATCCGCCGCGACCGCGCGCCGCCTTCGACACGATCAGCCTGGAAACCGGCGCCGCGACGCGGGAGATCGCCGCCCGCGCCCGCGCGATGCGGGCCAACCTGCGCGTGGCCTGGGACGACTACATCTGCATCTCGCTCGACGAAACAACAACGCGCGCGGACGTCGAACTGCTGTGGAAGGTCTTCGCGGAGGATGACCAGCCCCTGCCCTCCTTCGAGCCCTACGAGAAGGGCATCGAGCCGCTGATCCCGCAGGAGCTGCGCCGCACGAGCGACTATCTGACCCACCCGGTCTTCAACACGCACCACAGCGAGACCGGCATGCTGCGCTACATCCGCGCCCTGTCGGACAAGGACCTGGCGCTGGACCGCAGCATGATCCCGCTGGGCAGCTGCACGATGAAGCTGAACGCCACCAGCGAGATGATCCCCGTCACCTGGCCGGAATTCGCCCACGTCCATCCCTTCGCTCCGCGCGACCAGCTCGCCGGCTACGCCGAACTGGACCGGCAGCTGCGCGCCTGGCTGTGCGAAGCCACCGGCTATGCCGGCATCAGCCTGCAGCCCAATGCCGGATCGCAAGGCGAATACGCAGGCCTGCTGGCGATCAAGGCCTTTCACGAGAGCCGGGGGCAAGCGCATCGCACGGTCTGCCTGATCCCGTCTTCGGCCCACGGCACGAATCCGGCGAGCGCCCAGATGGCCGGCATGCAGGTGGTGGTGACGGCCTGCGACGAGAACGGCAACGTCGATCTCGCCGACCTGCAGGCAAAGTGCGAGCAGCATGGCGAGCGCCTGTCCTGCGTGATGATCACCTACCCGAGCACGCACGGCGTGTTCGAGACCCAGGTCAAGGATCTCTGCGCGCTGGTGCACCGCTACGGCGGCCGGGTCTACGTGGACGGCGCCAACATGAACGCCCTGGTCGGCGTCGCGGCGCCCGGTGAATTCGGCGGCGACGTCAGCCACCTGAACCTGCACAAGACCTTCTGCATCCCGCACGGCGGCGGCGGGCCCGGCGTCGGGCCGGTGTGCGTCGTGCAAGACCTCGTGCCCTTCCTGCCCGGCCACCACGCCGGCGGCGTGCCGGGCGAGGTCGGCGCCGTGTCTGCCGCTCCCCTGGGCAATGCCTCCGTCCTGCCGATCAGCTGGATGTACTGCCGCATGATGGGCGCCGAGGGGCTCAAGCTCGCGACCGAGATCGCGATCCTCTCGGCCAACTACATCAGCGCGCGGTTGCGGGAGCACTATCCCACTCTGTACGCCAGCCCCAACGGCCATGTCGCGCACGAATGCATCCTGGACCTGCGGCCGCTCAAGGACTCCAGCGGCGTGACGGCCGAGGACGTCGCCAAGCGGCTGATCGACTACGGCTTCCACGCGCCGACACTGAGCTTCCCGGTGCCCGGCACGCTGATGGTGGAGCCGACGGAAAGCGAGACGCTCGAGGAGATCGACCGCTTCGTCGACGCGATGATCGCGATCCGCCAGGAGATCCGGCGCATCGAGCAGGGCGAGTGGCCGCAGGACGACAACCCGCTCAAGCACGCGCCGCACACGGCCGCCAGCCTGCTCAAGGGCGAGTGGCCGCACGCCTACCCGCGCGAGGCCGGCGCCGCGATCCTGGACGAGCGCCGCCATGCCAAGTACTGGCCGCCGATCGGCCGGGTCGACAACGTCTACGGCGACCGCAACCTGTTCTGCAGCTGCGTGCCGATGTCGGCGTACGAGTAGGCCAGGACAGGACTGGCGTCAGGCGGCCTGCGTCAGGTCCTGCAGCCAGTCCATCGCGGCGCGCAGTTCCGCCGGCCGCAGTTCGTGGCCGCCGGGGAACTCGTGGTACGCGAGTTCGACCGGGAGCGCGGCCACGGTGTCCCGGATCTGGCGCGCGCTGGTCAGCGGGATCATGCCGTCCTCCGTGCCGTGGCTCACCCAGAGCCGCCGCCCCTGCAGCCGCTCCGGCGGCGCGCGCAGCGGCAACACCTCCGGGAGCAGCCGCCCGTGCATCACCATCGCCGCGTGCAGCAGCTCGGGCCGGGTGAGCAGCAGCGACAGCGACATGACCCCGCCCTGGCTGAAGCCACCCACGACCACCCGCTGCGGCGGGACCTGCAGTTGCGCGGCGGCCGCTTGGACGGTCCGTGCGATCAGCGGCCGGCTGGCCGCTTCCTGGGCCGCGTCGATCGCGCGCCGGCCGTCGGCGCCGACCGAAAACGTGAACCAGGCATAGGAGCCGGGCCCCAGCGTCAGCGGGCCGCGCAGGCTGAGCACGTGGAACTGCGGCGGCACCTGCGGCGCGAGGCCGAACAGGTCCTGCTCGTTGCTGCCGACGCCGTGCAACAGGACCAGCAGCCAGGGCCGGGCGGTGGCGGCCGCGGCCGGCCGGTGCAGGGATCGGAGAGGGGGTGCGACGGGTTCCATTGGCTTGCGGCTCCGGTGTTTTCCCCGATGATGCCGCCTCTTGCAATCCGGGCGACACGCCTTAATTCCGCTTTGCCACGTTCTTTCAACCAACGGCAAGGAGATGGACCATGAATGCATTGTTCAGGCCTTCTGCAGACCTGTTTGAGCAATTGAGCCGGCTGCAGAATCATTTCGACCAGGCTTTCCGCCCCGGCTCGAGCATCCGGGCGCTGGCGGGCGCCGGTTTCCCCGTCCTCAACGTCGGCAGCACGCCCGACACGGTCGAGGTCATGGCGCTGGCGCCGGGGCTGGACCCCGGCAAGATCGAGCTGACCATCGACCGCGGCCTGCTGATCATTTCCGGCGAGCGGCAGAGCCTGCTGCCCGAAGCCGGCGAGCGCACCAGCGTCTATGCGCAGGAGCGCTACACCGGCGCCTTCCGGCGCGTGATCAGCCTGCCCGACGACGTCGACGCCTCCAAGGTGGATGCCAGCTACCGCGACGGCGTCCTTCGCGTCACCCTGCCCAAGCACGAGGCCTCCAGGCCCCGGCGCATCGAGATCAACTGACAAACCAGAGCGAAAGGAGAGTGCCATGAACTCGGACATCCAGACCTCCGGCAACGGCAACGGCAACGGCAATGCCGGCAGCGTCGGCAACGGCCGGGGCGGCCAGGTGCAGTCCCGGCCGCAGCAGCCCCAGGTGGTGCCGCCGGTCGACATCTTCGAGAACGACAGCGGGATCACCGTGCTCGCGGACCTGCCCGGCGCTTCGCGCGAGCAGCTCACCGTGCGGGTCGACGGCGACACCCTGGTGATCGAAGCCAGCGCCAACACCATCAACGTGCCGCAGAACATGGAACTGCTTTACAGCGAAGCGCAGTTCCCGTCGTACCGGCGCCAGTTCACGCTGAGCCGCGAGCTCGACGCCGGCCGCATCGACGCAAGCCTGAAAGATGGCGTCCTGCGCCTGACCATCCCCAAGGCGGAAGAAGCGCGGCCCCGGCGCATCGAGGTTCGGGCTGCCTAGGAGGCTCGGCAGAAGCCGGTCTTGCTCCCTCTCCCAGGGGGAGAGGGAGCAAGAAGCGCTTCGCCGCGCAAGCTCCTAGGCGGCCACCGGCGGCAGGGCCGGCAGCATGAAGGAATCCATGGCCAGGATGCCGTACATCACTTCCTTCGTCACGTACTCGGCCCTCACCGGCACCTCGCCGGCGCCGAAACCGCCCGCGCCCAGCGCGAAGAACAGCGGCAGGAAGTGGTCGTCGCTGGGATGGGCGCGCTGCGCCGCAGGGGCCTGGCGCCGGTAGTCCAGCAGGGCCGGCAGGTCGCCGCGCTGGATGGCGGCTTCCACCCAGCGGCTGAACTCCACCACGTAGGGCGCGGGCTCGCGCTCGCCGCCGAAGAACTCGGACAGGTTGTGCGTCATGCTGCCGGTGCCGACCACGAGCACGCCGCGCTCGCGCAGCGGCCGCAGCGCCTGGCCCATCGCATACACCTGGCCCGGGCCCCAGCCGGCGGGCAGGGCCAGTTCGATCACGGGCACGTCGGCCTCGGGGAACAGGTGCATCAAGGGCACCCAGGCGCCGTGGTCGTACGGTCGCTTGGCGTCGGGCTGGGCCTCGATTCCCTGTTCGCGCAGCAGGTCGGCGACCTCGGCCGCCAGTTCGGGGGCGCCGGGCGCGGGATATTCCAGCGCGTACAGCGCCTGCGGAAAGCCGCCGAAGTCGTGCCAGGTGGCGGGCTTGGGATTGCTCATGACCGCCGGCGTGCGCGCCATCCAGTGCGGCGACATGATGACCACGCCGCGCAGCGCCGCTCCGGCGGTTTCCTTCAGGCGCCGGCCCAGGCCGGTGAGCGCCGGGCCGCTCTCGCCGGCGTCGATGGCGAACAGCGGCGCGCCATGGGAAAGGAACAGCGCGGGCAGGGGAGGGCTGGGCATGGGAATCTCCTGGTGACGAAACACCGCAGATGATGCCTCGTCGCGACAATGAAAGTGGCCATCGGCGCGACAGTCCGTCGCGTGGACAGGGGACAATCGCGCGATGCAAGCGCCCGCAACCCACCGTTCCCATGCCAGGAGCCGCCCTTGAGCGTGCGCCGGATCGGCTGGTTCGTCGCGGTCGGGACGACGGCGGCCGCCGTCCATCTCGCAACCGTCGTGGCGCTGGTGCGATGGGGCGGCTGGGCCCCGGCCGTGGCCAACGTGCTGGGCTGGCTGGTGGCTTTCGTGTGCTCGTTCCTCGGCCACCACCACACGACCTTCCGCGACGCGAACGCCCCCATGGGACGGGCGGCGCGCCGCTTCTTTGCCGTGTCCGCGCTGGGCTTCGCCGCCAACCAGCTCGCCTATGTGCTGCTGCTCGAACTCTCGGGCCTGCGCTACGACATCGCGCTCGCCCTGGTCCTGGTCGGCATCGCCGTCATGACCTACCTGCTCGGGCGCCGCTGGGCCTTCCAGCCCGCCGGCTCCTAACCGCCCTTCGCCGGCCAGCGGAACAGCGTGTTCCTGCCCGTGTCGGCGATCACCGTCGCCTGGTCGCGCAGCGATTGCGGCAGCGCGGTCCAGCGGTCGTTCGCGATGATCACGTAGACGACCCGGCCGCCGGCCAGCTCCGGCAGGTCTTCCCCATAGCGCAGGCCACGGGCCCGGCCCTGGATGTAGAAGTCCGTGGAGAACGAGACGCTCGGCACTTCCATCAGAGCCTCGCCCGGCTTTGCGAGGCGCAGGTAAGCCTGCACCAGCGGCTGCAGCGAGTGCCGCTCGAACTTCCCGCTCCGGTGGCCCGCCACGAGGGCGGCCGGAATCGCCAGGGCCAGTAGCACAAGCACGGCGGCAAGCAGCCGGTCGACGCGTTGCGGACGCGTGGCCGCCGCCGTCCAGCCGGCGCACAGCAGAGCCAGCGCGGGCATGGAAGGCAGGACATACGTCCACAGGATGTTGCCGGCCAGGCTGAAGAACACGCAGGGCCAGAGCACCCACAGCAGCAGGTAGCGCCGCTGCGGCACAGGCAGGACGTGGCTGCGCTGCAAGCCGCCGGCCAGCGCTGCGAGCGGCAGCACCAGCGCCCAGGGCAGCGCCGCCGCCAGCGCGTACAGCCAGACCATGCCCCGCGGCATGCCGTGCGCGTTGCTGTACAGGTCGCCGGTCCAGCCGCGCACCAGGAAGCGGTCGATGTGTTCGCCGACGATGAAGTAATGCAGGAAGCCGGGACTGCGCTGCTCCGCCAGCAGGTACCAGGGCAGCACCAGCAGCAGCACGACGGCGAACCCGCGGATCCACGGTACGGCCCGCCAGGCTTGCGTCCACTGCCGCTGCCACAGCACCCAGCCGACGATCGGGACGGAGCACAGCACCAGCGCCAGCGGCCCCTTGGCCAGCAGGCCGATCGCCAGCCCGCCGAACAGCGCGGCGCTCGCCGCAAGGCCGTCGCGGCCGCTGCGGCCGCCGATGCGCCACCAGAAGCCGCACATCGCCAGCGTCGTGCCCAGCACCAGCGCCATGTCCGTCATCACGGCGCCGGCCGAGAGCAGGAACAGCAGCGATCCGGCCAGCAGCGCCACTGCGTGCCAGGCCAGGCGGGGCGATTGCGCCCTCGCCTGCCACCACAGCGTCGCCGCCACGCCCAGCCCCAGCAGGAAGTGCGGGACGCGCGCGCCCCAGGCGCTCACGCCGAACAGCTTCAGGCCCGCCGCCGTCGCCCAGAACGAGAGCGCCGGCTTGCCCCAGAACGAGCGCATGTCGTCCAGCCACAACGTCACCCAGTCGCCGCTTTCGGCCATCCGCCGGGCGATGTCGGCGTAGCGCGCCTCCGTCATGTCCATCAGCGGATAGAAGGCCAGGGACAGCAGCCGGGCGAGCCCCAGCAGCAGCAGCGCCGCCAGCAGGAGGCGGCTGGTGCGGTCGTTCGGTAACTCAGGGGACATGGGGGGCGGGTGTCGGGAAAGGAGATTGCCGGGCCAGCCGCGGGACAGCGGGGTCCGGCGCGCGAGTCCGATTGTCGTGCTATTTATTCCATAGCGCGGAATCGGCCAGAATGCGGGCCGGCGGTCCCGGTTTTTTTGTGAGAAATAGCGGCCCGCGCGCGGTCGCGGCACCGGCACTCCCGGCGCCGTGAGATCATCACGTCCGTGCGCCGGTGCACGGCAAGGAGAGTGGCTTGAGGTTGAGGGCGTTTGTGGTGGAAGACAATGCGGCGATTCGCGAGAGCCTCGTGGAGGCGCTTGCGGAGCTTGCCGACGTCGGCACGGCGGGCGTGGCAAGCAACGAGAAGTCCGCCATCGACTGGCTCTGCAATCCGGCCAACGAATGGGACATCGCCATCGTCGACCTGACGCTGGAGCGCGGCGGCACCGGTTTCAGCGTGCTGAGCGCCATTCGCGATCGCAAGGCCGGACGCAAGGTGGTGGTTCTCACCGGCAGCGCGAACCCCGACGTTCGGCGCCAGTGCGAGGCCCTGGGCAGCGACGGCGTCTTCGACAAGTCGATCGAGACCGAAGCCCTGATCGAGTATTGCCAGTCCCTGCCGGGCCCGAGCGGCGGCTGAACGGCAGCGGGCCGGGCGCTGTGGGAAAATGGCTCTATCCCAGGCTGAACCATGAAAGACGCGGCAGTTCTCGTCGTCGATGACAACCCCGATCACCTCGAGCTGACCGTGATGGCGCTGGCCGAGTGCTGCGATCCCGACCGGATCATCACCGCCGAGGACGGGGTCGAGGCGCTGGAATACCTGCACGGCTACGGCAAGTACGCCGGGCGCGACACCCGGCAGCAACCCCGCCTGATCCTGCTGGACATGAAGCTCATCCGCCTGAACGGCGTCCAGGTGCTGCGGGCGATCCGGGCCGACCCCCGGACTGCGGCGATCCCGGTGATCATGCATTCGTCCTCGGTCGAAAAAGGCGACATCGCCACCTGCTATGCCAGCGGCGCCAACAGCTATGTGCGCAAGGCGACCGACTTCGACGAGCTGCGCCGCAAGATGCGCCAGGTCCACGACTTCTGGATCACGGTGAACGAGCGCTTCCGCACGTCCAGCGTCTGACGCGCCGCGGCAATCGCGGCTTCAGGCCGCGGCGGCGATCTGCCGCAATGCCTGCTCGAACACTTCCGCCGGCTGGCCGCCCTGGATCAGGTGGCGGCCGTTGACGATGACGGCCGGCACGGCGTGGATGCCGTTGTCCAGGTAGAACTTCTCGCGTTCGCGGACCTCGGCGGCATAGGCGTCGCTGTCCAGGATCCTGCGCGCCTCCGCCGCGTCCAGTCCCGCTTCCAAGGCGGCGGCGACCAGCACCTCCTTGTTCTCCGGACTCTTGCCGTCGGTGAAGTAAGCGCGCAGCAGCGCCTTCTTCAGCGCGTGCTGGGCGCCCAGGTCCTGCAGTTCGGCCCAGTGCAGCAGCCGGTGCGCATTGAAGGTGTTGTAGATCCGGTCGCGGCCTTCCATGCGGAAGGTGAAGCCGACGCTTTCGCCGCGCTGGCGGATCGCCTCGCGCGACTGCGCCTGCTGCTGCGGCGTCGAGCCGTATTTTTCGGTGATGTGCTCGGTGATGTCCTGGCCGCCCGGCGGCATTTGCGGATTCAGCTCGAAGGGCTGGAACCGGAGCTCGGCCTGCACCTCGCCCTCGAGCTTGTGCAAGGCCTGTTCCAGCGAGGCCAGGCCGACGGCGCACCAGGGGCAGGAAACGTCGGAAACGAAATCGATGCTGAGCTTGTCGGACATGGCGGCCTCGCGGTGGGATGGATCGGCCAATGCTATTGGCTTTCGGGCCGTCCCGCAGGCCGCGGGCCAATCGCCGTCTCCGGGCTCAGCCGGGCTCGCGCAGCTGGGCCAGCGCTGCGAGCCGGACCGGCGCATTCACCGCGCCGTAGCCCGCGTAGCCGCCCCGGCGCTCGATGAACTCGAAGTAGAAGCGGTCCTCGAACGGCGTCGTGTAGCAGTGCAGGAATTCGCCCTGCTCGTTGCGGTCGTACAGCACGTCGTTGCTGCGCAGCTGCCCGAGGAATTGCGGCTCCAGGCCATAGCGCGCTTCCAGGTCGTCGTAGTAGTTGTCGGGGATCTGCAGCATCGGCGCGCCGCGCTCGCGAAGAGAACGCGCCGTCGCCAGCACGTCGTTCACGCGGAAAGCCATGTGGTGCACGCCGGCGCCGCCGAACTGGCTGACCGAGCGTCCAGCCGCCGTGTTCTGGCGCTCCGACACGTTCATCGAATAGCGGACCGCCTTGTCTGCCGACTCCACGGCGCGGCTGCGCACCACGCCATAGGGATCGTTCATCACGACGCTGGGCAGCGGATTCAACCCCAGGACCGCGCGGTAGAACAGCACCCAGGCGTCGAGGTTGCCGACCGGCACCACCTGCGAGATATGGTCCACCCGCGCGCCCTCGCCGAGCGGGCTGGCGGCCGCCGCGGGCGCGTCGACGACGAAGTCGGCCTCGAAGCCGTGCTCGCCGCCGCGATGCGTGTCGAAGAAATAGACCAGGCTGCCGTCGGGCGCGCGCACGGCGGGGATCGTCAGCTCGTTGGCGCCGACCCGCCCGCCCACCCGCTGGCAGCCGAAGGTCTCGGCGCGCGACAGCGCGGCAGGCGCATCGGTCGTCCCCAGCGCCACGGCGCAGACGGACGGCCCGTGCAGGCCGAAGTAGGAGCGCGCGAACGAATCGTCCTCGCGATTGAGCACCACCCTCACCTCGCCCTGGCCGTACAGCTCCACCTGCTTGGACCGGTGCCGGCCGATGCGCTCGAAGCCGGTCGCGGCGAGGAAGTCGCCCAGGCGCTGCGCCGTCACGGCGTTGGCCGCGAACTCGACGAACGACCAGCCCGTGAGTTGCGGCGGCGGCGGCGGATCGAGCAGCGCGACGCGGTGGCTGTCGCCGTGCGTCACTCCCTGGGCCGGCCCGGGCTTGCGCTGCGGCAGGTGCCGCACCTGCTCCTCCAGCCATTGCAGCGAACGCATCGCGTCGCCCGCGGTCGGCCGCGCCGGCGAGGCCCGGAATTCGTCGTTGAAGATTTCCAGCGAGATCGGGCCGGTGTAGCCCGACTCCAGCACCGCGCCGACAAAGGGGACGACCGGGAATTCGCCCTGGCCCGGGAAGCAGCGGTAATGCCGGCTGTGCGACAGCACGTCCAGCTGCAGCCAGGGCGCGTCCGCGAGCTGGACGTAGAAGATGCGGTCGCCTGGGAGAGCGGCGATCGGCGCGATGTCGTCCTTCAACACCAGCGTGTGGAAGCTGTCCAGGATCAGTCCGAGGTGCGGATGGTCGGCCAGCTTGACCGCCTCCCAGGCCTGGGCGAAGCGGTTGGTCTGCGTGCCCCAGGCCAGCGCTTCGTAGCCGATGCGAAGGCCGCGGCGGCCGGCGCGCTCGGCCAGCGCGCGCAGCTGTTCGGCGATCAGCTCGCGGTCTGGCGAGGTGTCCGGCTGCGCGTTCGAGCACACCAGCATCAGCGGCGCGCCCAGTTCCTGCATCAGGTCGAACTTGCGCTCGGCGCGGTCCAGGTTGCGCTGCAGCTGCGCCGGGCTCACGCCCTCGAAGTCGCGGAACGGCTGGAACAGGTCGATCGCCAGACCCAGGTCCTCGGCGATCTTGCGCACGTCGGCCGGCGTTCCGGGGAACTGCAGCAGGTCGTTCTCGAAGATCTCGACGCCGTCGAAGCGCGCAGCCGAGATCGCGGCCAGCTTCTCGCGCAGCATGCCGCTGACCGACACGGTGGCGATGGACTTCTTCATCTCAGTCCCCGCTGCGGCCGGCCAGCAGCCGGCGCAGGTGCGCTTCCATCCGGTCCGCATCGGGCTTGAGGCCGGTGAACAGCTCGAAGGCGCCGATCGCCTGGCCGACGGCCATGGTGCCGCCGTCGACGGTGGCGCAGCCCCGGCGCCGCGCCGCCTGCAGCAGCTCGGTCTCCAGCGGAAAGTAGACGACCTCGGCCACCCACAGCTGCGGCCGCAGCAGGGATTCGGGCAGCGGCAGGCCTGGCAGCTTGTCCATCCCGGTCGGGGTCGCGTGGATCAGGCCGGTGGCGTCCGCGACCGCTTCGCCGACTTCGGCGAACGCGGTCACGCGGCCGGCGCCATAGAGGCCGTTCAGGCGCCCCGCCAGGTCGCCGGCGCGCGCGGCGTCGCTGTCCACGAGGCGCAGGTTTGCGGCGCCGAGCCGCAGCACGGCGTGCGCGATCGCCGATCCCGCGCCGCCGGCGCCGAGCAGCACGACGCGATCGAGGTCGGCGTCCGGCAAGGCGCGGCGAAAGCCCCAGCTCCAGCCCGGGCCGTCGGTGTTGTGGCCGACCAGCCGGCCGTCGCGGTTCACCACCGTGTTGACCGCGCCCATGGCCCGCGCTTCTTGCGACAAGTCATCGAGCAGCGGGATCACCGCCTGCTTGCACGGATAGGTGATGTTCAGCCCGGCGAAGCCCATGGTCCGCGCGCTGGCCAGCAGGGCCGGCAGGTCGGCGGCGCCGGCCGCCGTGCGGTCCAGGTCGATCAGCTGGTAATGCAGCCGCAATCCGTGATGCCGCGCCTCTTCTTCGTGCATGGCCGGCGTCAGCGAGCGCTGGATGCCGGCGCCGATCAGGCCGACCAGCGCCCTGGGTTCGGCAGCCCGGGGCGCCACGGCCGCGGGCAGGGAGTCTTGCGACACGGACGCGTCCATCCTGTTACTTGCGCAGCCTGGCGAGTTCGGCCATCACGTCCTTGACCGTGCTGTCGCCGACGCTGGCCGCGTGCTTGTCGATCACCGGCTTCATCTTCACGTGCAGCTTGGCCTGTTCGCCGGCGCTCAGTTGGGTGACCTGCATGCCGGCCTTCTTCAGCTGGTCGATGGTCAGTGCGGCCTGCTCGCGCGACACCTGGCGCTGGTAGCGGCCGGCCTCGTCCGCGGCCTCCTGGATGATCTTCTTCTCGGCGGCGCTCATCGTGTCCCAGGTCTTCTTGCTCAGGATCACCGACTGCGGGTTGTACTGGTGGTGGGTCAGCGTCAGGTACTTCTGCACCTCGGCGAACTTGTTGGCCAGGATCACGCTGACCGGGTTTTCCTGCCCGTCGACCGCCTTCTGTTCCAGCGCCGCGTACAGCTCGGGAAAGGCCAGCGGCGTCGGGTTGGCATCGAGCGCCTTGACCCAGTCGATGTTGATCGGGTTGGGGATGACTCGCAGCTTGAGGCCGGCGATGTCTTCCACCTTGTTGATCGGTCGGCGGCCGTTGGTCAGGTCGCGAAACCCCAGTTCCCAGTACGCCAGGCCGACGATGCCCTTGTCGGCCAGCTTGGCGTGCAGGCCCTTGCCGAACGGCCCGTCGACCACCGCGTCCGCTTCCCTGGCGTTGGCGAACAGGAAGGGGAAGTCGTAGATCGCGAATTCCTTGACCTGCGAAGCCAGGATGCCGGAGTTGAGCACGGTCATCTCCACCGTTCCGCCCTGCAGCGCCGAGACGGTCGGCGCGTCGCCACCGAGCACACCGCCGGGGAACAGGTTGACCTTGATCTTGCCGCCCGACTTGGCCGCGACCAGTTCCGCGAACTTCTCCGCGCCCATCACGGCCGGATGGCCCTTGGGGTTCTGCAGGCCCATCTTGAGCGTGCGCTCCTTGATGTCCTGTGCCCAGGCCATGCCGGACGCGGCGACGGCCAGCGTGGCCACCAGGGTCTTGATCATCAGGCGTTTCATCGGGTTGTCTCCTTCGGGGTAATGAACGTTCAGTAGAAAAGCTTGAGCGGCCACATGACGAGCTGCGGGAACAGCACCATCAGGAACATCACGATGAACTGGGCGATCATGAAAGGCCAGACGCCGCGGGTGACGTCGTCCATCTTCATGCGGCCGACGCCGGCCACGACGTTGAGCACCGTGCCCACCGGCGGCGTGATCAGGCCGATCGAGTTGTTGATGATGAACAGCACGCCGAAATACACGGGGTCGATGCCGGCGGCCTTGACCACCGGCATCAGCACCGGCGTCAGGATCAGGATGGTCGGCGTCATGTCCATCGCCGTGCCGACGATCATCACCAGCACCATGATCGCGACCAGCAGCAGGGTCTGGTTGCCCATGAAAGGCTGGAGCAGCGCGATCATCTTGCTGGGCAGGTCGGCTACCGTGATCAGCCAGGCCGAGACCATGGCGGCGGCAACCAGGAACATGATCACGGCCGTCGTCTTGGCCGCGGTCACGAAGATCGGGTACAGGCTCCTGAGCGGCAGCTCGCGATAGATCACCGTGGCGACGAACAGCGCGTACACGGCCGCCACCACCGCCGCCTCGGTGGGAGTGAACACACCCATGCGCAGGCCCACCAGGATGATCACCGGCAGCAGCAGCGCCCAGAAGGACTCGCGGGCGGCGCGCCAGATCTCGGCCGCCGACTTGCGCGGCGGTACTTCGAGCACCTCCTTGCGCCCGGTGATCCACCAGGCGACCGCCAGCGCCACGCCGATCAGGATGCCGGGGAAGATGCCGGCGATGAACAGCTTGCTGATCGAGACGTTGGCGGCGACGCCGAAGATCACGAAGCCGATGCTGGGCGGGATGACCGGGCCGATGACGCCCGAGGCCGCGATCAGGCCGCCGGAGCGGGCCTTGTCGTGACCGGCGGCGACCATCATCGGCAGCAGCAGCGCCGTCAACGCGGCGGCGTCGGCGACGGCCGATCCCGACAGCGCGGAGAGCAGGCAGGCCGCCAGGATCGCCACGTAGCCCAGCCCGCCCTTGACGTGGCCGACCAGCGCCAGCGCGAAATTGACGATGCGCTGCGACAGGCCGCCGACGTTCATGATCTCGCCGGCCAGCATGAAGAAAGGCACGGCCAGCAGCGGGAAGCTGTCGGCGCCGTTGATCAGGTTCTGGGCCAGGATCTGGGCGTCGAACAGGCTGAGGTGCCACATCAGCGCCACGCCGCTGGCCAGCAGCGCGAACGCGATCGGGATCCCCAGCGCCATGGCGCCGAACAGCGAACCGATGAAGATGAAGACGGTCATGCCCGGCTCCCGGCTCTGGCAGGCTGCGCGTCCTGCCTGGCGAGTTCGGCCTGCAGGGCTTCGAGTTCGGACTGCTCCTCCGATTCCTTGACCATCACCAGTTCGTCGTCGCCGATCCGGCCGCTGAGCGTGCGCACCAGCTCGATCAGCAGCAGGACGGCCGCGGACACGGCGAACGCGATGCCCGCGCCGTAGACGACGGCCATCGACGCACCGGTCACCGGCGCCGCCACGTCCCAGTTGATGCGGGCCTGCGCCAGGCTGCCCTGGAACAGCAGCCAGGTCAGGTACAGCATCAGCAGCTGGCCGGCGACCAGGCAGATCTTCTTGCCCGCAACCGGCAGGCGCGACACCAGCATGTCGGTTCCGAGATGGCCGTGTTCCCGCAGGGCCACGATCGCGCCAAGGAAGGTCACCCAGATGAACAGCCAGCGCGACACCTCTTCGGACACGGCGATGCCCGAATTGAAGGCATAGCGCAGGACGACGTTGCCGAACACCAGCACCACCATCACTGCGAGGCAGGCCGCCATCACGACGGACAAGGCCTGGCAGTACCGATCGAGGATTCTTCGAAGCATCGCCTGTCTCCGGATTCGTCCCGGCGTGGGCGACGGGATCGTGCGACGGCGCCCGCTTGGGAACCGTCGGAGCGCAGTATGTACGAACTGGTTAGTTTTCTCGTATCCGGAAAAACCCTAGGCCGCTTTCGACAGCTGACGGGCTCGGCTTACTTGCGCACGAACCGCACCACCATTTCGATGATGCTGTCGCGCCGCGCGACGATGGCGGCCGGCGACTCGAGGTCCCGCTTGAAGATCAGCGAGAAGGTGTGGCGGTTGGAGACGTTGAAGAAGCTGAGCGCGCTGATCGACATGTGCAGGTCGACGGGATCGATGCCGGAGCGGAACACGCCGGCCTTCAGGCCGCGCTCATAGACCTGGCGGACCGCGTTGATCGCCGGGACATTGAGCGTCTGGATCATCCCGCTCTGCCCGAGGAACTCGCCGCGGTGGATGTTCTCGTTCATCACGAGGCGGATGAAGTCCGGATTGGCCAACTGGTAGTCGACCGTGAATCCGACCAGCTTGCGCAGCGCGTCTTCGGGCGCCAGGTCTTCCAGGTGCAGTTGCGCCTCGATCGAGCGGATGCGGCGATACGCCTCCTCCAGCACGGCGACATAGAGCGCCTCCTTGCTGCCGAAGTAGTAGTAGATCATCCGCTTGCTGGTGCGCATCGCCTCGGCGATCACGTCGATGCGCGCGCCGGCCAGGCCCTTCTCCGAGAACTCGTGCGTCGCCACCTCGATGATGTCGGCCCGCGTGCGCTCCGGGTCGTTGGTGCGCGGTTGCGCCTTTGCGCGCTTGCGTGAAGCCGGCAAATGGACTGGCTGGTTCATTTTGCGAGTTTAGCGCCGCGCTCCGGCGGTCCGCTCCCGCTCTTGCGCGCGGACTAGAAGCCGGCCAGAGCGGCGATGGCGAGGGGGTAGCCCTGGACGCCGAAGCCGGCCATCACGGCGCGGGCGGCGGGCGAGATGTAGGAATGGTGGCGGAAGGCTTCGCGCGCATGGACGTTGCTGATGTGCAGCTCGATCAGCGTCACGCCCGCGCCCTTGATCGCGTCGTGCAGGGCGATGCTGGTGTGGGTGTAGGCGCCCGCATTCAGGATCACGCCGGCGACGCTGCCGTCCTTCTGGCCCCGGCCCGCCTCCTGGATCCAGTCGACCAGCACGCCCTCGTGGTTGCTCTGGCGGAAATCCAGGCGCAGGCCGTGCGCCGCGCAGGCTTCGGTGCAGAGTTTCTCGACGTCGGCGAGCGTCTGCGATCCATAGACCTGGGGCTCGCGGGTGCCGAGCAGGTTCAGGTTGGGGCCGTTCAGGACCAGTGCAGTTTTCATGGCGGGAAGGGGAAAGTCGGCCCTGAGCTTAGCAAAGCCCTGCCGCGGTCCCAATCAGGCGATGCCCTCGCTGCGGCAGAACTCGACGAACTCTTCTCCCGTCAGCACCAGCGACAGGTGGCGGCGGCCCGCCTCGGCGTCGGCAACCTTGATCAGGTGCGCCAGCCAGATCTCCGGCTCGTCGTCGGCGTGGGTGATGCGCAGGACCACCCACTCCTGGCCTGCGGCTCCGACCAGTCGCGAACCGGGAACCGGAGCTGGCGTGGAAAGCGGATCCATCGCGTTCAGGCGGAGTGCCGCGGCTGCTTGCCGCGGACGGGGGCCGCGGTCACGCCGTTGCTCGCCAGGTAGTCGCGGATCAGGCGGCGCACCACCTGGGACGGCGTGACGTCCTGTTCCGCGCAGAGCTTTTCCAGCGCGAGCTTCTTTTCGGGATCGATGAGGACGGTGATCCTTGCTGTCTTGGGTTCCATGGGAGCGGTCCTTCCGATCGGGGCTGGGCCACGCATTCAGCGTCGGGCACCCACACCGGATGCGACGCACAGTCGCATCCGCTGATCATATGCCGCAAACCCGGTCGCACAAGGGCCCGGGGCCGCATGCAAGCAGAAATGCTCAGCTTCCGACGCTGCCGGTGATCGGCAGGACGATGCCCGTGATGTAGCTGGAGCAAGCCGGCGACGCCAGGAACACATAGGCGGGCGACAGCTCCTCCGGCTGGGCCGGCCGCTTCATGTCGGTGTTCTTGCCGAAGTCGACGATCGTGTCGGGCGGCGAATCGGCCGGGTTCAGCGGCGTCCACACCGGCCCGGGCGCGATGGCATTCACCCGGATGCCCTTCTCGACGAGGTTGCTCGCGAGCGACATCGTGAAGGCATGGATCGCGCCCTTGGTCGCCGAATAGTCCAGCAACTTCGCGCTGCCCTGCAGGCCGGTGACCGAGCCCGTGTTGATGATGGATGCGCCCTTTTTCAGGTGCGGCAGCGCCGCCCGGGCCATCTTCATGTAGCCGAAGATGTTGGTGTGGAAGGTCTCTTCGAGCCGCTCGTCGGTGATGTCCTCCAGCGACGCGGCGTGCAGCTGGAAGTCGGCGTTGTTGACCAGCACGTCGAGACGGCGGAATTCGGCGATGGTCTTTTCCACGGCCTGCTGGCAGAACTTCGTGTCCTTCACGTCGCCTGGAAGCAGCAGGCAGCGCTGGCCTTCCTTCTCGACGTAGCGGCGTGTCTCCTCGGCATCCTCATGCTCGTTGAGATAGACGATGGCCACGTCCGCGCCCTCGCGCGCGAACAGCACGGCGACAGCGCGGCCGATGCCCGAGTCGCCGCCTGTGACCAGCGCCGTCATGCCCTTGAGTTTGCCGCTGCCGCGGTAGTCGGGCGCGAGGAACTGCGGTTCCAGCTGCATCTGCGCCTCCAGCCCCGGCTTGGCCAGGTGCTGGCCGGGCAGCGGATTGGCGGGATGCTCGCGCGTGCCGGCCTGGACCGGCTTGGGCGGCTTGTCGCTGCCTTTTTCGGATTGCGCCGCCTTGTCCTTGCGGTCCTGCTCGAGCTGCAGTTCGCGCTGCTTCTGTGCGACTGCATCGACATCGCTGCCGCGCCCCGAGTCCTTTGCGGTCGGTTTGGCCATGAGGGATCCTTGCTTGTTGCGAGCCCCCACTATCGGCCAGGCGCGGGCACCTGCCTGTCAAACATTGCGGAAGCGGCGCGTCGGAGCATGCCTACAGGCGCCCGGGGGCGCCGTCTTTTTCAGCCGGATTTCTTCGCGCTGGCGCTGCGGCTGCCCGAGGTCTTGCGGCCGGTGCTCTTTTTGGCGGAGGTCTTCTTCGCCGCCGTTTTCTTCGCCGGCGTCTTTTTCGCCGCGGTCTTGCGGGCCGTCGTTTTCTTTGCGGCCGTCTTCTTCGCCGCGGCCTTCTTGGCCGGCGCCTTGCGCGCCGTGGTCTTCTTCGCCGCCGTCTTCCTGGCCGGCGTCTTCGTCGGCGGCGGCACCTTGTCGCCCTCCTTGCGCGCTTCCGACAGCGCGATCGCGATCGCCTGCTTGCGGCTGGTCACCTTCTTGCCGGATCCGCTCTTGAGCGTTCCGGCCTTCTTTTCATGCATGACCTCTTCGACCTTTTCCGACGCTTTCTTGCCATAGCTTGCCATTGCATTCTCCTTGTCGTTGAGGTTGAACACAGTGCTGCATCCGGCGCGTCAACCTTGCACGCCGGACCCGGTCGCCAGCGTAGCGGGAATCGCAGCTCCCGGGGGCCGGCGACGGTGCCGAGCTCGTTCGCAACGCGCATCGCGCTGCAGGATCAACCGGCGCCTGGCTCCAGCCTCGCGACACGCCACGCGCACAAGGTCGCGGCCGCCGCAAGCAGCGAGGCGACGCCGAACATCACGCTGAAGCCGAAGCGCGATGCGAGGGCGCCGCCGGCCAGCACGCCGACCACTCCGCCCACGCCGTAGCCGACGACGGTGAACAGCGCCTGGCCGCGCCCGCGCAGCCGGCCGGGAAAGTGCTGGGTGACCATCGCGATGCACGCGGTGTGATGGGTCGCGAAGGTCAGCGCATGCAGCACCTGCGCGAGGAACAGCGCCGCCAGCGAAGCGCCGAAGCCGGCGGTGAGGGCCATCCGCACGGCCATCGCCACGCCGCAGACCACCAGCCAGCGCGGCATCGACAGGTGCGAGATGAAGCGGCCCTGGCCGAAGAACCAGGCGATCTCCAGCACGACCGACACCGCCCACAGGATGCCGATCGTCGCCTTGCTGTAGCCGAGCGAGTCCAGGTAGAGCGAGAGAAAACCGTACACGGCGAAATGCGACATCACGTGCAGCAGCAGGGACGCGAAGAACCAGCGCACGGCCGGCTGGCGCAACACGGGACCGACCGGTTCCTTCCCATGCGCCGCATGCGCCTGCGGTTTTTCGCGCGTGTCCGGCAGCCACAAGGTGCACGCCAGCACCAGGCCCAGCGTGACTGCGGCCCAGGCCGGAAAGCTGCGCATGCCGAAGCGTTCGAACCAGGCGCCGGCCAGCAACACCGTGACGAGGAAACCGGCCGAGCCCCAGAGCCGGACCCGGCCGTAACGGCCCCAGTCGCCGGCCACCAGGTGCGCCATCGCCGCCTCGGTCAGCGACATCATCGAACTGGTGTGGGTGAACAGCAGCAGCAGGACCAGTCCCACCCACCACGGGCCGCCGTCGATCCACAAGCCGGCGGAAGCGAGCAGCGCGATCGCGGCGCTGAGCCGCAGCAGCCGCACGCGCTCGCCCGTGTGGTCCGACAGCGCGCCCCAGGCATAGGGCGCGAACACGCGGGTGAACGATTGCACCGACGCCAGCAGGCTGATGACGACGATGGGCAGGCCCAGCTCCTTGAGCCACAGCGGGAGATAGGGATTGAAGAAACCGATGTGCGCGAAATAGCTCGCGGACAGCGCCGCGAACGGCACCAGCGGGTTGCGCTCGCGCATGCGCGGCGGCTACAGGAAGGATGCCTTGATCGGCTGCAGCGGCGGATCGACGTCGGCGTTCTGCGCGCGCTGGCGCAGCGCATGCTCCATCACGACCAGCGCCAGCATCGCCTCGGCGATGGGCGTGGCGCGGATGCCGACGCAGGGATCGTGGCGGCCCTTGGTGACCACCTCGGTCGCCTCTCCCCGCAGATTGATGGTTTCGCGCGGGCTGATGATCGAGCTGGTCGGCTTGACGGCAATCGCCACCTCGAGATCCTGCCCGGTGCTGATGCCGCCGAGCACGCCGCCGGCGTTGTTGGTCCTGAAGCCCTGCGGTGTCATCGAGTCGCCGTGGGTCGTGCCGCGCTGCGCCACGCTGGCGAAGCCGGCGCCGATCTCGACGCCCTTGACCGCGTTGATGCCCATCATCGCCCAGGCGATGTCGGCGTCGAGCTTGTCGTACAGCGGCTCGCCAAGTCCCGCCGGGACACTGGACGCCGTGACCCGGATGCGTGCGCCGCAGGAATCGCCGGCCTTGCGCAGGCTGTCCATGTATGCCTCCAGCGCAGAAACATCGGCCACCGGCGCGAAGAACGGGTTGTGCGGCACGTGCTCCCAGCTTTCGAACGGGATGACGAGTTCGCCGATCTGCGTCATGCAGCCGCGAAACACGGTGCCGTACTTTTGCGCCAGCCATTTCTTGGCCACCGCACCGGCCGCGACCATGGGCGCCGTCAGCCGGGCCGAGGAGCGGCCGCCGCCGCGCGGGTCGCGCAGGCCGTATTTCTGCAGGTAGCTGTAGTCGGCGTGGCCGGGCCGGAAGGTCTGCGCGATCGCGCTGTAGTCCTTGCTGCGCTGGTCGGTGTTGCGGATCAGCAGGCAGATCGGCGTGCCCGTGGTCTGGCCTTCGTAGACGCCAGAGAGGATCTCGACCTGGTCTTCTTCCTGGCGCTGCGTCACGTGCCGGCTGGTGCCGGGCCGGCGCCGGTCGAGGTCGGGCTGGATGTCGGCCTGCGACAGTGCCATCCCCGGCGGGCAGCCGTCGATCACGCAGCCGATCGCCGGTCCGTGCGACTCGCCGAAGTTCGTGACCGCGAACAGGTTGCCGAAGGTGTTTCCGCTCATATGCCGATTATCCCAGAGAGCCCAAACACGCACGCCGGACGCAGAGGACGCGGCAACGACGCAGAAACCGCAAAGTCGGAGAGGATCTGTGCGTCCTTGCCCCGCATTTGGAACGCTTCCTGCTTGATCGGCCATGCGCCCGAAGCGCGCACCAAGGAGAAGCCATGCTGGATCGGACCGCGACCAAGTTCTCCCACGTCAAGCCTGGCGACACGGCTTTCGTGCCGGGGGGCCTGCGGGATTTCTGGTGTCGGCGGGCGACTGCGTGCACCAGCGCGCCGGGATCAGGCATTTCCTGTTCGACTACTCGCCCGACATGGAATACCTGGAGAGCGTCTCGCCGGCCGATTTCAAGTCGATCGACGTCGAGCCGGTCTGCGCCATTCCGCAGCCGACGCCCTGGAAGTGACGGCCTTCAGAACTCCGCGTCCAGTTCG
>JAQGNJ010000127.1 GCA_028291885.1 Ramlibacter sp. | reverse complement strand
AGCGCCGCCTGGTCGCCCGCGACCAGCGCTCGCATCAGCGCGTGCGAGCCGGCGATCGCATCCGTGCCGCCGCCGACTTCGGCGATCACCTGGTTGAAGTAGCCGTGGGCCACCGCCAAGTCGCTGCGCACCTTGGTGATCAGCAGCCGGTGGTAAGCCGCGTCGCCCCACAGGACCAGCGTCGCCACCAGCAGCGGCAGCACCACCAGCAGCGGCAGCAGCGCCATGGCCACCAGCTTGTTGCGCACCGACTGTTGCAGCCAGCGCAGGGGAAGGCTCAGGCCAGTGCCCATTCGGCGCAACGGCGCTCCAGCGTGCGGCGCGAGATGCCCAGCAACTGCGCGGCGCGGGTCTTGTCGCCCTGCACCGAATCGAGCACCGCCATGATGTGCTGCTTTTCCAGCGTCTGCAGGTCGGTGGCCGGCGCCGCCGACGCAGGCGGACGCTCCGGCTGCGGATAGAGCGCCGAGACGTTCAGCGTGCCCAGGATCAGGGAGCGCTCGATCAGGTTGCGCAGCTCGCGCACGTTGCCCGGCCAGTCGTACTGCGCCAGGTAACGCTGCTCGTCGTCGCTGACCGCGAGCGGCTCGACCCCGAGCCGCGGCGCCAGCACGGCGTTGAAATGGGCGACGAGATCGGGAATGTCTTCCTTGTGCTCGCGCAGCGGCGGCAGGCTGATCTCCACGACCTGCAGCCGGTAGTACAGGTCCTTGCGAAATCGGCCGGCCGCCACTTCGGCGGACAGCGCGCGGTTGGTCGCCGCGATGATGCGAACGTTCACCGGCAGCAACTGCTCGCTGCCGACCGGGCGGATCTTCAGGTCCTCGAGCGCGCGCAGCAGGGTGGCCTGCAGCGCCAGCGGCAGCTCGGCGACTTCGTCCAGGAACAGCGTGCCGCCCTGCGCGTAATAGAACAGCCCGTCGCGGGCCTGGGTGGCGCCGGCGAAGGCGCCGCGCGCATGGCCGAACAGCTCGCTCTCGATCAGTTCGGGCGACATCGATGCGCAGTTGACCGGGACGAACGGGCCGGTGGCGCGGCTCGACATGCCGTGCAGGGCCCGCGCCACCAGCTCCTTGCCCGTGCCCGACTCGCCCTGCAGCAACACCGTGCTGTCCACCGCCGCCACCCGCCGCAGCGACTGCGACAGCCCCGCGATGGCGTCGGAGCGGCCGATCAGTCCGTCGGGCTGGCCGCCGGCGCCGGGAAGGCTGCGTCGCAGCACGTAGTTTTCGCGGGCCAGGCGCGAACGTTCGTAGCAATGCTTGATCGCGTTGAGGATCTGCGGCACGCGGAATGGCTTGAGGATGAAATCCGACGCGCCGGCGCGCAATGCCTCGATCGCGGTGTCGAGATCGGCGAAGGCCGTGATCAGGATCACCTCGCCGGAGAAACCGTGATCGCGCAATTCCTTCAGCCAGGCGACACCGCTCTTGCCCGGAAGCGAGATGTCGAGGATCACCAGGTCGACGTGGTGGTCGGCCAGCCTGGCGGCGCCTTCCTCCGCGCTGCCCGCGTCCATCACGAAGTGGCAGCGTGGCACCAGCGTTTTGACCAGGAAGTTGCGCATGCCCTGTTCGTCGTCCACCACCAGGATCGACCAGAGCGGCCAGCCGTCGGCTCTGTCGGCGGCTTTGTCGGGGGAGGGCGAGGTTGGCGTCACGGGGGCAGCGGTGTGCAAGGGCATTCTAGGGGCGGCGCGGCGACCGGCCTTGGCGCGCAGGCCGGCGTTTTGTCTTTCGCGCGGCGAAGTTTGCGACAAGTTGTCGCGATCCTTGCGACACCTTGTCGTAAGGAAAAACCCAGTGACCCAACTCTTGCGCAGCGTTGCGCCGGGCGATACATTCAAAGAGGAAACGAAGTTCTTCCATCGGGAATCAGGAGACAGACATGAGCCAGCCCAAGAGCAAGCTATCGCGCCGCACGTTGTTCGCGGGCGCAGCCACAGTCGGTGCAGCCGCAGCCGCTGTCACCCTGATCCCTTCCGCCGTGCCGGACCTCGATGCGCAGAAAACGCAGGCGCTCAATCCCCCGCCCGAAAGGGGCGGCGGCTACCAGCTGACGGAACACGTCAAGCGCTATTACAAGACCACCCTCATCTAACTCCCGTCTGCTGGAGAGTCCCATGTTGTTGACCAAGAAATCGGGTACCGCCCACGGCGGCGCGCGTCCTGCGTTCGTGCACAGCCTGCAGCGGGGGCTGTCCAGGGCCCTGCCCACGATGGACCGCCGCGCGTTCCTGCGCCGCTCCGGCCTGGGCGTGGGGGTCGGCATCGCCGCATCACAGCTGACGCTGGTGAAAAAGGCCGGCGCCGCCGAAGGCCGCGGCCCCGCGGTCGGCAGCGGCACCATCGAGGTCAAGCGCACCGTCTGCAGCCACTGCTCGGTCGGCTGCGCCATCGATGCGGTCGTCGAAAACGGCGTCTGGGTGCGGCAGGAACCGGTGTTCGACTCGCCGATCAACCTCGGCGCGCATTGCGCCAAGGGCGCGGCCATCCGCGAGCACGGCCACGGCGAATTCCGTTTGCGCTATCCGATGAAGCTGGTGAACGGCAAGTACGAGCGCATCAGCTGGGACACGGCGCTCAACGAGATCAGCGCCAAGATGCTGGAGCTGCGCAAGGCCAGCGGCCCCGACTCGGTCTACTGGATCGGATCGTCCAAGCACAGCAACGAGCAGGCGTACCTGATGCGCAAGTTCGTCAGCCTCTGGGGCAGCAACAACTGCGACCACCAGGCCCGCATCTGCCATTCGACGACGGTGGCAGGTGTCGCGAACACGTGGGGCTACGGCGCCATGACCAATTCGTACAACGACATGCAGAACAGCAAGTGCGCGTTGTACATCGGCTCCAACGCCGCCGAGGCGCATCCGGTCAGCATGCTGCACATGCTGCATGCCAAGGAGACCGGCACCAAGATGATCGTGGTGGATCCGCGTTTCACCCGCACGGCCGCCAAGGCGGATGAATACATCCGCATCCGTTCCGGTTCGGACATCCCATTCCTGTTCGGCATGCTGTACCACATCTTCGCCAACGGCTGGGAAGACAAGAAGTACATCAACGACCGGGTCTACGGCATGGAAGACGTCAAGAAGGACGTGATGGCCAAGTGGACGCCGGACAAGGTGGAGGAAGCCTGCGGCGTGCCCGAGGCGCAGGTTTTCAAGGCGGCGCAGATGATGGCGATGAACCGGCCGTCGACCTTGGTGTGGTGCATGGGCCAGACCCAGCACACCATCGGCAACGCGATGGTCCGCGCCTCCTGCATCGTGCAGCTGGCGCTGGGCAACGTCGGTGTGTCCGGCGGCGGCGCCAACATCTTCCGCGGCCACGACAACGTGCAGGGCGCGACCGACGTCGGCCCCAACACCGACTCGCTGCCCGGCTACTACGGCATCGTCGAAGGCTCGTGGCGCCATTTCGCCAAGGTCTGGGGCGTCGACTACGACTGGATCAAGGGCCGCTTCGCCAACCCCGGCATGATGACCAAGCCGGGCATCACGGTCTCGCGCTGGATCGACGGCGTGATGGAAAAGAACGAGCTGATCGACCAGGACCCGAACCTGCGCGCGGTCGTCTACTGGGGCCACGCGCCGAACTCGCAGACCCGGGGCCTGGAGATGAAGCGGGCCATGGACATGCTGGACCTGCTGGTGGTGGTGGACCCGTATCCGTCGGCGACGGCCGCGATGGCCGCGATGCCGGGCCGGCCCGAAGACCTGAACAAGAACCGCGCCGTGTACCTGCTGCCGGCCGCGACGCAGTTCGAAACCAGCGGATCGGTGACCGCGTCGAACCGTTCGCTGCAGTGGCGCGAGAAGGTGATCGAGCCGTTGTGGGAAAGCCGCAGCGACCACATGATCATGCAGCAGTTCGCCGACAGGCTCGGCTTCGGCAAGGAGCTGTCCAGGAACTTCAAGATGCAGAAGGTCAAGGGCCTGGACGAGCCGGTGCCCGAGGACATCCTGCGCGAGATCAACAAGTCGGTCTGGACCATCGGCTACACCGGGCAGAGCCCGGAGCGGCTGAAGGCGCACATGCGCAACATGGCCAACTTCGACGTCAAGACCCTCAAGTCCAAGGGCGGCAAGGACAAGCTCACGGGCTATGACCTGACAGGCGACTACTTCGGCTTGCCCTGGCCCTGCTTCGGCAACCCCGAACTCAAGCACCCTGGCTCGCCCAACCTGTACGACACCAGCAAGCACGTCATGGACGGCGGCGGCAATTTCCGCGCGAACTTCGGCGTCGAGCGCAACGGCGTCAACCTGCTGGCGGAAGACGGTTCGGCATCCAAAGGCGCCGACATCCAGACCGGCTATCCGGAGTTCGACCACGTGCTGCTCAAGAAGCTGGGTTGGTGGGACGAGCTGAGGCCCGAGGAAAAGCTGCTGGCCGAAGGCAAGAACTGGAAGACCGACAACTCCGGCGGCATCATCCGGGTGACCATGCAGAACCATGGCTGCCACGTCTTCGGCAATGCCAAGGCGCGGGCGGTGGTGTGGAACTTCCCGGACGGCATCCCGCAGCACCGCGAGGCGCTGTACAGCACCCGGCCCGACCTGGTCGCCAAGTACCCGACCCACGACGACAAGAAGGCGTTCTGGCGGCTGCCCACGCTGTACAAGACCATCCAGGAGAAGAACCTGACGGACAAGGTCGCGGAGAGATTCCCGCTGATCCTGACGTCCGGCCGGCTCACCGAATACGAGGGCGGCGGCGACGAGACGCGCTCGAACCCCTGGCTGGCCGAACTGCAGCAGGAGGCCTTCGTCGAGATCAACCCGAAGGCGGCGGCCGCGCGCGGAATCCGCAACGGCGAGCGGGTCTGGCTGATGACGCCCACCGGCGGCCGGCTCAACGTGCAGGCCATGGTGACCGAGCGGGTCGGCCCCGACACCTGCTGGATGCCGTTCCACTTCGCCGGCCGCTGGCAGGGCACCGACATGCTGCCGTATTACCCGAACGGCGCGGCGCCGGTGGTGCGGGGCGAGGCGGTGAACACGGCGACCACCTACGGCTACGACAGCGTGACGATGATGCAGGAAACCAAGACGACGATCTGCAACGTGGAGCGGGTCACCGCCTGAGGAGCTACAAATGGCAAGAATGAAATTCATCTGCGACTCGGAGCGCTGCATCGAGTGCAACGGCTGCGTCACGGCCTGCAAGAACGAGAACGAGGTGCCCTGGGGCGTGAACCGCCGGCGCGTGGTCACGCTCAACGACGGCGTGCCTGGCGAGCGCTCGATCTCGGTGGCCTGCATGCACTGCTCGGACGCGCCCTGCATGGCGGTGTGCCCGGTGAACTGCTTCTACCGCACCGACGAAGGCGTCGTCCTGCACGACAAGGACACCTGCATCGGCTGCGGTTACTGCTCCTATGCCTGCCCCTTCGGTGCGCCGCAGTTTCCGGCGGCCGGAACTTTCGGCGTGCGCGGCAAGATGGACAAGTGCACCTTCTGCGCCGGCGGCCCCGAGGCCAACGGCAGCGAAGCGGAGTTCGAGAAGTACGGCCGCAACCGGCTGGCCGAAGGCAAGCTGCCCGCCTGCGCCGAGATGTGTTCGACCAAGGCCCTGCTGGCCGGCGACGGCGACGTCGTCGCCGACATCTTCCGCAACCGCGTGGTCAAGCGCGGCAAGGGCGCCGAGGTCTGGGGCTGGGGCACGGCCTACGGCTCCAAGCAGGCCGGGCAACCGGCGGGAGGCAAGTCATGATGCGCGCTCTTGTCCTGGTTCTCGCGGCGGCGGCACTGGCGGCCTGCGGCGAAAAACCGCAGTCGATGACCGGCGGCGTCAGGCATGACACCGCGGCTTTCGAGGGCACCGGCATGCCGTTCGCTGCGGCCGGCTGGAAGGCGGGTGACAAGGGCAGCTGGGAGGCGCAGTTGCGCACCCGAGCCCAGAACGGCCAGAACGACTACACCAAGGTCAACTGACCATGCTGCGGCCACTCCTCGTTGCCTCGGTGCTGGCCTTAGCGCTGGCCGCCTCCGCCATCGCCCAGGACAAGTCCAAGGATGACCTGCCGCCTCCGGCCGCCACGTCCCCGGCGCCGGGCGCGCCGCAGCAGGGCGGCATCCAGGGCCAGAACATCTTCGACGTCAAGCCGGAGGTCAAGCCCGACGCCAGCTCCGACCCGAAGTACATGAGCCAGAGCAACGGCGAGCGCAACCGGGTGCAGCCCGGCAACAACGCGCCCATGTGGCGCGGCGTCGCCGGCGGCATGGAAGGCTTCTCCAGCCTGCCCAAGAGCGAGCATCCGGAAGCGGGTGTGCTGATCCAGGCGCCGGTGCAATATCCGGGTTCCCGACTGACCACGGCCGGCGAGGCCTGGCGGCAGGTGCGCAACGTGTGGCTGATCCCGTACGGCGGCGCGCTGTTCCTGATCGTGCTGGGCGCGCTGGCGATCTTCTATTTCACCAAGGGGCCCATCGGCGAGCACGACGCCCACGAGGGCTCGCGCCGGATCGAACGCTTCACCCCGTTCGAACGCTCGACCCACTGGGCCAACGCGATCGCCTTCTGCGTGCTGGCCATCTCGGGCATCGTGATGGCCTTCGGCAAGTTCTTCATGCTGCCGGTCATCGGCGGCGCGCTGTTCGGCTGGCTGACCTGGCTGCTCAAGACGATGCACAACTTTGCCGGCCCGCTGTTCGCCGTCTCGCTGGTCATCATGTTCTTCACCTTCCTGCGCGACAACTGGCCGGAACGTGGCGACATGGCCTGGATCCTCAAGGGCGGCGGCATGTTCGGCAAGGCGGGCGAGCACCCGCCGCCGGCCAACCGGTACAACCCGGGCGAAAAGTTCGTGTTCTGGATCGGCGTGCTGCTGCTCGGTTCCTTCGTCGTTGCGTCGGGACTGGTGATGGACAAGCTCATCCCGGGGATCGTCTATGACCGCGCCACGATGCAGGTCGCGCACATGAGCCATTACGTGTCGACCATCCTGATGATGTGCCTGTTCGCCGGCCACATCTACCTGGGCACGGTCGGGACCCGCGGCGCCTACAAGGCCATGCGCACCGGTTACGTGGGCGACGAATGGGCCCGCGAGCACCACGGCCGCTGGTACGAAGACATCAAGTCCGGCAAGGTCCCGGCGCAGCGCAGCCAGCCGCTGGTCGCCGCCGACGCCACCATCCTCGGAGAACAACGCGCATGAAGAACCTATGGATTGCCGGAGTGCTCGCCGCTGCGTGCGCCGCCAGCCTGGCCAAGATCCCGCCGCCGGTGCTGGACGACGCCGCCAAGGCCAGGGCCGCAGAGGCAGCCGCCAAGACCGCGTGGCAGGCCAAGGTGGATGCCTTCCAGCTGTGCCGGTCGCAGGACCGCGTCGCTGCGTTCTACCGCAAGTCCGCGGGCAGCACGGCGGCCAAGGACGCGAAGGCGGTGCCGGTCTCGGCAACGTCCGGCGCGACAGCCGCCGCCGCAGCCCCTCCTGCAGCTGCGGCGGCGCCAAAAGCACCCGCGGCTGCCGGTGCTGCTCCCGCCGCAGCGATGGTGGCCGCCAACCCCGCGGTCGCCGGCGGCACGGCCGCCGCGCCGGCTGGCGCGCCGACGCCGACGGGTTGCGCCGAGCCGGGTCCGTTCGCCTTCAATGCGCCACAACAGACCCCGCTGGAGACCTCGGGCGCGCATTCGCCTGCCGGCAACGCCGTCGCCCCCCCGAGCGTCCCCAAGACCTCCGCCGAAATGGCGCCCGCCAAGAAATAGCCTGACCGCGTTCCCGCGGCATCGTGGTTCCATGCCGCTGCCTTATCTCACCGAAGCCCGCGCGCCCCTGACGCAGGAGGTCGCCGCCGTCAACGAGCACGGCGAGCGCGAGGCGATCGCGATCCCCGCCGAGCGCGACCTGACGGTCTACGTCGACAAGCGCGAGCTGGTCACGCTGATGACGCTCGGCGCCCGGCCGGAATGGCTGGTGCTGGGCTACCTGCGCAACCAGCGGCTCGTCGCCGGCATCGACGAAGTGGATTCGGTCACCGTCGACTGGGAAACCGGCGCCGCCGCGGTGAAAACCCGCTCCGGCATCGAGCGCATCGAGGAACGCACGGCCAGGCGCGTCGTCACCACGGGCTGCGGCCAGGGCAGCGTCTTCGGCGGCCTGATGGACGAGATCGAATCGATCCGCCTGCCAGACACCGTCGTCACCCAGGCGCAGCTCTATGCCATCGTCAACGCCATCCGGCTCCAGGAGAGCACCTACAAGTCGGCCGGCTCGGTGCACGGCTGCGCGCTGTTTCGCGGCCAGGAGATGCTCCTCTTCGTCGAAGACGTCGGCCGCCACAACGCCATCGACACGATCGCCGGCTGGATGTGGCTGCAGCCGCCGGGTTCGCTCGATGGACCCGGCCTGGTGTTCTACACGACCGGGCGCCTGACCAGCGAGATGGTGATCAAGGCGGCGCAGATGGGCGTGGCCGTGGTGGTGTCGCGCAGCGGCATCACGCAGATGGGCCATCAGATCGCGCAGCAGCTGGGCCTGTGCACCATCGGGCGCGCGACCAACCGGCGCTTCCTCTGCTACACCGCGCAGGAGCGGCTGACGCTGCAGCCCGGGCTCGCGCAGCAGCATCCGCGGCCTGCGGCCTGAGGATGGCTGCGGTGGCATGATCCGGCCGATGGAGATCACCGACAGCGACAAGGGCATCGGCCCCGAGACCGGCCCCGCGTCCGACGCCGAAGCCGCCGCCGATCCCGGCCCCGCCGCTGCTCACCACACCGACACTGCTGCCGACGCCGGCCCCGGCGGCGAAACCGCGCCGGGCGCCGAGCCGGCTTCGCCGCTGCAGCGCATCCCCCTGAGTGCGTGGCTGCGCGAAGGGCTGCGCGCAGGTTTCCTGCTGCGGCCGCGGGTGGGCGCGGCCCAGCCCACGCGCACGCAACTGCTGCTTGTGCTCCTGGGCGTCCTCGGTCTGCAACTGATGCTGGCCCGGTTCGAGATCGACGGTCCGGCGTTGTTCGACCTGCGCGGCTGGCTGGCGCCGCAGTGGTCGACGGCCGTCGTGCTGCTGCTGGCCTGGTGGGTCCTGCCGTCCCCGGCGCCGGCGGGCGGGACGCCCGCGGGAGTCCCGGCCTGGTTCACGCTCTGGATGCTTGCCGCGCTGCCGGTCACCGTTGTGGCGTCGCTGCTGGCGATTGCCGATGCGCATCGAGCGATGCCTCGGCTCCTCGCGGCCAACGCCTGGGCCGCATGGGGCGTTTACTTCCTGCTGATCGCCTGGCTGCTGGTCGCGGCTGTGCGGCTGACGTCGTTCTTTGGAGTCGCAAGAGTGCGCCAGGCGATTCTGGTGCTCGGGCTGGCGGCCGTGTTCGGTGTTGACGCCTGGCAGTTCACGGACCGGCCATGGCAGCTCGACACCTCCAAGGTCGAAGCGCCCGACACTCCGCGGCTCGAGCTGAGCCAGCAAACCTTCGAAAACCAGCAGGCGCTCTGGCGCAAAACGGTCGATGCGCTGCCCGCGCAACGCCCCGGCGTGACCGACGTTTACGGCCTCGTGTTCGCGCCCTATGCCCGCGAAGACGTTTTCCTGCGCGAGAGCAGCATGGTGGCGGGCTTGCTCAAGGACCGGTTCGATGCCCGCGGCGTGCTGCACCTGCTCAACAACCCAGCCACCACGCAGACCCATCCCTGGGCGACGCCGCAGAACCTGGAGCGGGCGATCGAGGCCCTGGCCGGGCGGATGGACCGGGAGAACGATCTGCTGGTGGTCTACATGACTTCGCACGGGGCCAGCGACTTCAAGCTGGCCGCGTCGCACTGGCCGCTCAGTGTCGAGACCGTCAGCCCGGGCGAGTTGCGGGCCGCGCTGGACAAGGCCGGCATCCGGCACCGCGTGATCGCGATCTCGGCCTGCTATTCGGGCGGCTGGATCGAACCGCTGGCCAGCGAGACGACCCTGGTGATGACGGCCGCCGATGCAATCCACACCTCCTACGGCTGCGGCCGGCTCTCGCCGCTCACCTTTTTCGGCCGCGCGGTGTTCGACGAGCAGTTGCGCAAGACCCACTCCTTCGAAAAAGCCTTTGCCGCCGCCGTGCCGCTGATCCGGCAGCGCGAGATCGAGGCCGGCAAGCAGGACGGCTTTTCCAATCCGCAGATCAGCATCGGCGAGCAGATCAAGCCGCTGCTGCAGTCGCTCGAGCAGCGCCTGGACGCAACGCCATAGCCTTGGGCGCCGTCCGCGTGCGCGTTTGCGCTAAGGTGGCGGCATGAACACTTCGATCTGGCGCCTGGGCTGGCGCACGTTGTGGCGCGACCTGCGCGCCGGCGAGCTGAGGCTGCTGATGGTCGCCGTCACGCTGGCGGTCGCCGCCCTGACGGCGGTCGGCTTCTTCGCCGACCGCCTCAACGGTGGCTTGGCTCGCGACGCCCGGCAACTGCTGGGCGGCGACGCGGTGGTCTCCAGCGACAACCCCACGCCCCAGGCTTTCGTCGACAAGGCGCGCTCGCTCGGCTTGCAGAGCGTCAGCACCATCGGCTTTCCGACGATGGGCCGCGCCGCCGATGCCCAGGGCGGCGCCAGCAGGCTGGTGGCGCTGAAGGTCGTCGCGCCCGGCTATCCGCTGCGCGGCAAGCTCAAGGTGGCGCAGCAGGCCGATGCCGCTGGCGCCGACACCAGGGACATTCCCGCGCCCGGCGAAGCCTGGGTCGATGCGCCGCTGCTGGAAGCGTTGGCGCTGCAACCGGGCGATCCGCTGCTGCTGGGCGATGCCAAGTTTCGCATCGCGCGCATCATCGTCGTCGAGCCCGATCGCGGCGCCGGTTTCATGAGCTTCGCGCCGCGCGTGATGCTGAACCAGTCCGACCTGGCCGCCACCCGCCTGGTGCAGCCGGCCAGCCGTCTCACCTATCGCTTCGCCGTGGCCGGCGAGGACAAGCAGGTGTCGGCCTTCGTCAAGTGGGCGACCCAGGAGGTCAAGCAGCCGGCCGTCCGCGGCGTGCGGGTGGAGTCGCTGGAAGGCGGCCGGCCCGAGATGCGCCAGACGCTGGACCGGGCCGAGAAATTCCTCAACCTGGTGGCGCTGCTGGCGGCGCTGCTCAGTGCCGTCGCGGTGGCGCTCGGCGCCCGCGGCTTTGCCGCCAGCCACCTGGACGATTGCGCGATGCTGCGGGTGCTGGGACAGAGCCAGCGCACCATCGCGCTGGCCTATGCGTTCGAGTTCGCGCTGATCGGCCTGTTCGCCAGCGCGCTCGGAATCGCGATCGGCTTCGGCGTCCACTTCCTGTTCGTGCTGCTGCTCGCCGGCCTGGTGGAAACCTCGTTGCCGGCCGCGACGCTCTGGCCGGCGGGCTTCGGCCTGGGCATGGGCCTGACCTTGCTGTTCGCCTTCGGCCTGCCGCCAGTGATGCAGCTGGCCCAGGTGCCGCCGCTGCGCGTGATCCGCCGGGACGTCGGCAACCTCAAGCCGGCCTCGGCGGCGGTGCTCGCGGTCGGCGTGCTCGGTTTCGCGGCGCTGCTGCTCGCGGCCAGCAGCGACCTCAAGCTCGGCCTGATCGCGGTCGGCGGATTCGCCGGCGCCGTGCTGCTGTTCGCCGCGCTCAGCTGGGTGGCGGTGAAGCTGCTGCGGCGCAGCGTCAACGAGGCGACCGCGCCGCGCTGGCTGGTGCTGGCGACGCGCCAGATCTCGGCGCGGCCGGCCTACGCCGTGGTGCAGGTCAGCGCCCTGTCGGTCGGCCTGCTGGCGCTGATGCTGCTGGTGCTGCTGCGCACCGACCTGATCGCCAGCTGGCGACAGGCGACGCCGCCCGACGCGCCCAACCGCTTCGTCATCAACGTGATGCCCGAGCAGAACGAGGCCTTCCAGAAAGCCTTGCGGGACGCCGGCGTGACCAAGTTCGACTGGTACCCGATGACCCGCGGCCGGCTGGTCGCCGTGAACGGCAAGGCCGTGTCGCCGGACGACTATGTCGAGGACCGGGCGCGTCGTCTCGTCGACCGCGAGTTCAATCTCTCCAACTCGCCGGTGCAGCCGCCGCACAACCAGGTGGTCGCCGGCCGCTGGCAGGCCGAGGAGCAGGGTGGCGTCAGCGTCGAGGAAGGCATCGCCAAGACCCTGGGGCTGAACCTGGGCGACGCGCTGCGCTTCGACATCGGCGGCATCACGACGGACGCAAAGATCACGTCGCTGCGCAAGGTGGACTGGGGATCGATGCGCGCCAACTTCTTCGTGATCTACCCGGTGAGCCGCTTGCCCGACGTGCCGGTCACCTACATGAGCGCCTTCCATGCGCCGCAGCGCAAGGGCTTCGACAACCAGCTGGTGCGGGCCTTCCCCAACATCACCAGCGTCGACATGACCAGCACGCTGAACCAGATCCAGGGCGTGCTGGACAAGGTGATCCGCGCAGTCGAGTTCCTGTTCGCGTTCACGCTCGCCGCCGGCGTGGTCGTGCTGTTCGCCGCCGTGACGGCGACGCGCGAGGAGCGGGCGCGCGAGTTCGCGATCATGCGTGCCGTCGGCGCGCGCGCCAGCCTGCTGCGCCAGGTCCAGCGGGCGGAGCTGGCCGGCGTCGGCCTGCTGGCGGGGTTCCTGGCCAGCATCGTCGCGGGCGTGGTCGGCTGGGCGCTGGCGCGCTATGTGTTCGACTTCCAGTGGACGGCCTCGCCGCTGCTGCCGCTGTTCGGCTCGCTGGCCGGCGCCGTCCTCGCCCTCGCCGCCGGCTGGTGGGGCTTGCGGGAAGTGCTGAACCGGCCGGTGGTCGAGACCCTGCGCCGCGCCGCGGAATAGGGGACTCTGCCGGCCACGCGACAATCGGCGCATGCAAACGCAGCAACAAGATCCCGCCACCACGCCCTTCGAATGGATCGGCGGCGAAGAGAAGGTCAAGGCCCTGGTCGAGCGCTTCTATGACCTGATGGACCTCGAGCCGAAGTACGCGGCGCTGCGGGCCGCGCATGGCAGCGAACTCGTTCGCGCCCGCCAGCACCTGTTCTGGTTCCTGTGCGGCTGGCTGGGCGGGCCGCAGCACTACACCGACCGCTTCGGCCATCCGCGGCTGCGGATGCGCCACATGCCGTTCTCGATCGGCATCGTCGAGCGCGACCAGTGGCTGGCCTGCATGGGCCAGGCGATGGAGGAGACGGGCGTCGACGAGAGCTTGCGGACAAGGCTGAAGGAAAGCTTTTTCCAGACGGCCGACTGGATGCGCAACTCGCCGGGCTAACCCGGCGAGGGCTGGAGCAGCACCACCAGCGCGCCGGCCCCGCCCTCGTCGCCGCGGGCCTGGACGAAGGCCAGCACCTCGTTTTTCTGGATCAGCCAGCTCTGGACCTTGCTCTTGAGCACGGGGGTCTTGCCCGGCGAGCCCAGGCCCTTGCCATGGACCACGCGCACGCAGCGCACGCCCTCCTTGTGCGCCGTCCGGATGAACGCCGCCAGGTGTTCCCGCGCTTCCTCGCGCCGCAAGCCGTGCAGGTCCAGTTCGCGCTGGATGCTCCAGTGGCCCTTGCGCAGCTTGCGCGTCACGTCCGTGCCGATGCCGGGCCGGCGGAAACTCAGCGCGTCGTCGACGTCCAGCAGGGTGCTGGCGTCGAACTCGTCGCTGATCGCCTCCTGCAGCACCCGCTGCTCGTCGAGCTGCTGCTGGAACGGGATCGGCGCCGGCGGCTGCGGCGCCAGCTCGACCCGCCGCCCGTGGCGCAGCGGCTGGACGGCGCCGGCGGCCCGCACGAACAGGTTCTTCTCGGCGCCGGCCTTGCGCTCGGCTTCCTTGCGCGCCGCTTCGCGGTCCGCGTTGAGCTTCTGCTGCTCGGCGAGCTTGCGCTGGATCTGCTGGAGTTCCTGGAACGACTTGGCTTTCACAGCAGGCCTTTCTCCGCCATCGACAGCGCTTCTCCCTGGGCCACGATCACGTGGTCCAGAACGCGGACGTCGACCAGCGCGAGCGCGGCTTTGAGCGTCTGCGTCAGCGCTTCGTCGGCCCGCGACGGCTGCACGGTGCCGCTCGGATGGTTGTGGGCCAGCACCACGGCCGCGCTGCCGTGCTTGAGCGCCCGCAGCACCACTTCGCGTGGATAGACGCTGGTCTGCGTCAGCGTGCCGCGAAACAGTTCTTCCATCGCCAGCAGCCGGTTCTGGGCGTCCAGGAACAGCACGGCGAAGACCTCGTGCGCCTTGGCCGCCAGGTGCAGCTGCAGGTAGTGCTTGACCGCGCCCGGAGAGCTGAAGACCTCGCGCTCCTTCAACTGCTGGGCCATCCCGCGGCGCGCCAGCTCCAGCACGGCGATCAGTTCGGCCCGCTTGGCCATGCCGCCCAGTCCCTTGAATCCCTTCAAGTCCTCGGCCGTGGTGTGCAGCAAGCCGGAGATGCCGCCGAAGCGGTCGAGCAGGTCCTGCGCCATCTGCAGCACGCCCTGGCCGGGCAGTCCCGTGCGCAGCAGCAGGGCCAGCAGCTCGGCGTCGACCAGCGCACCGGCGCCCCTGGCCAGCAGCTTCTCGCGCGGCTGGGCGTCCGGTGGCAGGTCTTTGAGGTGCATGGACGAAGGGGACAGCCGGGGTTCCTACAATGGAGGCCAGTTTATCGGGACTTCCATGGCCTCCAACGCGCCCCGGGTTCAACCGGGCTCCTTCCTCACCCTGCACTACCGGCTGGCCGGGCCGGGCGGCGACATCATCAACACCTTCGACGACAAGCCGGCGACGCTGTCGCTGGGGACGGGCGAACTCTCGCCGGCGGTGGAGAAGCGTCTCATCGGACTGGAGGAGGGCGTGCGCACGAGCTTCGCGATCCCCGCCGGCGAAGCCTTCGGCGACCGCAACCCGGAGATGGTGCAGTGGGTGGCGCGGCGGCTGCTCAACGAGCTGGGCGATCCGAACGAGCGTTACCAGGTCGGCGACGTGGTGCAGTTCCCGACCCCCGACGGCCTGGGCAGCTATGCGGGCGCCGTGCAGCAGGTCGGCAAGGACGCCGATGGCGACGGGAACGCCGACGCCGTGCTGTTCGACTTCAACCATCCGCTGGCGGGCCAGCCCGTCACTTTCGAAGTCCACCTGATCGGGGTGCTATGAACGACACGACGGCGGAGATCATCCTGGCCGAGCCGCGCGGCTTTTGCGCCGGCGTCGACCGCGCGATCGAGATCGTCGAGCGCGCCCTGCTCAAGTTCGGCGCGCCGATCTACGTGCGGCACGAGATCGTCCACAACACCTTCGTCGTCAACGACCTCAAGTCCAAGGGCGCGATCTTCATCGAGGACCTGGCCGACGTGCCGCCGGGATCGACCCTGGTGTTCTCGGCCCATGGCGTCAGCAAGGCGGTGCAGCAGGAGGCGCAGGCCCGGGGTTTCGACATCTTCGACGCGACCTGTCCGCTGGTGACCAAGGTGCATGTCGAGGTCGCCAAGCTGGCCAAGGAAGGCTACGAATTCATCATGATCGGCCACAAGGGCCACCCCGAGGTCGAGGGCACGATGGGCCAGCTGGAAAGCGGCATCCACCTGGTCGAGGACGTGCAAGACGTGGCGCGGGTCCAGCCCGCGCAGACCGAGCGCCTGGCCGTGGTCACGCAGACCACGTTGTCGGTCGACGACGCCTCGGCCATCAGTGCCGCCGTGCGCCGCCGCTTTCCCAGCGTGCGCGAGCCCAAGCAGCAGGACATCTGCTACGCGACGCAGAACCGGCAGGACGCCGTCAAGCTGATGTCCTCCCAGGTCGATGTGGTGATCGTCGTCGGCAGCCCGACCAGCTCCAACAGCAACCGGCTGGCCGAGCTGGCGCGCAAGCTGGGCGTCGAGAGCTACATGGTCGACAGCGCCGACGAGGTCCAGCCGCAGTGGCTGGAAGGCAGGACGCGGGTCGGCCTGACGGCCGGCGCGTCGGCGCCCGAGGTGCTGGTCAGGGCGGTGATCGACCGGATCCGCTCGTTCGGCGCGGTGTCGGTGCGCAAGATGGACGGCGTCCAGGAAACGGTGAAATTCCCGCTGCCCAAGGGCTTGCGCATCCCCGAAGGCGCGCAGCCCCACCAGGGCGTCGACCTGCACGCGCACGGCGACGACGGCCTGCAGGAGCAGGAGCCGAAGGCTTGAACCATCCGGAGATCGAGGCTGCGGCGCAGCGGCTGCGCGCGCGCCCGCATTTCCTGGTCGAGACCCCGCTGCTGAAATTGCCGGCCGCTGCCCTGGGCGTGCCCGGCGCGCAACTCTGGCTCAAGCTCGAGCAGCTCCAGGTCGGCGGCAGCTTCAAGGCCCGCGGCATGATGAACCGGCTGCTGGCCAACACCATCCCCGCCAGCGGCGTGATCGTCGCGTCGGGCGGCAA
>JAQGNJ010000126.1 GCA_028291885.1 Ramlibacter sp. | reverse complement strand
ATCGGCCCAACCCTTCGGGCCGGTGCCTCAATCGCTGCCATGCGTTGTTACGGCCTCCTTGTGTACGCAAGTACACGGCCTCGCCCGCGCCTAGCCTGGCAGCGATTGAGGCGCCGGCGCAGACCCGTTTCTCTGCCGCGCAGGCTCCTAGCTGCGGGCGCGGCGCAGGTCGGCCACGCGGTCGGCGATGGCGTCGATGTCCAGCGCGTCCTGGGCATGGACCAGGTAGGTTTCCAGGTCGCCGACCGCCTGCGCCGAATGGCCTTGTTCGGCATGGGCCAGGCCCCGGTCGCGGTACTCGGCCCAGGCATCGGGCAGCAGGACGACCAGCCTGTCCTGCACCGCGATCAGGCGCTGCCAGTCTTCCTGCGAGCGGTGGATCTCCTTGAGGTTGCGCAGCATGCGGGCAATGATGTCGCGCGGCGGCGCGGCCTGCAGGTACAGGCCCAGCGGCACCTCGAATTCGTCGACCAGGCCGTTGCGCCGCTTGTACGGCTCCAGCCGCTCCGACAACTCCTCGCGCGACAGCGACTGGCCGGTGAACGGATCGATCACCACCTGGCCCTTGGGCAGGTTCACCTTGACCATGAAGTGGCCGGGAAAGCAGACGCCGCGGGCGTGCAGCCCCAGGCCCTGCGCCAGCTCGATCCACAGCACGGCCAGCGAGATCTGGATGCCCCGCCGGGTGCGCAGCACCACGTTCAGGTAGCTGTTGTCCGGGTCGCAGTAGTCGTTGACGTTACCGCCGAAACTCAGGTCGCGGAAGAAGAACTGGTTCAGCGAGCGCAGGCGATGCAGGGGCGGCGCGTCGGCCGGCAGGCGGCGCTTCAGCCGGGCCAGCAGCTGGTCGACGTCGCCCAGGATCTGCTGCACGTCGAGGTCGGGATATTCGTCCTGGGCCAGGCTGGCGGCTGCCTCGAGCAGGGGAAAGTGGTCGTCGCTCTGCACCAGCGAGCCGAAGTACTCGAGGGGCGAGGGAGCGGACAGGTTCAACAGCATGAGTTCTTTGTAATTGAGCGGCCCAGACCCGTCAAGTTCCGCTCCCGGGAGCGCCGCAATCAGTGCGTGAGAAACTGCCGCAGCCTCACGCCCGCGGCCGCCAGCGCGATGAAGTAGATGCCGCCCGCGCCGACCAGCATCAAAGCCATCAGGCCCGCGCGATGCAAGGCCTCGCCGCGCATCGCGGTCCACGGGAAACTGGACGCGCCCCACATCAGGAACACGGCGAGCAAGGCGCTGCCTGCGATCACCTGCAACGCAAACATCCCCCATCCCGGCAGCGGCTTGTAGCTTCCGCGCCGCAACAGTCCCGCCAGCAGCAGACCGGCGTTGAGCAATGCGCCCAGGCCGATCGACAGCGCCAGGCCGGCGTGCCTGAGCATCGGGACCAGGGCGATGTTGAGCAATTGCGTGACCACGAGCACCAGGACGGCGATCTTCACCGGCGTGCGGGTGTCCTGGTTGGCGTAGAAGCCGGGCGCCAGCACCTTGATCGCGACCAGACCGAGCAGGCCGGCGCCGTAGCCGGCCAGTGCGAGCGCCACCTGGTGCACGTCGCTGTCGCGGAAGGCGCCGTAGTGGAACAGCGTCGCCACCAGCGGCTCGTTGAAGACCAGCAGCGCCACCGAACTCGGGACGGCAAGCAGCACGACCAGCCGCAGGCCCCAATCGAGCATCGCCGAATAGCGCTCCGTGTCCTGGCTGGCCCGGGCCCGGGCCAGCTGCGGCATCAGCACCACGCCGAGCGCGACGCCCAGCATCGCCGTCGGAAACTCCATCAGCCGGTCGGCATAGCCCAGCCAGGTCACGCTGCCCGGTGTGAGCCAGGAGGCGATCTGCGTATTGATCATCAGGGAGATCTGGGCCACGCCCACGCCCAGCAGCGCCGGCGCCATCATGCGGCCCACTTCGCGCGTGCCCGGGTCGGTCCAAGCCGCCTTCAGCCGCTGCCAGCTCAGGCCGACGCGCGGCAGGAAGCCGATCCTGCGCAAGGCGAGAACCTGGACCACCAGCTGCAGCAGGCCGCCCAGCATCACGCCGCCGGCCATCGCGTAGATCGGCTCGATCCCGATTCGCCCGAACCACGGCGCGCCGAACCAGGCGGCGGCGATCATGGACAGGTTCAGCAGCACCGGCGTCGCCGCCGGAATGGCAAAGCGCTTCCAGGTGTTGAGCACGCCCGCGGCCATCGCCACCAGCGACATGAAGCCGATGTAGGGGAACATCCAGCGCGTCATCAGCACCGCGGCGTCGAAGCTGTGCGGGTCCTTGCGCAGGCCGCTGGCCAACGCCGTGACCAGCAGCGGCGAGGCGACGACGCCGGCCACGCAGGTCGCCAGGAGCACCCAGACCAGGATGGTGGCGACGCTGTCGACCAACCGGTGGGTGGCCTCGTCGCCGTCGCGCTCGCGCGCATGGGCCAGCGTCGGCACGAAGGCCTGACTGACGGCGCCTTCGCCGAACAGGCGGCGAAACAGGTTGGGGATGCGGAAGGCGACGTTGAAGGCGTCGGTGAGCGCCGTGGCGCCGAAGATGGCGGCCATCAGCAGGTCCCGGACCAGGCCGGTGACGCGTGACGCCAGGGTGAACAGGGAGACGGTGGAGGCGGCTTTGAACAGGGACACCGGCGGGAGTGTAGCCCGCGGCCCCGGCCCGATCACCCCGGCCGGGCCGGGACAAGCCGATCGCCTATAATGGAAGGCTTTGCTGGCATCATCCTTCGACACAAGGAACCTACACCATGGCCTCAGCCAAACCCAAGAAGAAGAACCCGCGCCTCGCGTCGGGCCGTAAACGCGCACGCCAGGACGTCAAGCTCAACGCAGCCAACACGTCCCTGCGCTCCAAGTACCGCACCGCGGTGAAGAACGTCGAGAAGGCCGTCGCCGCAGGCGACAAGGCCAAGGCGACCGAACTCTTCGCCAAGGCCCAGTCCATCGTGGACAAGGTCGCCGACAAGGAGATCTTCCACAAGAACAAGGCAGCTCGCGACAAGAGCCGCCTGTCCGCCAAGGTCAAGGCTCTGTCCCTGGCCCAGGCCGCCGCCTGACGCTTCAGGCAAACAGCCCAGACTGATTCGTCGGTCTGCCGTTTGAAACGGGTGCGCTGCCAGCAAAGAAAAACGGGAAACCGCCTTCGGGCGGTTTTTTCGTTCCGGGCCGACGCATCGGCCCGAAACGAAAAAACCGGACAAGCAAAGAGCCCTCTTCTCCTGATCGACGGACTTCGGACTTCGGATTCGGACTTCACTGCCGTTCCCCTGCGCCGACAGTCGCCCTACGAAGCCTTGTTCGGTTCGTCCGGCAGCAAACAGGCCTCGGCCACCTGCAAATCGTTGTCGCGGGCGAAGTTCAGCACGAAGTCCCAGGCCATCGGCTCCATGTCGCGCAGTTCGCGGTTGACCACCACGCACTTGATCCCGTTGACGATGGTCGGGATGCACCAGGGCGAGTAGCTCAGATGGCTGCCGGGCTGGGCGCCGCCGGGACGGAACTGGCTCATCACGCCAGCCAGCCGCTCGGCCCAGTCGCTGGGCCTGAAGGTCTTCCCGTCCCGGGTGATGCCCTGGATGAAGACTTCTTTGGCGTCGCTGGAAACCATTCGTGAGGCGTGTTGTCGGGGGCTGCGGCAGCCGGGTTGGCGCGATGCTGCAGCGCACAAGCAGTGTATCTTATATAAGAGTTGCCGGACCGCGCCGGCATGGCTCGCCGGGCATCGCTGTAATGCGAATCCGGCAACCTGCAGTTGCAATCGGTGTGCCTAAAATCAACCCTCAGCGGCTCACTTCGTTGAGCCCTTTTTGTTTGATGGAGAGTTTTCAATGGCTTTGATCGAGGCGGCGTCCCCCCACACCATGAACACCTACGGCCGGGTGCCGATCGCGCTGTCGCATGGCCAGGGCGTGCGAGTCTGGGATGTGAACGGAAAGTCCTACCTCGACGGGCTGGGCGGCATCGCGGTCAATACGCTGGGCCACAACCATCCCAAACTGGTGCCGGCCCTGCAGGACCAGATCGCCAAGATCATCCACAGCAGCAACTACTACCACGTGCCGAACCAGGAGCGGCTGGCGGCCAAGCTGGTCGAGCTGTCGGGCCTGACCAACGTCTTCTTCTGCTCGACCGGCCTCGAGGCCAACGAGGCGGCGATCAAGCTGGCGCGCAAGTTCGGCCATGACCGGGGCATCGAAAAGCCGGAGATCGTGGTCTACGAAAAGGCCTTCCATGGCCGCAGCATCGCCACCCTGTCGGCGACCGGTAACGAGAAGGTGCAGAAGGGTTTTGGCCCGCTGGTCGAGGGCTTCATCCGGGTCCCGCTCAACGACATCGGGGCGCTCAAGGCGGCGACCGAGGGCAACCCCAACGTGGTCGCGGTGTTCCTGGAAACCATCCAGGGCGAAGGCGGCATCAATGCCATGCGCATCGACTACCTGCAGCAGGTGCGCGACCTGTGCGACCAGCGCAACTGGCTGTTGATGATCGACGAGGTGCAGTGCGGCATGGGCCGCACCGGCAAATGGTTCGCCCACCAGTGGGCCGGCATCAAGCCCGACGTCATGCCGCTGGCCAAGGGCCTGGGCTCGGGCGTGCCGGTCGGGGCCGTGGTCGCGGGGCCCAGGGCCGCCGACATCTTCCAGCCCGGCAACCATGGCACGACCTTCGGCGGCAATCCGCTCGCCATGCGGGCCGGCGTGGAGACGATCCGGATCATGGAAGAGGACGGGCTGCTGGAGAACGCGGCCCGGGTCGGCTCGCACCTGAAGGAAGCGCTGGCCCGCGAGCTGGGCGGCCTCAAGGGCGTGGTCGAGGTGCGGGGCCAGGGCCTGATGATCGGCGTCGAGCTGGACAAGCCCTGCGGCGTGCTGACGACGCGGGCCGCCGAAGCCGGCCTCTTGATCAGCGTCACGGCAGACACGGTGATCCGCCTGGTGCCGCCGCTCATCATCACGCCGGCGGAAGCCGACGAGATCGTCGCGCTGCTGGCTCCGCTGGTGAAACAGTTCCTGTCGGAATGAGCATGGCCGCGGTCCGCCATTTCCTGCAGTTCAGCGATCTCACGGCCGACGAATACGCCTGGCTGTTCGAGCGCGCGGCCTTCATCAAGAAGAAGTTCAAGGCCTACGAGAAATACCATCCACTGGCGGACCGCACGCTGGCGATGATCTTCGAGAAGGCCTCCACCCGCACCCGGGTGAGCTTCGAGGCCGGCATGTACCAGCTGGGCGGCAGCGTCGTCCACCTGACCACGGGCGATAGCCAGCTGGGCCGGGCCGAGCCGATCGAGGACAGCGCCCGCGTGATCAGCCGCATGGTCGACCTGGTGATGATCCGCACCTTCGGCCAGGACAAGATCGACCTGTTCGCCGAGCACTCGCGGGTGCCGGTGATCAACGGGCTGACCAACGAATTCCATCCCTGCCAGATCCTGGCGGACATCTTCACGTTTCTCGAGCACCGCGGCACGGATGCCGACGGAAAACCGGACCCGGCTTTCCTGCAGGGCAAGGTCGTCGCCTGGGTCGGTGACGGCAACAACATGGCGAACACCTGGCTGCAGGCAGCGGAGTTGCTGGGCTTCACGGTCCATCTCAGCACGCCCAGCGGCTACGAGGTGGACCAGGCTGTCGCCGGCATCCGCAGCCGCGACAGCTACAAGGTGTTCAAGGACCCGATGGACGCCTGCCGCGGCGCCGACCTGGTCACCACCGACGTCTGGACCAGCATGGGCTACGAGTCCGAGAACGAAGCGCGGCGCCAGGCCTTCGCCGACTGGCGCGTCGACGCCGAGATGATGCGCGTCGCCAAGCCCGACGCGCTGTTCATGCATTGCCTGCCCGCGCACCGCGGCGAGGAAGTGGATGCCGACGTCATCGACGGGCCGCAGTCCGTGGTCTGGGACGAGGCCGAGAACCGCATGCACGTGCAGAAGGCGCTGATGGAGTACCTCCTGCTCGGCAAGCTGAAGTGAGCTGAGCTTCAGCGCTCGTGGCCCGGGCGCAGCGGCAAGCCGGGCCGGCCCTCCACTTTTCCGAGCTTGACCAGGCGCGCTTCCACGGCCACCCGGCTGCGGCCCAGGTCCAGCGCCATCTGCTTGAGCGTCTGGCCGGCATCGAAGGCCGCGACCAGGCGCTCGTCTTCCTCGCCGGACCAGGGCTTGCCGGCGTTGGCCGGCGCCTCGCGGCGCGGCTTTTGCGCGTCGCAATCGTCCAGCGCCCGCGCCACGGCGAACAGCGCGCGGATCACGGGCGGCTCGTTGTAGGGGCTGTCGGCCGGCATGGCCTCGCCGGTGACCGGATGGATGCCCTGGGCCAGGACGTTGATGATCTCGCGCGCCATTTGCAGTTCCATGGAGTCCTCCTGAGTGGAAACGTTGACACTGTGACGAACCTGTATCGACATACAGTGATCGGTCAACGGCGGCGCGGCGACAAGGGTTGACGACCGGCAGCTGCGCCTCCCCAACGTTGATGAGGGCGGCCGGGCGGTGCGAAGCCGCCGATCCTTTAGGCCTCAAGCATTTTTTTGCCTGTGTTGGAGGCAACCGACACCACGCTGCGGACGGCCAGCGCAAACTGCGCCCCATGAACACGCGCATCCGCGACATTTCACCGCCGGTGCAGGAAGGCGCGCCGGTCTTTCCCGGCGACACGCCCTACGGCCAGCGCTGGGCGGCGCGGATCGGTCCCGGTTGCCCGGTCAACGTCAGCGAGATCACGCTGTCGCCCCATGCCGGCGCCCACGCCGACGCGCCGCTGCATTACGACCCCGCCGGCCAGGCTTCGGGCCAGCTCGACCTGGAGCCCTATCTCGGGCCCTGCCGCGTGATCCACGCGATCGACCGCGGGCCCTTGATCCGATGGGAGCACCTGGCCCACGCGGCGCAGGCGCTGCCGCCACGGGTGCTGGTGCGCACTTACCGCCGCGCGCCGGTCGACCGCTGGGATCCGCAACTCGCCGCCTTCGCGCCCGCCACGATCGAGCGGCTCGCCGATCTCGGCGTGCTGCTGGTGGGCATCGACACGGCCAGCATCGATCCGGCCGAGAGCAAGGATCTCCCCAGCCACCAGGTGATCCGCCGCCGCGGCCTGCGCGTGCTCGAGAACCTGGTGCTCGACGCCGTTCCCGAGGGCGACTACGAACTGATCGCCCTGCCCCTGAAACTCATGACGGCGGACGCATCGCCGGTGCGGGCCGTGCTGCGCGACCTCGCCTGATGCCGTTTCTTTCTTCCCCTTCGACATGACGACCCTGCAAGACTGCCTCGCGCTCGATGCGCAAGACCCGCTGCGCGAACTGCGCCGGCTCTTCACCCTGCCGCAAGGCGTGATCTACCTCGATGGCAATTCCCTGGGCCCGCTGCCGGCCGCCGCGCCGGCGCGCATCGCGCAAGCCGTCACCCAGGAGTGGGGACAGGGCCTGATCCGCTCCTGGAACAGCGCCGGCTGGTACGAGCTGCCGCGCCGCCTGGGCGACAGGATCGCGGCCCTGATCGGCGCCGGCGCGGACGAAGTGGTGGCGACCGACAGCACCTCGATCAACCTGTACAAGGTGCTGAGCGCCGGGCTCGAGATCGCGGCCAGGGATGCGCCGCATCGCAGCAAGCTGGTGAGCGAGCGCAGCAACTTCCCGACCGACCTCTACATCGCGCAGTCGCTGTGCAAGCAGCGCGGCTACCAGCTGCACCTGGTGGACAGCGACCGCATCGAAGCCGCCCTGACGGACGAGACCGCGGTGCTGATGCTGACGCACGTCAACTACCGCACCGGCGCGATGCACGACATGGCGGATCTCACGGCCAAGGCCCATGCGGCCGGCGTGCTGGCTGTGTGGGACCTCGCCCACAGCGCAGGCGCGGTTCCGGTCGACCTGCATGGCGCGGACGCTGATTTCGCGGTCGGCTGCGGCTACAAGTACCTCAATGGCGGGCCCGGCGCGCCGGCCTTCGTCTGGGTGCACCCGCGCCACACCGGGCGCTTCTGCCAACCGCTCGCCGGCTGGTGGAGCCATGAGGCGCCGTTCGAATTCACGCCCGACTACCGGCCGGCGCCCGGCATCGCCAGGTACCTGTGCGGCACGCAGCCGATCCTGAGCATGACGGCGCTGGAATGCGGCCTGGACACCTTCGCCGCCGCCCAGCCGCTGGGCGGCATGGCGACCTTGCGCCGCAAATCGCTGGCCCTGAGCGACCTGTTCATCGCCCTGATGCAAGAGCGCTGCGCCGGCAACGGCTTCGGCCTGGCGACACCGCGCGAGCACGAGCGGCGCGGCTCGCAGGTGTGCCTGACGCGCAAGCAAGGCGCCTATGCGATCGTGCAGGCGCTGATCGCGCGGGGCGTGATCGGCGACTTCCGCGCCGGCGATGGCGCAAAACACGAGGACATCCTGCGCTTCGGCTTCACGCCGCTGTACACGAGCTTTGCCGACGTGTGGAACGCGGTGGAGCAGCTGCGCCAGGTGCTGGAGAGCGGCGAGTGGCAGCGGCCCGAATTCGATCGCAAGCACGCGGTGACCTGAGCATGAAACCGAACCGACCGGAAGACATCGTCCGCGAGGAAAAGGCGCAGCTGGATTTCAGCCGCGACATGAGCTATGGCGACTACCTGCAGCTCGACGCCATCCTGGGGGCGCAGAAGCCGCTCTCGCCCGACCACAACGAGATGCTGTTCATCATCCAGCACCAGACCAGCGAGCTGTGGATGAAGCTGATGCTGCACGAACTGCATGCCGCGATCGCGGCCGTGGCGCGGGACGAACTCGGCGCGGCGTTCAAGATGCTGGCGCGGGTCTCGCGCATCATGGAGCAGCTGGTCCACGCCTGGGACGTGCTGGCGACGATGACGCCGCCCGAATACAGCGCGATCCGCCCCTACCTCGCCAACTCCAGCGGCTTCCAGAGCGCGCAGTACCGTTGCATCGAATTCGTCCTGGGCAACAAGAACGCCGCGATGCTCAAGCCCCACTCGCACCGGCCGGACCTGCTGGCGCAGGTTCAGGCCGCGCACGAGTCGCCATCGCTCTACGACGAGTCGCTGCGCCTGCTCGCGCGCCGCGGCCTGCCGGTTCCGCAGGACCATCTGGAGCGGGACTGGACCCAGCCTTATGTCGAGAGCGACGAAGTGGAAAAGGCCTGGCTCGTCGTCTACCGCGACACCAAGACCTATTTCGACCTGTACCAGCTCGGCGAGGAACTGACCGACCTGGAAGACGCTTTCCGCCTCTGGCGCTTCCGCCACGTCACGACGGTGGAGCGGATCATCGGCTTCAAGCGCGGAACCGGCGGCACCGGCGGCGTCAGCTACCTGCGCAAGATGCTCGAGGTCGTGCTGTTCCCGGAGATCTGGAAACTGCGCACCGACCTCTAGGAGCGTTCACCGATACAGCCAAGGCTGGTCCAGCAGGCGCTCGCCCAGCAGGCGCAGCGAGAGGTCGCGGCCCCATTGCACCGGGCCCGTCGCGTGGAAGATGCGGCCGTTGCGCTCGGCCTGGCGCTGCACGCGCGCGCAGCGCTCCCAGCGGTTGAGCGCGTAACGGCGCAGGACCGTCGGCACGTCGGCGATCTGGTCCGCAGCCATTGCCAGGCAGCGCCCGAGCTCCTGCGCATCCTCGATCGCCATGCCGGCGCCCTGGGCGAGATAGGGCCGCATCGGGTGCGCCGCGTCGCCCACCAGCGCCACGCGGCCGCGCGCCATCGCCTGGCCGCCCTGCAGCGGAGGCCGGGCGTGCAAGACCCAGAGCCGCCAGGCCGGCGCGGCGCGCACCAGGTCCTGCAGCGTCGTGCAGGTGACGCCCAGCGCCTGCTGCAGGTCGGCGCCGGCGGCGGCGAGGTCCCAGGGCTGCAGGTCCCCGGTCGCCGAGCCGTGCACGATCGCCACCACGTTCAACCACTCGCCGCGATGCACCGGATAGGTCACGACGTGCAGCCGCGGCCCCAGCCACACCGCGACCTCGTCGCTGCGCAGATGCGCCGGCAGGTCGCGCTGCGCGAGCAGCGCGCGGTACGCGAGATGCCCCGTCGGCGCCGGCGCGCCGTCGGCCCAGAACTGCTGCCGCACGCTGCTCCAGAGGCCGTCGGCGCCGACCAGCGCGTCGCCCTCGATCTCCTGCGCCGCGCCGGCCAGGCTCACCAGCACCCCATCGGCCGTTTCGCGGGCGCGGTCGATGCGCGCGTCGACCAGCAATTCGGCGCCGGCGGCCTGCGCGCCTCCGAGCAGCAGCCGGTGCAGGTCGGCCCGGTGCAGCGTCGCATACGGCGCGCCATAGCGCTCCAGGGCCGAAGGGCCGAGCGGCAACTGCGCCAGCACCTCGCCGCTGCCGGCGCTGCGCACGGCAAGCCGCAGCGGAAAGGCCGCGACCTGCTCCAGCGCGGGCCCCAGGCCCCAGGCCTCGAGCAGGCGCGTGGCATTCGGCCCCAGCTGGATGCCGGCGCCCGCCTCGGTGAAGCTGCCGGCCTGCTCGAACACACGCGGCTGCCAGCCGGCGCGCGCGCTTGCGACGGCCGCGGCGAGGCCACCCACGCCGGCGCCGGCAATCAGGACTTGCTTGCTCATGGACCGCGATTGTGCACAGCGGCGCCTGCCGCACCCCGCGCCGGCGGCGGATGTAAAATCCGTGCTGCTCCGGGGTGCACGCGAAAGTGCTGAGATTCAAACCCGCGAACTTGAACCGGTTAATGCCGGCGGAAGAAGAGCTTTCACCTGGACCATCGGCCAATTGCTGCCGGCGGTCCGGGTGGCCTTCGGAGCACCTGTTTCACGGTCACGAAGGAATCCAGATGAACCAAACCGCTGCTGCTTCCCCGGGGTTCCGATACCCGCGGGTGCTGGCCATCGCCGGCTCGGACAGCGGCGGCGGCGCCGGCATCCAGGCCGACCTGAAGACCTTCTGCGCGCTGGGCTGCTACGGAATGACGGCGATCACGGCGCTGACCGCGCAGAACACGCTGGGCGTGCGGGCCATCCACTCCGTTCCCAACGAGATGCTGCGCGACCAGATCGATGCGGTCGTGGAGGACATCGGCGTCGACGCGGTGAAGATCGGCATGCTGCATTCCGCCGCCATCGTCCGCACGGTGGCGGATGCGATCGATCGCCATGGCCTGCAACCGGTCGTGCTCGATCCGGTGATGATGTCCACCAGCGGCGCCCGGCTGATCGACGACGACGCGAAGACCGTCCTGGTCGACCAGCTGTTCCGCCGCGCCGCCCTGGTCACGCCCAACCTGGACGAGGCGGCGCTGCTGGTCGGCCGGCCGCTGGCCGGCGAGGCCGACATGGAAGCAGCAGCCCGCGAGATGCTCGCGATGGGCGCCCGGGCGGTGCTGCTCAAGGGCGGCCATCTTGCCGGCGACACGGTCAGCGACCTGCTGCTGGCCCGCGGTGCGCAGCCGCTGTGGATGCGGGCGCCGCGCATCGTCACCGCAAACACCCACGGCACCGGCTGCACGCTCTCGAGCGCGATTGCCGCGCAGCTTGCGCTCGGCGCCGAACTGGCGCATGCCGTCGAACTGGCCCGCGCGTATGTGCGCGATGCGCTCGAAGCCGGCGCCGGCGTGCGCACGGGCGCCGGCAGCGGCCCGCTGAACCATGGCCACGCACCCCGGACGATGCGCCTCGTCGCGCTTGACTGAATGAGCAACTCCGCCGAACCGCACCGGGACATCGTCCAGGCCGTCCTCGCGTTCATCGCGCAGGACGGATGCAGCGACGATGACTTCGACCGCCTGGCCCTGCGCCTGTTCGCCTACCAGTACGCCAACGACGAGCCGTACCGCCGCTTCTGCCAGCGCCGCGGCGCGACGCCGCGCAGCGTCAGGCGCTGGTTCGACATCCCGGCCGTGCCGATCGACGCCTTCAAGGAGCTGAGCCTGCGCTCGCAGCCGCCCTCGCCGGTGGACCGCGTCTTCATGACCAGCGGCACGACCCGCAGCGACGTGAAAGGCCGGCACTTCCATCCCACGCTGGCGGTGTACGACAGCTCGACGACGCGCAACTTCGCGCGCCGCTTCATGCAGGGCAGCGGCAGGCTGCCCATGGGCATCCTGTTCCCGACCGAAACCGTGATGCCCAATTCCTCGCTGGCGCACTACCTCGCGCTGGCGGCCAGCGAATTCGGCACGTCCGGGAGCCGCTACTTCGTGACGCCTCAGGGGCTGGACAGCGCAGGCCTGTGCGACATGCTGGCGCAGGCCGAGCGCAGCGGCGAGGCTTGCGCCGTGCTCGGCGCGACCTACAGCTTCGTGCACCTGATGGACGAACTGCGCCGGCGGGGAATGTGCTTTCGCCTGCCCACAGGCAGCCGCGTGCTCGACACGGGCGGCTACAAGCGCCAGTCACGCGAGCTGCCGCTGGACGATTTCTATGCGGAGCTGTCCGAGATGCTCGGCATCGATCGCTCCATGTGCATCAACATGTATGGCATGACGGAACTGAGCACCCAGTTCTACGACGACGGCAACGCCGGCGTGCCGTCGGTCAAGTCGGGGCCGCACTGGATCCGCTCGCGGATCGTCGATCCGCTGACCGGCCGCGACGTGCCGGCGGGCGAGCGCGGCATCCTGGTCCACTGCGACCTCGCCAACTTCAATTCGGTCACGACGATCCTGACCGAAGACGTCGGCGTCGCGGCCGATGGCGGCTTCCTGCTGCTGGGACGGGCCGAGGGCGCGCAGGCCAAGGGCTGTTCGCTGGCGGTGGAAGAATTCATCCGGGCGGCGACGGCATGACCACGCTGCGCGCCGTCGCCGGCTACCTGCCGGGCCTCGCGCCCGAGGAGGTGCAATGGCAGACCCTGGTTTTCGATTCCACGGCCACGCGTGTGGAAGTGAAGGTCCCGGTGCTCAGCGCGCAGCAGATGACGGCCCTCGCGTTGCGCGTGAAGCAGGCCAGCCGCGAGCACCTGCAAACGATGACCGTGTCGCAGATCGTCGATGTCGTCGACCAGGCGATTGCCCGCCTGCTCGATCCGAACGATCCCTGCCGGCGCGAAGCGGAGCGGCTGCTGCCGCTCATCACCGGCTACGACGCGGAGATGGTGCGCCTGGGCCTGACCGGCTTCCTCAAGACCTTCCGCGCGCCGCAGCTGCATCGCTTCGTCGCCGAGGATTTTTCCAATCCCAAGCTGCTCGATGAATTCCAGCCCCAGCCCAAGGGCGGCGCCGCGAGAGCATTCGGGCCCGAGTTGCTGTTCCACAGCTGGGCCGGCAACGTGCCCGCCCTGCCCTTGTGGAGCCTGGTCTGCGGCCTGCTGGTCAAGGCCGGCAACATCGGCAAGCTGCCCAGCGCCGAGCCGCTGTTCGCCAGCCTGTTCGCGCGCCTGCTGGCCGAGGTCCATCCGCCGCTGGCCGATTGCCTGGCCGTGGTCTGGTGGAAGGGCGGCGACGAGGAGCAGGCATCGGCGCTGTATGCGCAGGCCGACACCGTGCTGGCCTATGGCGGCAACGCGGCCCTCGACGAGATCCGGCGGCGCCTGCCGGTGACGACGCGCTTCCTGCCGTACGGCCACAAGCTGGGATTCGGCATGGTCGGTGTCGCGGCGCTCGACACCCTGCGCGCGCCGGCGACGGCGCGGCTCGCCGCCCACGACGTGATGCGCTACGACCAGCAGGGCTGCTACTCGCCCCACGTCTTCTATGTCGAGCGCGGCGGCAGGGTGTCGCCCCGCGAGTTCGCGCACTACCTGGCGAGCGAGCTGGCGAACCTGCAGCAGCGCTTTCCCCGGCGCTCGCTGGCGCTGGAGGATGGCGCGGCGGTCGCCGGCTGGCGCCAGGCCCGCGAGTTGCAGTCCTTGTCTGGTGTCGGCGGCGGCGATTTGATCGGCGAGGACGGCGCGGCCTGGGGCGTTGCCTATGCCGACCAGCCGCAAGCGCTGGCGCCGACGGCGCTGAACCGCAGCATCCAGGTCGTCGCCGTCGACCGGCTCGACGACGTCGTCGCGCAGGTCGAGGCGCACCGTCCCTTCCTGCAAACGGCGGGAGTCGCCGCCGCGCCGGCCGAATTGTTCCGGCTGTCCGGGTTGCTCGGCGCCGCGGGCGTGACGCGGATCAGCGCCATCGGCTCGATGACCTCGCCCGAGGCCGGCTGGCACCACGACGGCCGCTTCAACCTGCTGGACCTGGTGCGGATGGTCGAGATCGAGCAATCCGCCGAACTCGCCGCCGACAAGCTCGCGCCCTATGCGGAGTGAAGAACACGCCATGAGCTTCCTGGACATCGCCAACGCAAGCTTCACCTATCCCGGCTGGCCGCCGGTGGTGCGCGAGGTCGACTGGGACATCGCCGAGGGGGAATTCCATTGCCTCGTGGGGCGCAGCGGCTGCGGCAAGACCACGCTGCTCAAGCTCGCCGCCGGCCTGCTGCGGCCGGACACCGGCCGCATCCTGCTGCAAGGCAGGGAGCTGCTGGCGCCGGGACCGCAGCTGGGCTTCGTGTTCCAGTCGCCGACGCTGCTGGAATGGCACCGCGTCGTCGACAACGTGCTGCTGCCCGTCTCGCTGCAGCACACGCCGACGCCGCGGGAGATCGGCAAGGCGCGCGAGCTGCTGGAACTGCTTGGCCTGTCCGCCCACACGCGGCATTACCCGCGCCAGTTGTCCGGTGGCCAGCAGAGCCGCGTCGCGCTGGCCCGCGCCCTGATCCTGGAACCCGCCCTGTTGTTGCTGGACGAACCTTTCGCCGCGCTGGATGCGATCACCCGCGGCGAGTTGCAGGACGACCTGCTGCAGATGTGCAAGCTGCGCCGCACCACCGTGATGTTCGTGACGCACGACATCGCCGAGGCCGTCTACCTGGGCGACCGGGTCGCGGTGATGGACGGCGGGCGCATCGTGCGCGACATCCGCATCGACGTTCCCAGGCCGCGCGCGCCGGCGATGCGTTACAGCGCGCAATTCAACAGCCATTGCGCGCAAGTGCGCGAGGCAATGGACGCGGTCGCGGCATGAAGCTCAGCCCCGCCCAGACCCGTCTCGGCTCGTTCGCGCTGCTGCTGGTGCTGCTCGCCGCCTGGGAGCTGGCCTCCCGCGCCTCGGGCCTGTCGGCCCTGGTGCTGCCGGCGCCTTCCGCGGTCGGCAAGTCCTTGTGGATGGGCCTGTCGACCGGCTATCTCTGGCCGCACGTCCAGGCCACCGCGCTCGAAGTGCTCGCCGGCCTGCTGACCGGATGCGTGATCGGCTTTGCCAGCGGCGTGGCGATGGCGGAGTCGGCCCTGCTGCAAGGCCTGCTCAAGCCCTATGTCGTCGTCAGCCAGGTGATCCCCAAGCTGGCGCTGATGCCGCTGTTCATCGTCTGGTTCGGCTTCGGCATGGCGCCGACGGTGGTGATCACGGCGCTGATCTGCTTTTTTCCGCTGATGGAAAACACCGTCACCAGCCTGCAGCAGGTCGACGCCCAGCGGCTCGAACTGTTTCGCATGCTTGGCGCGACACGCACCCAGACCCTGCTGCGGCTGAAGCTGCCCGCCGGCCTGCCCGGCATCCTCGCCGGGCTGCGCGTGGCGGTGGTGCTCGCGCTCGTCGGCGCCGTGGTTGGCGAGTTCATCGGCGCGAGCAAGGGCCTGGGCGCCCTCATCATCGCCTCGCAGGGAATGATGGACACGCCCTTGATGTTCGCGGTGCTGGTGGTGATCTCCGCGCTCGGACTGCTGCTTTACCAGGCCACGCTCTCGCTGGAGAAATGGCTGCTCGCCCCCTACACCCGAACCTCATGAAAAGGACTTCCCGATGACGATTTCCATTGCGCGCCGCGCGGCTCTCGTGGCGGCAGCCGCCCTGCTGACCTTGGCCGGCGCCGGCCACGCCCAGCCGCTGGACAAGGTGACGGTCGCCGGCTGGAGCAAGCCGATCTCCGAGATCACCCACCTCCTCGTCGAGCCGGACAAGGGCATCTTCAAGGCCCACGGAATCGACCTGGCCTATGTGCCGGGCGCAGGCGGCGGCGACGCGATCCGCAACATCCTCACCGGCCAGGCCGACGTCGCATTCACCGATCCCGGCTCGTTCTTCGCCGCGCTGGACAAGGGCGAGAAGCTGCGCGCCATCTACGACATCTATCCGCAGAACGTCTTCAACGTGGTCTCGCTCAAGTCGCGCAACATCACGAAGCCGGCGGACCTCAAGGGCAAGAAGATCGGCGTCTACAGCCTGTCCAGCGGCACGCGGCAGAACCTGCTGGTGCTGCTGCACCAGGCCGGCCTGGCCGAATCGGACGTCACCATCGTCGTCACCGGCCTGCTCAATTTCGCGCCGTTGCTGCAAGGCCAGGTCGACGCCACGGCGGCGACCGACACCGGCCTGCTGGTCGGCAGGCGCAAGGGCCTGGGCGACGTCAACGTGATGGAGGTGAAGAACTCCCTGAACGTGTCCAGCGACATGTTCGTGGTGCGCGAACAGGTGTACCAGCAGAAGGCGCCGCTGCTCCGGCGCTTCCTCAAGGCCTACCGCGACAGCGCCGCCTGGATGATCGCCAACCCCGAGGAAGCGGCGACGCTTGCGGTCAAGCGCGCGATCGACGGCACGGACCGGGCGACCAATCTCGAGGTGATCCGCCTGCGTAACGCCGCAACCGTCTCGCCGCTCACCAGCAAGAATGGCCTCGGCGCGTTCGACCTGGAGTCGCTGCAGAAAGCGGCCGACGCCTACCGCAAGCTGGAGATGATCGAGCGTGAGATCAGGATCGCGGACGTGGTCGCAACCGACCTGCTGCCCGGACGCTGAGGAACCGACGCGATGAACTTCGACGGCAAGGTGGTGCTCGTGACCGGCGCGAGCCGCGGCATCGGCGCGGCGATCGCGCAGGCCTTTGCGGCGGAAGGCGCGACCGTGGTGATCAACCACCTGAGCAACGAAGCCGCCGCAGCCCAGGTCGTGGCGGCCTGCAAGACAGCGGGCGGTGACGCATGGTCCATCAAGGCCGACGTCTGCTGCGCCGACGCTGTGCAGGCGATGGTGGAACAGGTGCTGGCCGACGCCGGCCGCGTCGACGTGCTGGTGAACAACGCCTTTCGCCCCTACTCCTTCGATCCGCAGCGGCGTCAGCTGTTCGGCGAGCTGGAGTGGCGGGACTACCAGGCGCAGTTCGACGGCGCGGTGGGCGCGGCCTACAACCTGTGCAAGGCGCTCGTGCCGCATTTCAGGCAGCGCGCGCAGGGCAGCATCGTCAACATCGTCAGCGACCTGGTCGAGCGGCCGGTGGTCCCGTACCACGACTACACGACGGCCAAGTCGGCGCTGGTCGGCTTCAGCCGCAATCTCGCCGCCGAACTGGGCCCGCTGGGTATCCGCGTCAATTGCGTCGCGCCGGGACTGGTCTATCCGACGCAGGCCAGCAGCGCGACACGCGAGGAATTCCGGGAATCCATCGTTGCGGCGACGCCGCTGCGGCGGATCGCCCGGCCCGAGGACGTGGCCGGGCCGGTGCTGTTCCTGGCCTCCCACTGGAGCCGCTTCATGACCGGGCAGGTGCTGTTCGTGGACGGCGGCCTGGTGATGAAATGAACCGCGACAAGTCCATTCGCATCGGCGTCGCCGGCGCCGG
>JAQGNJ010000113.1 GCA_028291885.1 Ramlibacter sp. | reverse complement strand
AACTTGGCAATCGCCTTCAAACGCCCACGCTTATCGGCTGTATATTTTTAATGAACCTTCGACCGCATCACCCGACGTCTCCGTCTTGCTTTGCTTGCTAGCTGCGATCAGCTGAGCCTCGAATTATCTGCTATTTCTAAATCCCCTGTCAACTGTCGGGGTATTTGCTGTCTGCGTTTTGCTGTCGTTTCCTGCAAGCATTTGCTTGTATTGTCGACCGCTTTTCGTTTCCAGCGCAGCCTCGAATTATATACCGAGTTTTTTCGCTTCGGTCTAGCCATCGAGGCTTTTTTCACTCTGCTGTTCACTTCGCTTTCGCGTCTCGCACTTTGCAGTGCCTGTGTTCAGCCGAGCCTGCGATTATGGCACGGATTTCGGCGACTCCGCAAACCTGAGCGACGCTCGTTTTTTGTAACGCTCATCCGACCAGGGGCAGCGACCGATGCCGCTTCCCGGTCAGCGCATACAAGGCGTTGGCAACCGCCGGCGCCAGCGGGGGCACGCCCGGTTCACCGACGCCGCCAGGCGCGAGCTGGCTGGCGACCAGCCATGTTTCCACCAAAGGAGCCTGGGCCAGCTTGAGCAATGGATATGTGGGGAAGTTTGTCTGCTGCACAACCCCCTCCCGGATATCGATCCGCCCATGCAGAGCCGCGGTGAGCGCGAACACGACCGAGCTCTCCATCTGCTGGGCCACGATGCCCGGGTTGATCACCGTGCCGCAGTCGACGGCGCAGGTCACGCGATGAACCCGGGGCATGCCGCCAGACAGAGACACTTCCGCAACCTGGGCGACGATCGACCCGAACGACTCGTGCAGGGCGACGCCCTGCGCCCGGCCCGCGGGGAGCCGGCTGCCCCAACCGGATTTTTCGGCCGCCAGGCTGAGCACCGCCTTGTGGCGGGGTGCGTGCGCCAGCAGCGCAAGCCGGAATCCGACCGGATCCTGCCCGCTTTCGCTTGCGAGCTCGTCGACGAAGCTCTCCGAGAAGAAGGCGTTCTGCGAGTGCCCACCCGAGCGCCAGAACCCCACAGGCACGCCCACGCGCGTGGCGACGTGCTCCATCTTCTGGTCGGCGAACGCGTACGGCAGCTCGAACAGGCCTTCGGACGTCGTCTTGCCAGACGTGTCGACGGGTCCGGACAGGGCCGGCATCGCCCGCGCCAGCCAGCGCGGCGAGATCGCGTCGCCCGCCGACTTGATCCGCAGGCTGCTGACCTTCCCGTTCTTGTCGAGGGCGGCCCTGAGCATGGCCACCTGCATCGGCCGGTAGAAATCGTGGCCCTGGTCTTCCTCGCGGGGCCAGACCAGCTGGACCGGCAAGCCGGCGCAATCCATCGCCACGCGCACGGCTTGCGCCACAAAGTCCACTTCGAGGCGGCGGCCAAACCCGCCGCCCAGCAGCGTGACGTGCACCGTCACGTCATCGAGTGCGACACCGGCAACCCGGGCGGCCGCTGCCCGCGCCATCTGCGGCACCTGCGTGGGAGCCCAGAGTTCGACCTTTCCTCCCCTGACCTGCGCCGTGCAGTTCATCGGTTCCATCGTGGCGTGCGCCAGATAGGGAGCGCGATACCAGGCCTCGACCGGCCGGCCCGAGGATTCGGCGGCAGCGACATCGCCTCGCTCATAAAAGACATGCCCCGCCTGCGAGCGCACAGCTGCCTCCAGCTGCGCCTCGATCCGGCGGCTGTCGAGTGCACCGCCCGGGCGTTGCTGCCACTCGACGTCGACCGCCAGCGCCGCCTGGCGCGCGTGCCAGCTTGTCTTGCCGACGACGGCGAATCCGGCGCTCGAGCCTGCATAGCCTGGCAGCATCACCAGCCGTTCGACACCGGACATGGTCAGCGCGGCGTCCGCGTCGACCCGCCCGGGAGCGCCGCCCAGCATCGGGCACAGCCGCACCACCGCATAACGCATCTGCGGCAGGCGCACATCCACACCGAAACGCGCAGAGCCGTCGACCTTGGACGGGATATCGAAGCGGGGGGCGCTGCGCCCGACCAGCCGGAACTCCTTGTGCTCCTTGAGCGTCACCACGCCTGGCGGGGTGGCGGCGGCGAAGCGCGCGAGCTGGCCGTAGCCGGCGCTCCTGCCCGACGGGTGGGAGATCACGCCATCGCGGACCGAGAGTTCTTCGACCGGCAGCTTCCACTGGAGCGAGGCGGCCCCGAGCAGGGAAGCGCGCGCCGTCGCCGCCGCCATGCGAACGACGTCCCAGGCATCGGCAACGCTCGACGAGTCCCGGGTGGCGTTGATGCCGAGTTCGCGCGCCAGCTTGCCCATCAACCAGCGGCTTGCCCTGGCGCGGCCGAAGCCATCTTCCGCCCCGGCTTGCCGCGGATGGAAAGGCAGGCCCGCCACCAGCATGGCGACGTTGCCATAGATCGTGTCCGCGCCGGCCTGTTCGATCCGCACCAGCTTGAGCGGCAGGTCGAGTTCCTCTGCGGCGAGCATCGGCAGCGCCGTATGGACGCCCTGCCCCATCTCGCTGCGCGGCATGGCCAGGACCACGCTCCCGTCCGAAGCGATCCTGATCCAGCCGTTCAACGCGACATCGCTCTCGCTCTCGCCCTCGACCAGCAGCCTGGCCGATCCGAGGCGGGACCGCGCCGGCAGCACCGCCCAGCCAACCACCAGCGCACCGGCGCCTCCCAGGGCGCTGAACAGAAGCGCCCGGCGCCTCATGCCTGCGCCTTCACCGCAGGCGGGATCGCGGGCGGCTTGCGCATTCCGGCGGCGGCGCGGTGGATCGCGGCGCGCACCCGTTGGTAGGTGCCGCAGCGGCACAGGTTGCTCATCGCTTCGTCGATGTCGGCGTCCGTCGGCCGCGGTTTGCGCTCCAGCAGTGCGGCGGCCGCCATCAGCATCCCGCTCTGGCAATAGCCGCACTGGGGAACCTGCTCCGCGATCCACGCGGTCTGCAGCGCATGCGGCTTGCCGCCGGCGCCCAGGCCCTCGATCGTCTGGATCTTCCTGTTCCGCACCGAGGACACGGGAACCACGCACGAGCGGACCGGCAGGCCGTCGACGCGCACCGTGCACGCGCCGCACGCCGCGACCCCGCAGCCATACTTGGTGCCGGTGAGTTCCAGCACCTCCCGCAGCACCCACAGCAGCGGAATCGCGGGATCGGCCTCCACCTGCACGGCCTTGCCGTTGACTTGCAGCTCCACATCGCCTCCATCTGATCTGTCTCGCCGGCTCGAAACCACTATAGCCAGCCTCGGCAGCAGGCGATAGGGCCGGCGTTGCGGGCGCGCACCGGATAATCGCCTGCTTCATGGCACTCATCACACTCCTCAACGCGCAGCTCGCTTTCGGCCACGTGGCCTTGCTCGACCATGCGGATTTTTCACTCGAAGCCGGCGAACGCGTCGGGCTGATCGGACGCAACGGCGCGGGCAAGTCCTCGATGCTCAAGATCCTCGCGGGCATGGAAAAGCCCGACGACGGGACATTGCAACTGCAGACAGGCGTACAAATCGCCTACGTCGCCCAGGAGCCGGTGCTCGATCCCGATGCGACTGTTTTCGACGCGGCCTGCGCCGGCGTCGCGAACGTGATCAAGTGGATCGAGCAATACAGCCACGGCGAAGGCGACCTGAACGAGCTGCAAAGCGCGATCGAGCACCAGGACGGCTGGAACTGGGAGCAGCGGGTGGAGGAAACCCTGCACCGCCTGCACCTGGACAAGGACGCGGTCATCTCGACCTTGTCCGGCGGCACGAAAAAGCGGGTCGCTCTGGCCCAGGCTCTCGTGAGCCGTCCCGACGTGCTCCTGCTCGACGAACCGACCAACCACCTGGACCTGGATTCCATCGAATGGCTGGAAGACCTGCTGATCGACTTCAAGGGCAGCGTCGTCACCATCACCCACGACCGCACCTTCCTGGACCGGGTCGCGACCCGCATCGTCGAACTCGATCGCGGCCAACTGCGCTCGTATCCCGGCAACTTCACGCAGTACGGCGTGCTCAAGGAAGAACAGCTGGCGCAGGAAGCGGTCATCAGCGCCAAGGCGGACAAGCTGCTGGCGCAGGAAGAGATCTGGATCCGCAAGGGCGTGGAAGCCCGCCGCACCCGCGCCGTGGCCCGGATCGAGCGGCTCAGCGCGCTGCGAGCGCAACGTGCGGCGCGGCGCGAGGCCCTGGGCAGCGTCAAGCTGGACGTCGCGTCCGGCCAGAGCAGCGGCAAGATCGTCGCGGAGCTGACGGAGGTGGGCAAGTCCTTCGGTGAAAAAGTCATCGTGCGCGACTTCAGCGCCACCATCCTGCGCGGCGACAAGGTCGGCCTGATCGGCCCCAACGGCGCCGGCAAGACCACGCTGCTCAAGCTGATCCTGGGCGAGCTGGCGCCCGACAGCGGCAAGGTGCGCCAGGGCTCGAACCTGCAGGTCGCCTACTTCGACCAGATGCGCAACGCGCTGGACCTGAACGCGACGCTGGAAGACTTCATCAGCCCGGGCAGCGAGTGGATCGAGATCGGCAACCAGCGCAAGCACGTCAAGAGCTACCTCGGCGACTTCCTGTTTTCTCCCGCCCGCGCCAATTCGCCCGTGCGCTCGCTCTCGGGCGGCGAGCGCAACCGCCTGCTGCTGGCACGGCTTTTCGCGCGGCCCGCCAATGTGCTGGTGCTCGACGAGCCGACCAACGACCTGGACATCGACACGCTCGAACTGCTGGAGAACCTGCTGCAGGAGTACGACGGCACCGTGTTCCTCGTCAGCCACGACCGGACCTTCCTGGACAACGTGGTGACCAGCACGATCGCCTTCGAGGGCGACGGCCGCTGGCGCGAATACGAAGGCGGCGTGCAGGACTGGCTGCTGCAGTCGCGCCGGTCGCAGGCTTTTGCGCAGTCGCAGGACTCCGTGGCCGCGAAAACCGCATCCCGCGCGGGCTCCGGAGAGAAAAGCGCTCCCGAACCCGTTTCCGCCGCGCCTGTCGCGCCGCCGAAAAAGAAGCTGAGCTACAAGGAGCAGCGCGAGCTGGAAGCCTTGCCCGCGACGATCGAGAGCCTGGAGCAGGAGCAGCGGGAAATCGCCGGCGAGCTGGCCGACGGCAGCCTCTATGCAAGCGACCCGGCGCGTGCAGCCGAACTGGGCGCGCGCAGCGCCGCGATCGACGAGGAGCTGATTGCGACGCTGGAACGCTGGGAAGTGCTGGGAAGCGGCACCAGGCCCTGACTGGGCTGTAGGCCCTCGTCCTGCACCTGTTGGCGATTGCGGCTGACCTTGGCCTGGCCCCGCGCAGCCCGGCCGCGGGTAAATTCGGTGCACCCATGCTGTCATTCCGAATCCACCAGGGTCTGCCGCCTTCCAGCCGCGGCTGGCCGACGCTGCTGCGCTGCTTCCTTGTCCTGGTCCTGGCAACGTGGGCAGCCGGCTGCGCTAGCCTGCCGAGCAATGCCGTGCGGCCGGTATCGGTGGCCTTCGACGCTCCCGACGAGACGGCGCTCGGCCGCCTGACCCTGCAACGGCGCACGCAGGCAGCAGCGCGCAGCGACTCCGGATTCCGGCTCCTGGACAGCGTCGACATGGCTTTCACCAGCCGGCTGGCGCTCATCGAGCGGGCCCAACGGTCGCTGGACCTGCAGTACTACGCCATCCACGCGGACGCCAGCACAGAGCAATTGCTAGAGCGCCTGCGCGCGGCCGCCGGGCGGGGCGTTCGCGTGCGCATCCTGCTGGACGACTTCAACAGCGTCGGGGCCGACGCCCAGGTGCTTCGGCTGGCCTTCCTCAAGAACATCGAACTGCGGCTCTACAACCCGCTCCCCGGCTCGCGCGCTTCGCTGATCGGCCGCATCTTCACGTCGCTGCACAACGTCGACCGGGTGCAAAAGCGCATGCACAACACGCTGTTCATCGCCGACAACGCCTGGGGCATCGCCGGCGGCCGCAATCTCGGCGACGCCTATTTCGGGCGCGACGACGCCAGCAACTTCGTCGACCTCGACGTGCTGGCGACCGGCCGCATCGTGCGCGACATGTCGACCAGCTTCGACAGCTACTGGAACAACCCGCTCGCCTATCCCGTCGAGACCCTGCTGGACAAGGAAGACCTCGAGCGCCTGCGCAAGCCGCTGGCGCCGGCCGTCGATGTTTCGCGCGGGCTGATCCCCACGGCCGAGGCCGCTCCGGTGACCCATACCGCATCGGTGCTTCCCGATGTGACAGCGACCGGCGTGCAGAGCCGCGCCCTCGACTTGCAGCAGGTCGCACTGACCTGGGCGCCGTCGGCCCTGATGGTGGACAAGCCGGGCAAGGTCGGCCCCGGTGACGACGAGGTCGACGCCGGCGAGACCCTGATCGACGGCCTGCTGGCGCTGATGGGCCAGGCCAAGTCGGACCTGTTGATCATCTCGCCCTATTTCGTGCCCGGCGATCCGATGATGAAGACCTTTGCCGACCTGCGAAAGCGCGGCGTGCGGATCCGGGTGCTGACCAATTCGCTCGCGTCCAACGACGCACCCGCCGCCCACGCCGGCTATGCCCGCTACCGCAAACAGCTGCTGCGGCTGGGGGTGGAACTGCACGAGATGCGCGCCGAACAGGAAGGCTCCGCGTCAGGGCTGGGCTCCGGAGGCAACGCGCGAGGCGCCCAATCCGGCGGTCCGTTCGGCTCGGGCGGCGGCGTCGGCGGCTCCAAGGCCGGCACCAGCCGCGCCAGCCTGCACAGCAAGGCAGTGATCATCGACGCCCGGCTGGCCGTGATCGGTTCGATGAATCTCGACCTGCGCTCGCAGTTGAAGAACAGCGAGGTCGCCCTGGTGATCCGCAGCCCCGCCCTGGCCCGCGAATCGATCCGGCTGGTGGAAAACAGTTTCGCCAAGGGCGCCTACCGGCTCGAACTGGCCGGCAACGGCCTGGTCTGGCGCGCTCCGCCCGGCGCTCCCTTCAAGGACGCGACCGGCGAACCCGAGGCCAGCACCAGGCTCAAGCTCCTCGTCAACGTCCTCGGCCCTTTGGCGCCTGACGAAATGCTTTGAAGCGGGAACGGGACGCAGTCCGAACACTCTTTTCCTACATCCGCTTCACCAGCTCTGAATATTTCTTCCAGAACGCGGCGTCCTGGGTGGTCGCGAAGTTGATGCGCATCAGCGTGCTCGGTTTGCGTTCGGCATGGAACAGCGCACCGGGCGCAAGCAGGTAGCCTTCGTCGAGCATGGTCTGCGCCAGCACGTCGGTGTCGACGCCGGTGTCGACCCAGCCGAACAGGCCGGCGGGCTCGGCGGCGAAGCTGCATCCGGCGTTCAGCGCCAGCTTCACGCTGCGGCTGCGCGCCGCATCGAGCCGCGTCTTGATGCGCTCCGCGTGGCGCCGAAGTTGCCCCTGCTCCATGCACAGCGCAAGCGCCTTTTCCAGCAGCGCGGGCGTCGTCAGCGTGCCGAGCAGCTTGGTGTCCAGCAGCGGCTCGATCAATGAGGGATGGGCCGCGAGAAAGCCGACGCGCCAGTTCGGCGCCAGGATCTTGGCGAAGCCGCTGACGTGGATGGTGCGCTGCAGACCGTCCAGGGCGCAGAGCCGGGTCGCATGTTCCGGCGCGATGTGGCTGTAGGTGTCGTCCTCGACGATGTGGAAATCGTGCTGGTTCGCCAGCTGCAGCAGGCGGTGGGCGCTTCCGGGCGACAGGCAGTAGCCGGTCGGGTTGTGGAACACGCTGACGCTGACGAACAGCTTGGGCTTGTGCAGCTCGCAGTAGCGCGCCATCACCGCCAGGTCGGGTCCGTCGGAGCGCCGCGGCACCGGCAGGATCCGCATGCCGAGCGCCGCCAGCCGCGCGAATTCCACCGCCCAGCCCGGCTCCTCCACCATCACCGGGTCGCCGGCGCGCAGCAGGGTGCGGCTGACGATGTCCAGCGCATGCGTCGCGCCGACCGTGGTGATGATGTGCTCGGGAGCGGCGTGAACCGACAGCGTCGCCAGCTTCTTGGACAGCGCCCGGCGCAGGCCGCTGTCGCCCAGCGGCTCGCCGTACTGCAGCGAGAAGTCCTGCAGCGCCCTGGACGAGGTGACCTTGCGCACCGCCGCCGGCATGAAGGTCGATTCCAGCCATTCGGGCGGGAATACGCCCATGCCCGGCTGCGGCTTGTCGCTGACCTGATGAAACATGCCGCGGATCAACGCCGTGGCGTCGATGGGGGCGTATTGGCGTGGCGCAGTAATACCCGTGGCAGTGGCCCAGGGGCCGATGGCGTTAGCCCTGCCCGCCTTGGCTACGGGCTCGGGCGCACTGCGCGCGGGAGCCATCTCGCGCACGAAAAAACCGCGGTTCTTGCGCGCCTCGACCAACCCCTGGGCCAGCAACTGGTCATAGGCGGCCACCACCGTGGACGGGCTCACGCCCTGCTGCTGCGCACACAGCCGCACCGACGGCAGGCGCGCCCCGGGCGCCAGCAACCGGTCGCGAATGCGCTGGGCAA
>JAQGNJ010000095.1 GCA_028291885.1 Ramlibacter sp. | reverse complement strand
CTCAATCCTCTCAGAGATTTGAGCCTCCTGAAAACCCGGGGCGATTCCAAAATGGGTAGGAATGCAAGCCCTGCTCAGGCCTTTGCCGACTTCAACTGCTCGAGTTGTTTTGTCACGTCGGCATTGCGAAGCCACTGCCGGACGCGCGTCGAGATACTCCGATTGACCCCGTCTGTCGTTATCGCCAACATCGTCTTGCACAGCAGAGATGTGTTCCAACCTCTCGTTGCTAGACGTCAAGCGCAATTTTGAGGCGCAACACCCAAGGCCGCACATGTGGATGTCGTGGTAGTCGGCGCCGGTCTTGTGGCTTGTGTGTGTATCGTTTGCAACAAGCTTGCTACATACGCGCGAAATTTTCTTGACGTGCTACAACTTCCGCTCAGTTAAAGCACCTCTCGAGAGATCAATCTTCCATGCAATAAGTCATCAGGAGCGCGCCATGTCGAACGAACCCGGGGCCGCGGTACTCGCAATATTTGCCCAGCTCATCGATCGCATCAAGCAACGCACGCCGGTCGGCAGCAACGACAAACCAATCGGCAAGAAGGTCTACTCGCAACTGGTTCTCGGCATGCCGATCGACCGCGAGGACTACCTCAAGCCCTGGAGCCCGTCGGGCGGCGCCTCTCTGCGCGAGGCCGTTCCGCCCGCCGCCGAAGGCGCCGCCCCCGCCGCCGATCCGCAAATGTTAAAGGCGATGCAGGCAGCCTGGAAGACATCTCTGCTGTGCAAGACGATGTTGGCGGTCACGACAGACGGTGCCTACCGGGAATATCCGACCGGACGCCATCTGGATTTCGCCTATGACGCGATCCTCTCGGGCATGACGCCGCTGGCGATCCCGGAGGAATCGGCGGACATCAAGGCGCGCCGGCTGGCCGCCCAGAAGATCCTCTACAAGACCGATGCCGAGGGCAACATCGATTTCGGCGCGAAGACGTCGCTGTATCTCAATTACTTGAAAAATGCCGAGGCGGTGGCCGATGCCAAGGCTGACTTCGCCGTTGCCAATACAGTGGCGATGATCGACCCGGTGAAGGCGCAATCCTGGCCAGTCGAGTCGGCGCGGTTCAACAACAAGGTCAAGCGCGCTCGCGATGCCCTCGTTGCCGAAGGCGCGGAGCAGGTGGAGAAGGCGCTGAACGTGCTCAACTCCATCGGTATCCCGGTGGAGGCCCGTCTGATCAGCCGCGCCAAGGAGGCGTGGGACAACTGGAATCTCGGCCTGACCGGGGTCGTGCCGGGCAATTCGCCCTACTCGCTGATCATGCCGACCAACTGGTGCGACCCCGACAACCACGACGGCTGGGAGAAGCTCACGGTCGAGCAGTCGAGCTACAAGCATTTCGACGCGCAGAACGCCCGATCCGACTCGGCGTCGTCGTGGTCCAGCCGTTCGCAGTCGAGGAGCGGCAGCGGTGGCGTGATGCTGGGCTTCGCGGCCTTCGGCGCCAGCGGCGGCTCGTCCTCGTCGAACTCCTCGTGGCAGTCGTCGGAGAGCAGCACCTTCAACAGCAGCTTCAGCAACAACGCGACCAATCTTCACATCGAGCTCGAGTACGGCCTGTGCACCATCACGCGGCCATGGCTGATCAGCGATATCTTTTTCCTCAAGAACTGGTTCCTCACCAATCAGAAGAAGCACGCCATCAGCGACGGCACGATCGACGGCCAGGCCAACAGCCAGGAAAAGCTGCTGCCCATGATCCCGCAACAGTTCCTGGTGGTGCGCAACGTCAAGATCAGCACCTCGAATTGGGGATCGGACGGCACAACGCTGTCGGAGTATTACGGCGCGTCCCAGGGGTCGGCCGGCAGCAATGCCAGCCGTGTTGCGGGCAGCGGCGGTGTCTCCCTGGGCTTCATCAGTTTCGGCGGCACGGCGGCCCGCGGTTCGGAGTCCGCCTCCGGCCAGTCTTCCGCCTGGTCCGCAAAATCGGGCTCAGGCTATTTCGGCACCACCTTCAACGGGGAGACGTTGGCGATCCCCGGAGCCCAGATCGTCGCCTTCCTGAGCGACATCGTGCCGGCCAATCCCGAAGCCGACGATCCCAATCTGCCGCATTGAGAGCCGGGCCCCATTGACCTCCCGGAGGACACAGCATGTCGGGCCTGGAAGACATCTATCTGGCGCTGCGCACGGTCGTGATCGACCGCTTCTCGGTGCACCGGGGTGGCAATCCCGGCAGCGCCTTCGTTGCTTTCGAATTCGGCACCCCCGTCCCCGAGGACACCTTCAGGCTCAACGACCCGGCACGCACCCTGTCGCCAGAACTGGCCGTCGAGTTTCTCTCGCATCAGTCCAATACGGCGCCCGACGTCAGCGAGATGATGTTTCGCCGCAGCGAGCGAACGGTCGAGGACCAGTACGGGTTGATGCTGGCGGGCGCGACCGCGACCGCGAGCGGCGCCGGCGCCGAGCTTCTGGGCGGCGTGAAGCGCGACGCCGCCGCCCGCTTCGACAATACCCTGGGGTCGCTGCGCGGGCCCTACCGGTTTCGTCCGGTCATGGCGACGCCGATCAACTGGTACGACACGTCGAAGACCGAGAACTGGTCGCACATCAAGATCGATCAGCAGGACAGGCCTGCACCGCCGCCGCCGAGCGGGCCGCACCGGCGCATCGATCCCGGGCTGCTGAAATGGCGGATCGCGCCGGTATTCCAGCAGCAGACGCTGGAGCAGCCGCCCAGCACCAAGGTCTTCCGCGACCTTGCCGTGGCTCACGGGATCGACACCGCGGTCCTTGCCGACGACCGGCCCCGCCACGAGATGTTGCTGGCCCACAATGTTTTTCTCCGCCAGCCCGAGGTTGCGGTGGCCCCGTCGGCTCACGCCTCCCCGGCGCTTCGACGGACGCGCGCATCGGCCACGCGGGAGGTGAGACGCCTGCCCCATGGCGCCGGTGAGTTTTTTCGCGCCGACGACAGCGTTTCGCATGCGGCTCCCGTCGCCGGCACGCCGCCGCAGACGGCAAAATTCTTCAGCCCGCTGCTCGATGTCCGCGCCGCGCTCGACCTTCAGGCCGTGTTTGCGCTCGGGGCGGTCGAGCAGCCGGTGGCGGCCGACGGCTTCTTCCTCGAGGTCGACATGTGCCTCGTCGAGCTGCAGCGTCCGTGGCTGTCGGATGCCCTGCTGACCCTGCCCGGGTGGTACGTGCCGGGATTTCCGCGCGGCTCGTTCTCCAGCGCGACGCCCGAGAACACCGGCCACCTCTCGATCATCCCGACGGCCTGCATCTTCATCCGCAACCTCTCGATCAGGTCGCAATGGTCCGAGGCCGACCAGCAGGTCATCGAGACCTCGGCCGGTCTCGGCACCTTCAATCTGTTGGGCCGCAGCTTCGACCGCAACACGATGACGCTTGCCATCCCCGGCATGCAGTCCTTCGCCTGGATCTGCGAGCCGTTGCCGCTGCTGCCTCCGTCTGATCCGCCGCAAGCCTGAACACAGTAGGAGATCGACATGTCCGGATTGAAGAGCTTCCTCGAAAGCGCCGATGTCGGCGTCACCAGCACGGGCCATGGACTGCATATCGCCAACTCATTCCTCGAGGCTGCCGTCGGCGTCATCGAAGCCGGCCACTTCATCGCGCCGACATGGAGTGCCACCGGCGCGGCCGCGGTCGGCGGGGCGACGGTGGCCGGCGTCACGCTGGCTTTCGTCGGACCTGTGTTGGGATTGACGGGCGTTTTCATGGCGCTCGGCTCGGGTTACGAGGAGGCGCGCGAAGCGATCCAGAACGAGGCAGTGGCCAGCGGCTTCTCGCAGGGCTTCGTGGCCGGCATCCTCAATATGAGCGCAAAAACTGTCAGTTTCATTTTCGGCAGGCATGGCGTCATCCGCCGAAACCAGGCGGACCCGGAAGCCGATGTCATCGAGGCCAAGGCCTACAACCGCGGGCTGGTCGCCGGCTACACACATGCCAACCTCGCCTCGGCCGAGCAGAAGAAGTCCTTTGTCTTCGAACTACGCCCCTTCACCAACGTGAGTGCGGGTGCGTGGGGCGACCGGGAGAAGCGCGACTACGTCATCGAATACGCGGTCCAACTGCGCCTTCATTTTCTCAACACCTAGGGCGGCCAAACCATGAGCGAAGTCAATGCGGAGCAGAGAGCCCGGGCGAAAACCGCGGCCGCCAACATGGCGGTGACGGCCAACGACACCGCAGTCGTCCTCGGCGCCGCCGGGGCAGTCGTCGTGGTTGCAGGGGTTGCCTCTGGTGTCGGCGCGCTGGCCGGCGTCGGAATGGGCGCGGCGCTGGGTGTCTGCAGTTTCGGCGCCTGGTGGGTCGGCAACCGCTACCAGCGCCTTGCCAACGACCCGCCGCGCGAGGACTTCGACGAGGTCGACGAAAGCAACGGGCAAATCGTCCACGGGTCCTCGGCGCCGGGCGGTGCCTGGGAGTTCGCCGCGAGCCAGTTCATCCTGGCCGACGCATCAAGCGCGCTCGTTACCTCCCTTGAACGGTACGACGGCGCGCTCGCCGCGGAGCAGGCCGACGCCGCGACGCGCCAGGCTGAGGCGGTCCGCCACAACGCACAGGCGGCGATCGACGCGATTGCACGAATTGCGGAACTCGCCCGCGTCGTCAACCAGGACTGGGAGATGGCGCGGCCGTCGATTGATTGGTCTTCCGTCTCGTTGCAGCAGGTGCGCGAGACCTACCTGTCGGCCCGGGGCGAGGATCCCGCCACGGCGCCCGGCGAGCCTTTGCGGTCGGTTCTCGGGAATATCGACGGGCTCGTCGAGACCGACTTCGCCGAACTGGACCTGGATCTTGATCCGGTGATGAGTCTCACAGAAATGCCGGGCGAACCCTCGGTTCTCGTCAGTCAGGAGTACCTCAATGAGCTGGACGGATTGTCCGAGTTGTTGGGCAGCCTCGTGGCCGAGGAGTAGGCCTTGAATTGGCAAGGAGAAGTCCATGGAAGATCCCTGTCTGACGCCGCCGCAAGTCGAAAGCCCGCAATCCCGAAGCTGGGGGATGGGATTCATCTTCGGTTTTCAGGGCCCGCCGCACTCCAGTATGCCGCCGGGCGATGTCGTGACCGAGGACCTCGATGCCTTCGAAGAAGGCGTGCGCGCGGGTCAGAATGCGGCAATCAACGGCCTCGAACTCCGCGAGACATGCCTGGACATGAATGTATGACCGCCGACCCAGGGCCCAAGCCGGCTCGCCGGAGCCGATGCCGCTAGCACACTTTACGGCGCGCCCAGGCGTTTCCCGGAGAGGGCGCAGCCATGCACCAGGTCGGCCATGTCGGTCCCGGTCCTGGCGGTGCGCACGATCGTTGACCTCAGTCCCGCGCCGTCGAGCCGTTGCGCGAGCCTTGCGGCGGCCTCGCTTCCGGCCCGCCTGCCGCATGGCCGGCAGCTGATGCGCCAAGCGCCCAGCTTCGCAGGGAATCCGCACGCAGGCGGATGGGTGCTGCGCTTCCGGACACTGAACTGGAGCGGGCCGAAGGAGCGCACGAGCAGGCCGTCCGGGCGGCAGAGGAAGCCGCGATAAATGAAGACAACAACGCTGGCGAGGCTCCGCTGAAACACCGCATGGACCGCGGCACACCGGTCGACGCGCTGGTCGTGGTCGAGGGGACCGTGCAGCAACTGCGTCCACACGAGGTGCCGCCGCTGGCGTCCGCTACAAGTCTGCGGCTGCGTGGTGAGCTGGCTCCGGGAACGGGAGTGCCAAGTCATGACGCTGACAGCGCAATGGCTGGCGCAGCCGTGGGATAGCAAGGGCGTTCTACAGGACAGTGCTTCCGCCAGTTCGGTGCAGGCGCAAGCAGCGACGGGTCGTTGAAATCAGGGCCTGTTCCTGCATGCCGGCGCGTCCTGCGCATCGACCAGGAGGCAGGTCTCCTTCTTGCCCATGTTGCGGTGCACGGCAGGCACCTTCTGGGGAGGCTTCTTCGGGACTGACTGCCGCCGCCTCGTAAGCAATGGGATGGACGCCCCCACCCGACAACGGCATCGATGTGCCAAAGTGGAAGTGTCAGCAACCACTCAGATCGGAAGGAGCGTCCACCATGCAGATTACGACAGTCGGCATCGACCTGGCAAAGAACGTCTTCCAGGTACACGGCGTGAATGGGCAGGGAAAGGCTGTGCTGCGCAAGCAATTGCGCCGCGACCAGATGAGTGCTTTCTTTGCCAATCTCCCACCCTGCCTGATCGGTATGGAGGCGTGTGGCGGTGCTCATCACTGGGCCCGCAAGCTGCAGGCGTTCGGGCATACCGTGCGGCTGATGGCACCGCAGTTCGTCAAGCCTTACGTCAAGAGCAACAAGAATGATGCCGCCGACGCGGAGGCTATCTGCGAGGCGGTGAGCCGCCCGTCCATGCGGTTCGTGCCGATCAAGAATCTCGAACAGCAGTCCGTGCTCGCACTGCATCGTGTGCGGCAAGGCTTTGTGCGAGCCCGCACCGCACAGGCGAACCAGATCCGGGGATTGATGGGCGAGTACGGCCTGGTGGTTCCTCAAGGCATCGGCTACTTGGCTACCCGGATCCCAGAGCTGATCGAAGACGCGTCGAACGATCTGCCAGGATCCTTCCGGCTGCTGATCAGTCGTCTGGTGGATCATTTGAAGCTGCTGGACCGGCAGGTGGACGAAATCGAGGTGCAAATCAAGGCGTGGCATAAGGCCAACGAGATGAGCCGACGCTTGGAGAAGGTGCCTGGGATAGGCCCACTTACCGCGAGCGCTCTGGCCGCCAGTGTTGGTGACGCTCGAAACTTTGACAGCGGGCGGCAGCTTGCCGCATGGCTTGGTCTGGTGCCGCGGCAACATTCCAGCGGCGGCAAACAGAACTTGCTGGGCATGAGCAAGCGAGGTGACGCATACCTGCGCACACTGCTCATACACGGGGCGAGATCGGTGATCTACCGAGCGACGCAGCGCGCGGACACCGATAGCTGGCTGTTCAAGTTGACTGCCCGCCGAAACAAGAACGTGGCCGCGGTTGCTCTGGCCAACAAGACCGCGAGAGTCGCCTGGGCGCTTCTGGCACACGGGCGAGAGTTCCGACAGGGCTATGCGGCTGCGGCCGCATAGCCCTGTCGGATGAGAGTTCGGACATTGAATTCCTGAGGAGAACACCACCGATTGCTCAGGCGATCAGCAAAGTGATGGCAAGACAGGTCAGACCGTGGTCGGCAAAGCCCGCGCCGGGCGTGGCACCTAGAGTGCGTGTAAGCGATCGAGGCGCCGACCAGCAGAACCCATCAGGGACAGCGAGTTCATTTCGCGCAACACAGTCCGAATGTACGGGTGCAATCTAGTCCTTCGAGTCATCGCAGAACTGAAAGCTTGGCAAACCGGGGGCGTCCATGTACGTCCGGTGATCCCGTCTTGACGGGATCGAGATCGGCAGGTCAGGGCTGCAGCGGTTGCCAGCAGTGCGGCAGCAGCTCGCCAACGCGACTGGCCGGATGCGTCGGCAGGCGCTGCATGACGTCCTTCAGGTACGCATGCGGTTCGTGCCCATTCAGCCTGGCCGAGTGCACGAGGCTCATGATCGCGGCGGCCCGCTTTCCCGCCCGCAGCGAGCCGGCGAACAGCCAGTTGTTGCGCCCAATGGCGATCGGCCGGATCTGGTTCTCAACCCAGTTGTTATCCGCCGGCAGTTCGCCGTCATCGATGTAGCGTACGAGCGCCGGCCAGCGTCCGATGCTGTAGTCCATGGCCTTGGCTGTAGCCGACCCGG
>JAQGNJ010000029.1 GCA_028291885.1 Ramlibacter sp. | reverse complement strand
CCCGCCTGACCCAGATCGCCGGCGACCCGGGCAAGCGCCTGCACACCGGCCGCAGCCGCAACGACCAGGTCGCGACCGACGTGCGCCTGTGGCTGCGCGGCGAGATCGACCTGATCTCGGGCCTGCTCACGGATCTGCAGAAAGCACTGGTCGCCATCGCCGAGAAAAACGTGGAGGTCATCCTCCCCGGCTTCACCCACCTGCAGGTGGCGCAGCCGGTGAGCTTCGGCCATCACATGCTGGCCTACGTGGAGATGTTCAGCCGCGACGCCGACCGCATGCAGGACGTGCGCAAGCGCGTCAATCGCCTGCCGCTGGGCGCGGCGGCCCTGGCCGGCACCAGCTATCCGCTGGACCGCGAGCTGGTGGCCCGCACCCTGCGCATGGACGGCGTCTGCGAGAACTCGCTGGACGCGGTGAGCGACCGCGACTTCGCGATCGAGTTCACGGCCGCCGCGTCCCTGGCCATGATCCACATCAGCCGGCTGTCGGAGGAACTGGTGCTCTGGATGAGCCAGAGCTTCGGCTTCATCGACCTCGCCGACGGCTTTTGCACCGGCTCGTCGATCATGCCGCAGAAGAAAAACCCCGACGTGCCGGAACTGGCCCGCGGCAAGACCGGCCGTGTGGTCGGCCACCTGATGGGCCTGCTCACCCTGATGAAGGGCCAGCCCCTGGCCTACAACAAGGACAACCAGGAAGACAAGGAGCCGCTGTTCGACACGGTGGACACCTTGAAGGACACGCTGCGCATCTTCGCGGAGATGGTGGGCGGCATCACCGTCAAGCCCGAGGCGATGGAGAAGGCGGCGCTCAAGGGCTATGCCACCGCGACCGACCTGGCCGACTACCTGGTCAAGAAGGGCCTGCCGTTCCGCGACGCGCACGAGACCGTGGCCCACGCGGTGAAGGCCGCGATCTCGCACCAGGTCGACCTCTCGGAGCTGCCGCTCACGGTGCTGCAGCAGTTCAATCCCAGCATCGAGAAGGATGTCTACGACGTGCTGAGCCTGCGCGGTTCATTGAACGCCCGCAACATCCTGGGCGGCACGGCGCCGGCCCAGGTGCGGCGCCAGATCGAGCGTCACAAGACCCGGCTCGGCTGAGCTGGACAACGCAGGCGGGCAGGTCAAGGCCTGCGGCAAAACCGCAGGTTTCAGCGCCGTTTCAGCTTCGGCCGGGATAATCGGCCGATGCGATTGCTGCTGGTCGAAGACGACACCATGATTGGCGAGGCCGTGCTCGACGCGCTTCGGGCCGACCATTACGCCGTCGACTGGGTCCGTGACGGCGACATGGCCGACACGGCCCTGCGCACCGAAGACTACGACCTCGTCCTGCTCGACCTGGGCCTGCCGGGACGCGGCGGGCTGGACGTGTTGCGATCGCTGCGGGCGCGACGCAACACCGTGCCCGTGCTGATCGCGACCGCGCGGGACGCCGTCGGCGACCGGATCGCGGGGCTCGACGCGGGCGCCGACGACTACGTCGTCAAGCCCTTCGACGTCGACGAGCTGCTGGCCCGGATCCGGGCGCTGATCCGCCGCAGCGCCGGGCGCGCCGAACCGGTGTTCAGCCACATGGGCGTGACTCTCAACCCGGCCACCCGCGAAGCGACGGTCAACGGCGAGACCGTGTCGCTGTCGGCGCGCGAATGGGCCGTGCTCGAGCCCATGCTGCAGCGGCCCGGGGTGGTGTTTTCGCGGGCCCAGCTGGAACAGAAGCTGTATGGCTGGAAGGACGACATCAGCAGCAACGCCGTCGAGGTCTACGTCCACGGACTGCGCAAGAAGCTGGGCAGCGACATGATCCAGACCGTGCGCGGCCTCGGCTACCTGGTGCCGCGCCAATGAGCACATCCCTTTCGCGCCCCGGCTCGCCACCCTCGCTGCGGCGGCGCCTGCTCTGGCTGGTGCTCGCCGCCATCGCCCTGGCTTCGCTGCTGCAGGCCAGCACCGCCTACCGCACCGCGCTCAGGCAGGCCGACGCGCTGTTCGACCAGCACCTGCAGGAGATCGCCCGGTCCGTGCGCGGCGGCATGCCCTTCGCTCCCGGCCTGGGTTCCGACGATCCGGCGTTCAACTTCAAGGTCCAGATCTGGGGACCGGACGGCGTCCAGATCTTCCGTTCGCCGCGCTCGCCCCTGCCGCCGCAGGCGGTGCTGGGGTTTTCCGACGGCGTCGCCGGCGGCGTGCGCTACCGCGTCTACTCGCTGCAGACGCCGGAGCAGACGGTGCAGATCGCGCAGGACCTGGATGCCCGCCAGTCGCGAGCCCGGGCGCTGGCGGTCCAGGCCGTGCTGCCGATCGCCCTGCTGGCGCCGTTGCTGATGCTTGCCGTGTGGTGGCTGATCGACCGCTCGCTCGCGCCGGTGGAGCGCACGCGGCGCCAGATCGCGAGCCGCGCCGCCGACGACCTCTCGCCGCTGCCCGAAGCCGGCCTGCCCGAGGAAGTCCTGCCGCTGGTGCAGGAGCTGAACCTGCTGTTCGGCCGCGCGCGCCAGGCCTTCGAGACGCAGCGCAGCTTCGTGGCCGATGCCGCGCATGAACTTCGCTCGCCGCTCACCGCGCTCAAGCTGCAGGCGCAGGCCCTGCGGCGGGCGCAGGACGAGGGCACGCGCGAAGCCGCCGTCGCCCGCCTCAACGAGGGCATCGACCGGGCGATCGACCTGGTCGGCCAGCTGCTGGCGCTGGCCCGCGAAGAAGGTGAACGCCAGGGCGGCGGCGAGCCGGAGCAGATCGACCTGCAGGACCTGGTGCGGCAGGTCGTGTCCGAGGTGCTGCCGCAGGCCCAGGCGAAGCGTATCGACATCGGCCTGGCGTCCGGCGAGAACGAACCGCTCCTGGTGCAGGGCCAGCCGGCCGCCCTGCACACCCTGCTGCGCAACCTGCTGGACAACGCGATCAAGTACACGCCTGAGGGCGGCCAGGTCGACATCTCGCTGTCCCTGCGCGACCGCGTGCCCTGCCTCTTCGTCGAGGACAGCGGTCCCGGCCTGGCCGAAGCGGAACGCGAGCGCGTGTTCGACCGCTTCTACCGCGTCTCCGGTACGGCCGCGCCCGGAAGCGGCCTGGGGCTGGCCATCGTCAAGACCATCGCGGCCAGCCACGGCGCCAGCGTCAGGCTGGACCGCTCGCCACGGCTGGGCGGGCTGCGGGTCGAGGTGCGCTTCCCCAAACTGGCTTAAGACTCGTCTAAGGGCGCGTCGCCACAGTTGGATGCAGAGATTTCCGCATTCCAACCTTTCCACAGGAACAAGCCCATGACCGCAAGCTCCCTCAAATCCGCTCCGCTGGTGCTGGCGCTGCTGGCCGCCGGCGTCGTCGGCGGCGCCGGCGTCGAAGCCATGCACCGCAGCAATGCAGTGGCCGCGACCTCGCCCCAGGCCGCAGTCGCCGGCCCGTCCCAGTCCGCGCCCCCGGCCTCCCCGGTCGGCACCATCGCGCCGCCTGACTTTTCGCAGATCACGGCCCGCTACGGTCCGGCCGTGGTGAACATCAGCGTCAGCGGCACGCGCAAGACCTCCGCCGAGGACGGTCCGGAAGCCTTCCAGGGCGATCCCATGGAATTCTTCCGCCGCTTCCAGCAGGGCCAGGGCCGCGTCATGCCGCGCAACGTGCCGGTCCGCGGCCAGGGCTCGGGCTTCATCGTGAGCGCCGACGGCGTCATCCTGACCAACGCCCATGTGGTCAAGGACGCGAGCGAGGTCACGGTCAAGCTCACCGACCGCCGCGAATACCGCGCCAAGGTGCTGGGCGCCGATCCCAAGACGGACGTCGCCGTGCTGAAGATCGAGGCGAAGAACCTGCCGGTGGTTGCGCTCGGCAACGTGAAGGACCTGCGCGTGGGCGAATGGGTGCTGGCGATCGGCTCGCCCTTCGGCTTCGAGAACACCGTCACCGCCGGCGTGGTGAGCGCCAAGGGCCGTTCGCTGCCGGAAGACAGCGCCGTGCCCTTCATCCAGACCGACGTCGCGGTCAACCCCGGCAACTCGGGTGGCCCCCTGTTCAACTCGCGCGGCGAGGTGGTCGGCATCAATTCGCAGATCTACAGCCAGTCGGGCGGCTACATGGGCGTGTCGTTCGCGATCCCGATCGACGTCGCCACCCACGTGAAGAACCAGATCGTGACCACCGGCAAGGTGCAGCATGCGCGGCTGGGCGTGGCGGTCCAGGAGGTGAACCAGGCGCTGGCCGACTCCTTCAACCTCGACCGGCCCGAAGGCGCGCTGGTCTCGAGCGTCGAGAAGGGCAGCCCCGCCGACAAGGCCGGACTGCAGCCCGGCGACGTGATCCGCGCGGTCGACGGCCAGCCCATCGTCGCTTCCGGCGACCTGCCGGCCATCATCAGCCGCTCGGCTGCCGGCGACTCGGTGAAGATGGACGTGTGGCGCAAGGGCAGCCGGGTCGAGTTGACGGCGCGCCTGGCCGACGCGGCCGACAAGGCGGCGAAGGCCGACAGCGGCGCCGAGGCGACCGAGGGCGGCAAGCTCGGACTGGCGCTGCGCCCGCTGGAAGGCGCCGAGAAGCGGCAGGCCGGCGTCTCGGGCGGTTTGCTGGTCGAGGACGCGAGCGGCGCCGCCGCTCGGGCCGGTGTCGAGCCGGGCGACGTGCTGCTGGCGGTCAACGGCGCGCCGGTCAGCAGCATCGACCAGGTGCGCTCGATCATGGCGAAGGCCGGCAAGTCGGTGGCGTTGCTGATCCAGCGCGACGGCGACAAGATCTTCGTGCCGGTGCGGATCGGCTGATCCTCCTTCGAGCCTCATGAAAGCCGGCGCCGACGCGCCGGCTTTTTTCTGCTGCTTCGCCGGGCCGACCGATGCGGAGCCCTTTCTTGAACGCACAGGACGCGCAAGCGGTGAGGAGGGTTTCCGGTTTCCGGCGCCTGCCTATACTGGCCGCGAACGGAGACAAGATGAAGATCACACGCGTCCACGCAACGCCGCTGAACCTGCCTGTCACGGTGAACGCCACGGGCAAGACCAAGACCACCTCGCTGTCGGTCTGCATCGTCGACATCGAGACCGACACCGGCCTTGTCGGCACCGGGATGACGGCCATCACCGAGGAAGAGGTGATCGGCAGCATCGTCAACGACATCGCTTCGCACCATCTCCTGGGATGGACCCACTGCGGCACGAGCAGCTCTGGGACAAGCTGTACTGGCTGCTGACGCCGCGCGGGCAGTCCGGTTACGCGAGCCACGCCATCGCGGCCATCGACCTGGCCTTGTGGGACCTCAAGGGCAAGGCGCTGGGCCAGCCCTGCTGGCAGCTGCTGGGTGGCGCCCGCAACCAGGTGCCGGTGTACGCGACCTTCGGCTTCGCCTTCTTCGTCCGCGAGGAACTGGCGCAGGCGGCGAAGAGCTGGGTCGAGCGCGGCTTCAGGCGGTTGAAGATGACCGTGGGCCACCACGGCCTGCAGCGACGCGACGAGCCGCGGCCCCTGGACGAGGTGGTCGCCGAGGACGTGCAACGGATCCGGGCCGTGCGCGAGGCCGTCGGTCCCGACGTGCAGATCTACATCGACGCCAACTGCAGCCTGGACTATTTCCACGCCCTGTCGCTGGCGCAGCGGATCGAGGAGTACGGCATCAGCTTCTTCGAGGAGCCGGTGTCGCAGAACGACATCCCCAACCTCGTCAAGCTGCGCGCCAAGACCTCGATCCCGCTGGCTGCCGGCCAGAACGAAGGCCTGGCCAGCCGCTTTCGCGACATGCTGGTGGCGCAGGCCGTCGACGTCGTGCAGCCGAACGCCTGCATCTCGGGCGGCTTCACCCAGTGCAACCGCATCGCCGGCATGGCGCAGGCGTTCAACACGCGGTTCGCCAACGGCGGCGCCTGGCCGCACCACAACATGCACCTGCACGCCGGGCTGGCCAATGGCTCGCTGGTGGAGTACCACTCGGTCGCCGTGGAGTGCTGCAAGCAGGTGTTCGACGACCTGCCCGAGCCGGCCGGCGGCATGCTGGCGCTGCCGCAGCGGCCGGGCCTGGGCTTCGAGCCGAACCGGGATCGGCTCAAGGAGCTCGCCAGGCGGCCGGGCTCGCGCGCGGCCGGCAAGGCCTGAACAAAATTGCGGCGCCGCGCAGATTTCTTCAATCGGCCGTTCGGGCCATCCGGTAGCATTCCCGCAAAACCGAGGAGACTCCCGTGCCCGTGATCACCACCATCGAGGACCTGCGCGTCCTGCACAAGAAACGCGTGCCGCGCATGTTCTACGACTACTGCGACTCCGGCTCGTGGACCGAGAGCACCTACCGCGCCAACGAAGCCGACTTCGAGAAGATCAAGTTCCGCCAGCGGGTGGCGGTGAACATGGAGAACCGGACGACGCGGGTGCGGATGGCCGGCCAGGAAGCGGCGATTCCGGTGGCGATCGCGCCCACCGGGCTCACCGGCATGCAGCATGCGGACGGCGAGATCCTGGCGGCGCGCGCGGCGAAGAAATTCGGCATCCCCTTCACCCTTTCCACCATGAGCATCTGCTCGATCGAGGACGTGGCGAAGGCGACCGACAACCACCCGTTCTGGTTCCAGCTCTATGTGATGCGCGATCGCGCCTTCATCGAGCGCCTGATCGACCGCGCCAGGGCGGCCAACTGTTCGGCGCTGGTGCTGACGCTGGACCTGCAGATGATCGGCCAGCGCCACAAGGACATCGTCAACGGCCTGTCGGCGCCGCCCAGGATGACGCTCAAGAACGTGCTGAACATGATGTCCAAGCCGGCGTGGAGCCTGGAGATGCTGCGCACGCCGCGGCGCAACTTCGGCAACATCTTCGGCCACGTCAAGGGCATCGAGAACATGGGCTCGTTGTCGGAATGGACGGCCAAGCAGTTCGATCCCGCCCTGTCGTGGAAGGACATCGAGTGGATCAAGAGCCGCTGGGGCGGCAAGCTGATCCTCAAGGGCGTGCAGGACGTCGAGGACGCGCGGATCGCCGCGGACACCGGGGCGGACGCGCTGATCGTCTCCAACCACGGGGGCCGCCAGCTCGATGGCGCGCCATCGTCGATCTCGGCCCTGCCCGCCATCGTCGACGCTGTCGGCAGCCGGATGGAGGTGCACATGGACGGCGGCATCCGCTCCGGCCAGAGCGTGCTCAAGGCCTGGGCGCTGGGCGCGCGCGGCACCTACATCGGCCGCTCCATGCTGTACGGCCTGGGCGCGATGGGCGAGCAAGGCGTGACGAAAGCACTGGAAATCATCCAGAAGGAACTGGACCTGACCATGGCCTTCTGCGGCCACACCGACATCAACAAGGTGGACAAGGGCATCCTTCTGCCCGGGACCTACTGAAGGCGGACGACCGGACGCACAGGACGCAGGGAAGGCGCGGAAGGCGCAGACCTTGGCGTTCAAAAAATCTTCAAGATGGCCTCGACCTCAATCGCCTCCTGGGCCTGGATCCCGATCGTCATCGCGGCGGCGCTGACGCAGACGGTGCGCAATGCAGCGCAGCGCACCCTGACCGCCCAGGTGGGAACGCTGGGCGCGACGCTGGTGCGGTTTCTCTACGGGCTGCCGTTCGCCGCGCTGGCGGTCGTGGTGCTGCAAGGCCTGTCGGATGCGCCGCTGACGCTGCCCGCGTTCACGGCCGCCTTCTTCCTGTGGGTGGTCTTCGGCGCGGTGACCCAGATCGCCGCGACAGCATTCCTGCTGGCCGCGATGAAGGAACGCAACTTCATCGTCGCCGTGACCTACTCGAAAACCGAGGTGCTGCAGGTCGCCCTGTTCGCGGCGCTGTTCCTGCACGAGATCCCGGGCTGGCTGACGCTGCTGGCCATCGCGGTCGCGACGACCGGCGTGGTCATGCTGTCGCTGCCACAGGGCGCTCGCGGCGCGGGCGCCGACGCCGCCCCGGCGCGCGGCTGGGGCGGTCGCGTCGCGATGCTGGGGCTGGCCTCCGGTGCGTGCTTCGCGTTGTCGGCGGTCGGCTATCGCGGTGCGGCCCTGCAGTTGCCGGGCCTGTCGCCCTGGCTGGCTTCGGCCTGGGGCGTGATGACGGCGCAGGCGCTGCAGTCGGTGCTGCTGGTCACGTGGCTGGCTGTGCGGTCGCCGCAATCGCTGGTGGCCGTTCGGCGGGCCTGGCGGATTTCCACGCTGGCCGGCTTCATGGGCGCGTTCGCTTCGATGGCCTGGTTCGCCGGCTTCGTCTTGCGGCCCGCAGCGGACGTGCGAACCCTCGGCCTGATCGAAGTGTTCTTCAGTTACCTGGTGTCGCGCCGCCTGTTCCGCGAAAAGCTGGGCCTCATGGAACAGGCCGGACTGGCGCTGGTCGCGGTCGGACTGGTGGTGGTCTGCGCGCGGCTCTGAGGCCGCGCGCCGGCGCTCAGGCGAACTCGTGCGCGGCTTGGGCGTTGGCCGCGATCATGGCCTCGAAGCGGTCGATCAGCGGCTGCGGGATCTGCGCCATCGGCGTTTGCGACGACAGCCATTCGCACAGCGAGGTTTCGGTGATCTGCGGCAGCACCTCGAAGTAGACGCCGTCGGCCCGGTCGCCCGGCGTCGCCGAATTGCGGAAGCGAAAGCCCCCCTTCCAGACGCCGCCGCCGGCCGGCTTGTACAGCTCCCTGGCCTGGTACTTGTAACCGAGCCAGTAGGTGCGCACCGCCTTTTCCTTGCGGACCTCGACGACGTAGACGTCGCCGCCCGCGGCCGCCTCGCTGGCCTCCGGCTCGCGCGAGGTATAGGAATGCGGCGTCTTGCGGATCGCCTTGAGGTTGGCGAGCAGGGGACCCTGCTCCTCGGCGATGTGTTTCACTGCATAAGCTGCCAAGGGAATTCTCCTGAAAGAGCGGTGGTCGAGCAGAGCCCACTATAGGCGTTAAACCTTTTTTTTTAACGCGGGCGGGCCGGGATTTTTTGGACGGGGGCGCTCGATGCGACGCCGTTATCCTTGCGAGGTGCCTGCCCCAGCCCCGATCCGCCGCATCGCCCACCTGGACATGGACGCGTTTTTCGCGTCGGTGGAGTTGCTGCGCTATCCCCAGCTCAAAGGCCTGCCGATCGTCATCGGCGGCGGCCGGCGCAGGGTGGACGAGATCATCAGCCAGAAGTATTCGGACCGGCCCCCGTCCGAGATCCCGCCCGCGGCCTTTCCGCTGCTCAAGGACTACGTCGGCCGCGGCGTGATCACCACCGCCACCTACGCCGCGCGCCAGTTCGGGGTCGGCTCCGCGATGGGCATGATGAAGGCCGCCAAGCTCGCACCCGACGCGCTGGTGCTGCCGGTCGATTTCGAGGAGGTGCGCAGGTACTCGCGCCAGTTCAAGTCGATCATCCGCGAGATCGCCCCTGTGGTGGAGGACCGCGGCGTGGACGAGGTCTACATCGACTTCACCGAGGTCCCGGGCGGCCAGCGAGAAGGCGGCCGCGTGCTGGCGCGATTGATCCAGAAGGCGATCCACGAGCAGACCGGGCTGACCTGCTCGATCGGCGTCGCGCCGAACAAGCTGATCGCCAAGATGGCGAGCGAGTTCAACAAGCCCAATGGCATCTCCGTGGTCTTCGAAGCCGACGTCCAGGCCAAGATCTGGCCGCTCGCGGTGCGCAAGATCAACGGCATCGGGCCCAAGGCGGAAGTGAAGCTGCACAAGCTGCACCTGCACACCATCGGCGACATCGCGGCGCAGGACAGGCAGTGGCTGGTCGACAACTTCGGCAAGGCCTACGGCGCCTGGATGCACGACGCCGCCTGGGGCCGCGACGACCGGCCCGTGGTGACCGAGAGCGAACCGGTCTCGATGAGCCGCGAGACGACCTTCGACCGCGACCTGCATGCGGTGCGCGATCGCGCCGAACTCGGCGCCATCTTCACCGACCTGTGCGCCCAGGTGGCGAGCGACCTGCAGCGCAAAGGCTATGTCGGCAAGACGATCGGCATCAAGCTGCGCTACGACGATTTCAGGATCGCCACCCGCGACCAGACGATCGACCGCTATATCTGCGATGCCAGGACGATCCGCCAGGTCGCCGGCCAGTGCCTCAAGCGCGTTCCGCTGGACCGGCGGCTGCGCCTGATCGGCGTGCGGGTCGGCAAGCTGGAGAAGGCGGGCGCCGTGGCGCAGCCGCCCGCAGCGAAGGAAGCCGACGCCACGTACGAGATGCAAGGCACGGCAGAGGCAGCACGCGGCAACCTCGACCTGTTCTGATTCGCGGCATTGCAGCCGTTTCGTCCTGAAGCACTGTCAAGCGCAGGTGAACCAGTCCCGTGCTGGATGGTTCCTACCGTCCCCGCTTGTTTTGGACTACATCGGCGCGTGGGATGCAGCCCTACCTTGGACCGGTCTTCCACTTTCCATCGAGGTGCAGTGATGAAAAAAAACCTGCTTCGCCAAGCCGCCGCCTTGTGCCTGCTGGCGCCCGCCGCTTCCTTCTTGGCCTTGCCAACTGCCGCTGCTCCGGACAGCGTCGCAGCGGCAGCGTCCGCGCCGCAAACGCGTGGCCTGGAAGTCAACGCCGACAGCGGCCTCGCACCCGGCTCCCAGCTTCGCCTGACGCTGGAGGGCACGCCTGGCGGCAAGGCCACGGCACGGATCCCCGGTCCGGACGTCGTCGTACCGCTCAGGGAAGTGTCGCCCGGCCAGTACAGCGGCAACTACACGGTGCGCCGCAGCGACCGGATCGATCCGGCGGCGGTGATCCGCGTCACCCTGAGCGCGGGCAAGCGCAACGTCGCCGCCAACTACACCTTTCCACCATCGTTCATGGCGCCCGTCGCGGCGGCACCGGCGCGAGCTCCGGCTGTGATCGCCCGGGCGCCGGTCATCGTCGAGCGGGCGCCGCTGCGCATCGAGCGCTTTGCGCTGGCTCCGGTCGGCCGCGCCGAACCCGGCGCCGAACTGCTGTTGCGCCTCGACGGTCTGCCGGGGGCGACCGCGTGGTTCGACATCCCGGGCATCGCCTCGAAGGTGCCGATGCGCGAGACGCGGCCCGGCCACTACGAGGGCACGTACACCGTGCGGCGCCAGGACAACCTCGCGGCCGCCGGCCTGGTGACCGCCACGCTGCGTGCCGACGACAACCGTGTCGTGACCTCGACGCTGAGCCAGCCTCTGATCAGCGACAACCGGCCGCCGCAGATCGGCAACCTGATGCCGCGCCAGGGCGAAGCCGTGAGCAGCGGCCCGACGGTGGTGTCGGGAAGTTTGGACGATGCGAGCGGCGGCGGCGTCGATCCGCAATCGGTTCGCATCGTCGTGTCGGGGCGCGACGTGACGTCGCTGGCGCAGATCACGCCGCGCGAGTTCTCGTTCCGCGACCGCCTGCCGCCCGGCCGCCACACCGTCGAAGTCGTCGCCGCCGACCGCGCCGGCAACGTGGCGCAGAAGACCTGGAGCTTCGACGTCGGATCGACCGTGCTCGGCGCGCCTTCCGTGACGCTGCCGCTGATGGTGATGAGCCACCAGGGCAACGGCCAGGTCGACCAGAACCCGACGACCATCCGCGGCCGCACCGCGCCATTCGCCACCGTGCAGGTGCGGGTCGATGCGATCGCGCCGGTGGTCGGCCGCCGCGTCGACGCCGGCGTGGCGCAGCGGCTGCTGTCGCAGCAAGTGCAGGCCGACGCCAACGGCGACTTCAGCTTCGTCTTCAATCCGCGCTACTCGCGCGACAACGCCACGGTGCTGCCGGTGCCCGGCACGCGCTACGACGTGTCGCTCACGGCCAACCGCGACAACCTGAGCGCCGAGTCCCGGCTGATGCTGTTCCAGCGCAGCTGACCCGGCCACGAAAGCCCGCGTCCGCGGGCTTTTTTCCGCCTGTCCGACGCGCCGGGTTTGACGGCGCGCAGGTCGCGGCCTAAATTGAACCTGACGCCAGCCTTACAGACACAACCGCCGGGAGAATCGCAATGACGCTCACCGAACTGCAACGCATCAAGCAATGGCACGTCAACCACCGCAACGACCACCCGGTCGAATACCAGCTGTGGGACGCGATGCTCACGCTGTGGGTGATGGGCTGGGTCGGCTGGCTGCCGGCCTATGCGTTCGAGCAGCTCTGGGCCATCCCGGCCTGCCTGCTGTCGATTGCCGCGCCCGGCCTCTATGCGGCCTGGCGCCAGAAGGCGCACCGCGAGCGCAGGCTGCGCTGCGACTGGATCCGCTGAGCCGCTACGCTTACAGTCTCCGCAACCGGAGACTTCCATGCAATGCTTCTGGCTGACACGGCAGGACGCCGTGGCCCACCTCGTGCTGAACCGGCCGGAGTCGCTCAACACGATGCACCCGACCTTCTGGCGCGAACTCGACGAGGTCGTCACGACGCTGCACCGGGAAGGCCAGGCCCGCGCCCTGGTGATTTCTTCCACCGGCAGGCATTTCAGCGCCGGCATGGCGCTGGAGACCTTCGGCGGCGCGATCGCGATGGACGACAGCAGCCCCGAAGGCCGGGCCGCGATCTACGACCTGGTGACCGACATGCAGGCCACCTTCACCAAGCTGGAGACGCTGCGCATCCCGGTGATCGCGGCGATCCAGGGCGGTTGCATCGGCGGCGCGGTCGACATGGTCACGGCCTGCTGCGTCCGTTACGCCTCGCAGGACGCGTTTTTCTGCATCCAGGAAATCAACATCGGCATGGTGGCCGACGTCGGCACGCTGCAGCGCCTGCCCAAGCTGCTGCCGCTGGGCCTGGTCAAGGAACTGGCCTACACGGGCCGCCGCCTGCCGGCCGACAAGGCCCTGGCCCATGGCCTGGTCAACGAGGTGTTCGACACGCAGGAGGCGATGGTCGCGGCGGCCCTGCAATGCGCGGCGGAAATCGCCGCCAAACCGCCGGTGGCGATCTGGGGCACCAAGCAGGTGATCCACTACACCCGCGACCATCCCGTGGACGACGCCCTGAAGCAGATGGGCTGGATCCAGGGCGCGATCTGGAGCAACGCGCACGTGCGCGAAGCGGTGACCGCGATGAAGGAGAAGCGCGCCGCGGTCTTTCCCGACCTGCCGGCGCTGTCGTCCTTCAAGGAGCTTTGAGCATGCAGCCCACACCCGCGTCCACCCCGTTTTCGGTCTGGGTCGAATTCCAGATCAAACCCGGCGCCATGCCGGCATTCATGCCGCTGATGCTCGCCAACGCCCGGGCCTCGCTCTCGCGCGAGCCAGGCTGCAGGCAGTTCGACGTGATGCAGCCGCAGCAGGACAAGGACACCGTCCTGCTGTTCGAGATCTACGACAGCCAGGCGGCTTTCGACGAACACCTGGAAAGCGCGCACTTCAAGCAGTTCGCCGCGGCGACGGCGCAGATGACAGTCTCGCGCAGGCTCCTGACGGCCGACATGGTGGCCGGCAGCCCGGGGCGCGATAAAAACAGCCGGTGAGCGTGCAAGCCATCGTGCGATGACAGCCTAGAGCGGAACCGGCCCGGCGATGCCGGCGCGATGGAGGCGACGCCGAGCTTGGCCGGCGCGAGCTACTGGCGCGCCGTCCGCACGTTCGGCGGCAGCGCGCCTGGATGGCTGGTGCGCAGGGGATTGATGTCCAGGCCGCCGCGCCGCGTGTAGCGGGCATAGACGGTCAGCTTGACCGGCCGGCACTGGCGCCACACGTCCATGAAGATGCGCTCGACGCACTGCTCGTGGAATTCGTTGTGGTTTCGGAAGCTCACCAGGTAGCGCAGCAGCCCGCCCTGCTCGATCTGCGGCCCGGCATAGCGGATCTGCACGCTGCCCCAGTCGGGCTGGCCGGTCACCAGGCAGTTGCTTTTGAGCAGATTGCTGGTGAGCGTTTCCGCCACCGGCTTCTCGTCGAAAGCCGCCGTGAGCAGGTCCGGGCGCGGCTGGTAGTCCGTGCACTCGATGTCCAGCCGGTCCAGGCTCAGGCCGTCGAGTTCCTGCACAGGCTCCCTGTCGAACTGCTCCGGCAGCAGCAGCTTGACGCCAACGGACGATTGCGCCGGCGCGCCGCGCCACGCGGCCTCGCTCACGTCGGCGCGGATGCGGTCGCGCACCTCGTCGGCGGAGCCGAAGCGGGTGTTGGTGAAGCTGTTCAGGTACAGCTTGAACGACTTGCTCTCGACGATGTTGGGCGTCTCGCAGGGCACCGTGACGTGGGCGATCGCCACCTGGGGCTTGCCGCGCGGCGTCAGCCAGCTCAGTTCGAACGCGGTCCAAAGGTCCGCGCCGAAAAACGGCGCCGGCCCGCGCAGGCCGAGCTCCTCGCGCTTGGGTGCGCGGTCGATCGGGAACAGCAGCGAGGCGTCGTACTGGTCGACGTAGGGCGCCGGTTTTCCGAGCAGCGATTGGTCGGGCGTTGTCACTGAGCGGTCCTCGTAGATTCCAGGTGCGGCAAAAGCGGTGCCAGGATGTGCTCGATCACCGGCGGCGGCAGGTTGCCGTTGGCGACCACCTTCATTCGAACCGCCGCTCGCGCAGCCACTTGGTCGCGATCCACTTCTCGCCGGCAAGCACCGGCGCGCCGCCATGCAACGTGCGGGTGACGGGATGGGCGCGGTCGTAGCTGAAGAAAACGGCGTTGCCGCGCTTGGGAGCGACCACCAGGTTGACGTCGGGGAAGGTCGTGCCGCCGCCCTTCTCCGGTTCGGCCAGGTACATGACGATGGTTGCGACCCGCTGGCCGCCGCGCTTGAGGATGGTCGGCGTGCCGGGCTCGAGCGGATCGAAATAGTCGTAGTGCGGCTTGTATTCCGCGCCCGGCCGGTAATGCAGGATCTGCAGGCCCTCGCCGTTCTCTTCCGGCCAGTTCAGCAGCCTGGCCAGCCGCGCTTCGAGCCGGCGCACCACCTCGTGCTCGCCGCGCTGGAAGAACATGCCGCTGCTGGTGCGGTCGTCGTTGACCTCCTCGCCGCCCGTCTTGGTGGCGACGGTGAGCGATCGCGCCAGCCGCGGCTTCGCAAGCTCGATCAGCTCGTCGCACTCCTGGTCCGACAGCAGGTCGCCGAACACCACGATGCGCGGGTTGACCATCATGTTGAGCACGTGGACCCTGCGGTCGCCGGCGTCCACGTACAGCGGCGACTCGTCCAGCGCCAGGTCGGGGACCGCGATGGCGGGCGGCAGGCCCTGCTGCGCCGACTTTTCCTCCAGGTGGCCGCGCAAGGTCGATTCCATGGCCTCGACGGCCACGTCCTCGGCCCAGCCCGAGGCGAGCATCGACTTGAGCACGGCCTCGGCCTGGTGGCCGGCCTGCGCCTGTTCGACGATCCATTGCCGCAGCTGGGGCGTGATCTGTTGCGTCATGCTGCCTCCGCGGCTGGATTGTCGCGCCGGAACACGAGGCGGTCGGCCCGTGATGCGGCAGGGTCGAAAGCGTAGCCGTCCAGGTCGAAGCTTTCGAGCTTCTTGGGCGTCGCCACCCGGTGCTGGGTCGCCCAGCGCGCCATCAGTCCGCGCGCCCGCTTGGCCGAGAAACTGATGATCTTGTAGCCGCCGGGGCGCAGTTCCTCGAACACGCAGTCGATCACCCGGGCCTTCAGGACACGGGTGTCCACCGCCTTGAAGTACTCCTGCGAGGCGAGATTCACCACCACGGGCGTCTGGTCGGCGGCCAGCCGCCGGTTCAGGTAGTCGGCGATGTGCGGCGCCCAGAACCGGTACAGGTTGTCGGCGCTGCCGACCTTGAGCGCCGTGCCCATCTCCAGCCGGTACGGCTGCATCCGGTCCAGCGGCCGCAGCACGCCGTACAGGCCGCTGAGGATGCAGACGTGGCGCTGCGCCCAGTCCAGGTCCTCGCGCTCCAGGGTTTTCGCCTGCAGGCCGTCGTAGACGTCGCCGTCGAAGGCCAGCACCGCCTGCTTGGAGTTGTCGTCGGTGAACTGCGGCGTCCAGGCGCGGTAGCGCTCCACGTTCAGGGCCGAGAGCTTTTCGCTCAGGTCCATCAGTCCCGAGACCTGGCGGACCGACTTCTTGCGCAGCACCTCGATCAGCCTGGCCGAATGCCCGATGAACTCGGGCTCGGTGTGCGGCAGGTCGCCGGGCGGGGTGGCGTAGTCGAGGGTTTTGGCTGGAGACAACAGAAACAGCATGGCCCGATTATCCCAGCGGCCGGCGGGCGCTCTCAAGCCGGGACGAGCCGGCTTAACGCCAGCTTCGGCCCAGCAGCCACTGGCTGCTGGCGCAGGCGAGCACCAGGGCCGCGTAGCCGATCATGGTGCCGTCCCTGCCGAAGAGCCAGAGGGCGGCCAGCAGGGCCGCGGTCCCCGCCAGGAAGTCGATCGCCATGGCGGCTTTCCAGGAGCGTCCGGTCGGCGCCAGCAGGACGCGGGCGGTTAGGCTGACCAGCAGCGCGACGGCGAATGCCGGCGCCAGGAAGCCGGCCAGATGCCAGAGAAGATCGAGCGGCCCCATTCTTCAGGGCCTTTGAGCTGTGGCAAGTCCATGGGTCATCCGCAAATTTTATAATCCCGCCATGGCAGTCTGGGCTTTGGGCATCAATCACACGACCGCGCCGCTCGATCTGCGCGGCCGGTTTGCGTTCGCCCTGGAGCAGATCCAGCCCACATTGCACGGCCTGCGCGAGGCCATGGGCCGGCGGCCGGAGGCCGCGATCCTGTCGACCTGCAACCGCACCGAAATCTACTGCGCCGGCGAGCAGCAGGACATCGAGCGCACGCTGGACTGGATGGCCCATTCCGGCGGCGTCACGCCGTCCCTGCTGCGCTCGCACGCCTACCAGCTGCGCGACGGCCTGGTCGCCCGCCACGCCTTCCGGGTGGCAAGCGGCCTGGATTCGATGGTGCTCGGCGAAGCGCAGATCCTGGGCCAGATGAAGGATGCCGTGCGCGCCGCCGACCAGGCCGGCGCCCTGGGCACGACGCTGAACCAGCTGTTCCAGCGTTCGTTCGCCGTCGCCAAGGAAGTGCGCAGCGCCACCGAGATCGGCGCCCACTCCATCAGCATGGCGGCGGCCGCCGTGCGGCTGGCCGGCCAGCTGTTCGAGGACCTGGGCAAGATCAAGGTGCTGTTCGTCGGCGCCGGCGAAATGATCGAACTGGCGGCGACGCATTTCGCGGCGAAGAATCCCAAGGGCATCGCCATTGCCAACCGCACGCTGGAGCGCGGCGAGAAGCTCGCGACGCGTTTCGGCGGCGAGGTGATGCGGCTGGCCGACCTGCCGGCGCGCCTGCACGAATTCGACGCGGTGGTCAGCTCCACCGCGAGCACGTTGCCGATCATCGGCCTGGGCGCCGTGGAACGCGCGCTCAAGGCCCGCAAGCACCGCCCCATGTTCATGGTCGATCTGGCCGTGCCGCGCGACATCGAGCCCGAGGTCAAGCAGCTCGAGGACGTCTACCTTTACACAGTCGACGACCTGGCCCACGTCGTGCAGGCCGGCCAGGCCAACCGCCAGGCCGCGGTGGCCCAGGCCGAGGCCATCATCGACGCCGGGGTGCAGAGCTTCATGCACTGGATGGACCAGCGCGCCGGCGTGCCGCTGATCCGGCAGCTCAATGCCCAGACCGACGAATGGCGGCAGGCCGAGATCGCCCGGGCCCGCAAGCTACTGGCCCGCGGCGATGACGTCGACGCGGTGCTCGAGGCGCTGTCCAGGGGCCTGACGCAGAAGATGCTGCACGGCGCCATGGCCGAACTGCATGCCGGCGACGCCGCCGCCCGCGAGCGCGCCAGCACCGCCATCCAGCACTTCTTCCTGCGCAAAGAGCGTTAGCGACGACCATGGCTGGCGGGCCTGCGCCAGAACATCCGGACGCAGAGGACGCAAAGGTTTCGCAGAAAGCGCAAAAGGAAACCTCTAAAGTATTTTTTGCGTCCTCTGCGCAGTTTCTGCGTCCTCTGCGTCCTGCCCCCGTTTTCAATGAAACCCTTCCTCAGACAGCAACTCGAGCGTTACCCGGTCCGCCTGCAGGAGCTGGACTTCTTCCTGTCGCAGCAGGACGTGGTCAGCGACATGGACCGCTTTCGCGCCCTCACCCGCGAGCACGCGGAGGTGAGCGTGGTGGCGGCGCGGTATGAGGCGTTCCTGAACCGCGAGAAGGACCTGGCCGGCGCGCGGGAGATGCTGGACGACCCCGACATGGCGGAGATGGCGCAGGAGGAAATCGCGCAGGCGCAGTCCGACATCGCGGCGCTGGAAGAAGAACTGCAGCGGCTGCTGCTGCCCAAGGATCCGGACGACGTGCGCAACACCTTCCTGGAGATCCGGGCCGGCACCGGCGGCGACGAATCGGCGCTCTTCGCCGGCGACCTGCTGCGCATGTACACCCGCTATGCCGAACGCCAGGGCTGGCGCACCGAGATCGTCAGCGAAAGCCTGGGCGACGTCGGCGGCTACAAGGAAGTGGTGATCCGCATCGTCGGCGAGCAGTCCAGGACCGAGCCCGGCGTCGGCGTCTACGGCATGCTCAAGTACGAGTCCGGCGGCCACCGGGTGCAGCGGGTGCCGGCAACCGAAACCCAGGGCCGCATCCACACCAGCGCCTGCACCGTCGCGGCCCTGCCCGAACCGGACGAGGCACAGGCCGTGGAGATCAATCCGGCCGACCTGCGGATCGACACCTACCGGGCGTCCGGCGCCGGCGGCCAGCACATCAACAAGACCGATTCGGCGGTCCGCATCACGCACATCCCCACCGGCATCGTCGCCGAATGCCAGGACGACCGCTCGCAGCACCGCAACAAGGCAAAGGCCATGCAGGTGCTGGTGGCGCGCATCCACGAGAAGGAGCGCAGCGCGCGGGCGGCGAAGGAAGCGGCCACGCGCAAGGGCCTGATCGGCAGCGGCGATCGCTCCGACCGCATCCGGACCTACAACTTCCCGCAGGGGCGGCTGACCGACCACCGCATCAACCTCACGCTCTACAAGCTGCAGTTCGTCATGGATGGCGATCTCGACGAAGTGGTCGAGGCGCTGCGGCTGGCGCGCAAGGCCGAACAGCTGGAAGAACTCGAACTCGGCGCCGGCGGCGCCCGCCCATGACCTTGTCGCAGGCGCTGGCCGGCGCGGCGACCCTCGGCCTCGGCCGGCTGGACGCGCAGCTGCTGCTGCTCCATGCCCTGGGGCGGCCGCGGCACGATCGAGCCTGGCTGGTGGCACATGACCGCGATTCCATCCCGCCCGAGCAGGCGCGCCAATTCGAGGAACTCTGCGCGCGCCGCGCCGGCGGCGAACCGCTGGCGTATCTCGTCGGCAGCAAGGAGTTCTTCGGGCTGGAGCTGCAGGTGGACAAACGGGTCCTGGTGCCAAGGCCCGACACGGAAACGCTGGTGGAGTGGGCGCTGGAGGTTCTAGCCACCGTTCGGGCTGAGCCTGCCCAAGCCGTGCCGTCGGTCGTCGACCTCGGGACTGGCAGCGGCGCGATCGCCTTGTCGATCAAGAAGAACAGGCCCGACGCTGTCGTCGAAGCGATCGACGCCAGCGCCGATGCGCTCGCCGTCGCCGCGGCGAACGCAAAGAAGCTGTCGCTGGACGTGAGCTTCCGTCTTGCTTCCTGGTTGACCGGGACGACCACCCGCTACGACCTGATCGTCAGCAACCCGCCGTATGTCGCCGCTCAGGATCCGCACCTTGCCGCCCTGGGGCACGAACCGCTTTCGGCGCTCGCCGCGGGGCCCGACGGGCTGGACGACATCCGGGCCATCGTCGCCCAGGCGCCGGCCCGCCTGAAGCCCGGCGGCTGGCTGCTGCTGGAACATGGCTGGAACCAGGCCGCGGCTGTCCGGGAGCTGCTCGCGGCTGCCGGTTTTGGCGGCGTGGGCAGCCGGTGCGACCTCGCGGGCATCGAGCGCTGCTCCGGCGGCCAGCGGCTTGAACTGGGATAATCGAACCCAATGTCACAGGCAAAGTCACAGGCAAAGGCCTGCAAGGAGATCTCATGAGCGACCCGCAACAACGCATAGCCCAGCTCGTCAAGAACAGCGACGTGCTGCTGTTCATGAAGGGCAACGCCAGCTTCCCGATGTGCGGCTTCTCCGGCCGCGCGATCCAGATCCTCAAGGCCTGCGGCGTCGACCCGAAGGCCGTCACCACGGTCAATGTGCTGGAGGACGACGAGATCCGCCAGGGCATCAAGGAATACAGCAACTGGCCGACCATTCCCCAGCTTTACGTCAAGGGCGAATTCATCGGCGGCTCGGACATCATGATGGAGATGTACCAGAGCGGCGAGCTGCAACAAGTCCTGGGCGGCACGCCCGCTTCCTAGTCGCGCGCCGGTGAACTTGGGCGCGGATACCTTGAACGCAGAGGGCGCATAGTAGGCGCAGAAGTCGCAGAAGGAGAGCCAAAACTACTTGGTCTTTTCTT
>JAQGNJ010000007.1 GCA_028291885.1 Ramlibacter sp. | reverse complement strand
AGCGCATGGCCGAGCTGGTGCACGAAAAGAAGATCGAGGGCATCAGCCACATCCAGGACGAGAGCGACAAGTCCGGCATGCGCCTGGTGATCGAGCTCAAGCGCGGCGAAGTGCCCGAGGTGGTGCTGAACAACCTGTACAAGCAGACCCAGCTGCAGGACACCTTCGGCATCAACATGGTGGCCCTGATCGACGGCCAGCCGCGCCTGTGCAACCTGAAGGACCTGATCCAGGTCTTCCTGCAGCACCGCCGCGAAGTGGTCACGCGCCGCACCGTGTTCCAGCTGCGCAAGGCACGCGAGCGCGGCCACGTGCTCGAGGGCCTGGCCATCGCGCTGGCCAACATCGACGACTTCATCGCCATCATCCGCAATGCGCCCACGCCGCCGGTGGCGAAGGCGGAGTTGATGAGCCGCTCCTGGGACAGCCAGCTGGTGCGCGAGATGCTCACCCGCGCCCGCACCGACGGCGGCGTCGTCAACGCCGACGACTACCGTCCCGAGGGCCTGGGCCGGGAGTTCGGCATGGGGTCGGACGGCCTGTACCGGCTCTCCGACACGCAAGCCCAGGAAATCCTGCAGATGCGCCTGCAGCGCCTGACCGGCCTGGAGCAGGACAAGATCGTCGCCGAGTACAAGGAAGTGATGGCCGAGATCGAGGACCTGCTCGATATCCTGGCCCGGCCCGAGCGGGTCTCCACCATCATCGGCGACGAGCTCAGCGCCATCAAGCAGGAGTTCGGCCAGACCAAGCAGGGCGCGCGCCGCAGCCTGGTGGAGCACAGCTCCTTCGACCTGTCGACCGAAGACCTGATCACGCCGACCGACATGGTCGTGACGCTGTCCCACAGCGGCTACATCAAGAGCCAGCCGCTGTCCGAATACCGCGCCCAGAAGCGTGGCGGCCGCGGCAAGCAGGCCACCGCGACCAAGGAAGACGACTGGATCGACCAGCTCTTCATCGCCAACACGCACGACTACATCCTGTGCTTCTCCAACCGGGGCCGGCTGTACTGGCTCAAGGTCTGGGAAGTGCCGGCCGGTTCGCGCGGTTCGCGCGGCCGCCCCATCGTCAACATGTTCCCGCTGCAGGAAGGCGAGAAGATCAACGTGGTGCTGCCGCTGACCGGCGAGTTCCGCAGCTTCCCGGCCGATCACTACGTGTTCATGGGCACGTCCATGGGCACGGTGAAGAAGACCGCGCTCGACGAGTTCAACAATCCGCGCAAGCTGGGCATCATCGCCGTCGACCTGGACGAAGGCGACTACCTGATCGGCGCGGCACTGACCGACGGCAAGCACGACGTGATGCTGTTCTCGGACGGCGGCAAGGCGGTGCGCTTCGACGAGAACGACGTCCGCCCGACCGGCCGCAACACGCGCGGTGTGCGCGGCATGATGCTCGACGAAGGCCAGGGCGTGATCGCGATGCTGGTCGCGGAAGACGAGCAGCAGAGCGTGCTCACCGCCACCGAGAACGGCTACGGCAAGCGCACCAGCATCACCGAGTACACGCGCCACGGCCGCGGCACCAAGGGCATGATCGCGATCCAGCAGAGCGAGCGCAACGGCAAGGTCGTCGCCGCCACCCTGGTCCACGTGGACGACGAGATCATGCTGATCACCGACAAGGGCGTGCTGGTCCGCACCCGGGTCAGCGAGATCCGCGAACTCGGACGCGCCACGCAAGGCGTGACGCTGATCGGCCTGGACCCGGGCTCGAAGCTGAGCGGACTGCAGCGCATCGTGGAAAATGACGCCAACCCGACGGACCCCGAAGCCGCCGAACCGGGGTCGGAGGACGTCGGCGAATCCTGAGCGGCGGGTCTCGGCGTGACGCCGAACCCTGCCGGCCGCGGGCCGCATGCCTTACATATGATCCAGACCAAGAAAAATCTCAGCCAGCTGCGCACGGCCATCGACGAGGTCGACCGCGAGCTGCTCGCCCTGCTCAATCGCCGCGCCGGCTTCGCCAACGAAGTGGGCGAGCTCAAACGCGCGGAGGGCTCGCCGGTGTTCCGGCCGGAGCGCGAAGCGCAGGTGATCAACACGCTGCAGTCGGCCAATCCGGGACCGCTGAAAGGCGAAAACGTCGCGACGATCTGGCGCGAGATCATGTCGGCCTGCCGCGCCCTCGAGGCGCCGCAACGCATTGCCTATCTCGGTCCCGCCGGCACCTTCAGCGAGCAGGCGGCCGTGCAGTTCTTCGGCTCGAGCATCGAGCACGTGCCCTGCGTCAACTTCGACGAGGTCTTCCACGCCGCCACGGCCGGCACCGCCGACTTCGGCGTCGTGCCGGTCGAGAACAACAGCGAAGGCGTGGTCACGCGGTCGCTCGACCTGCTGCTGCAGTCGCCGCTGCACATCGTGGGCGAGGTCAGCCTGCTGGTGCGGCACCACCTGCTGCGCCTGTCCAACTCGCTCGAAGGCATCGAGGTCGTCCTGGCCCACCCCCAGGCGCTGGCCCAGTGCCAGGGCTGGCTGAGCAAGCACCTGCCGAACGCCGAGCGGCGCGCCGTCTCCAGCAACGCCGAAGGCGCGCGGCTTGCGGCGACCAACCCGGCCTGGGCGGGCATCGCCAGCGAGCGCGCGGGCAGCGAGTTCGGCCTGCACGTCGCCGTCCACGCGATCCAGGACGATCCGTTCAACCGCACCCGGTTCGCCGTGATCTGCCTGCCGCAGACGCTGCAGGCGCCGCAGGCCTCGGGACGCGACTGCGTCAGCCTGGTGGTGTCGGTGCCGAACAAGCCGGGCGCGGTGCACGACATCCTCGTGCCGCTCAAGCAGCACGGCGTGTCGATGACCCGTTTCGAATCCCGGCCGGCCCGCTCGGGGCAGTGGGAATACTATTTCTACATCGACCTGCAAGGCCATCCGTCGCAGCCGCACGTCGCGGCGGCGCTGGCCGATCTGCAGGGCCTGTGCGCGTTCTACAAGGTGCTCGGCACCTACCCGGTGGAGGAATGATGGCGCCCCACCTGTCGATTCTTTTCCGGCGCTGCCCGCGCCTGGCCTGCCGTTCCATGAAAGCGTTCAATGTTTGAGCAGTTGGGTCTGATCGGCTGCGGCCTGATGGGCGGCTCCTTTGCCTTGGCACTCAAGCGCGCCGGGCTGGTCAAGCGCGTCGTCGGCTACAGCAAGTCGCCGTCGACGACCGAACGCGCGCGGCAGATGGGCGTGATCGACGTCGAGGCGCCGTCGGCACTGCTCGCCGTCTCCGGCGCGGACATCGTCCTGCTCGCCGTCCCCGTCGCGGCGACCGAAGCCACGCTCAAGGCCATCCGCCATCTCGTGAACAGCGACATGCTGATCATGGACGTGGGCTCGACCAAGCGCGACGTCGTCGACGCAGCCCGCCGCGTGCTGCGGGACCACGTCGGCTCCTTCGTGCCCTGCCATCCGATCACCGGCAAGGAAGTCTCGGGCGTCGAGCACGCCGACCCGGACCTCTACACCGGCAAGACCGTCATCCTGACGCCGATCGAGCGCACCCAGGTCACGCAGCTCAAGCGCGCCACCGAGGTCTGGGAGGCGCTGCAGTGCCACGTCGTCCAGATGTCGCCGGACGCGCACGACGCGGCCTTCGCGGCGGTGAGCCACCTGCCGCACCTGATCGCGTTCGCGCTGATGAACGGCATCACCGGCCAGGCCCAGGGCAAGGATTTCCTGTCGCTCGCCGGGCCGGGCTTTCGCGACTTCACCCGCATCGCCGCCGGCGACCCCAAGATGTGGCGCGACGTGCTGCTTGCCAACCGGCAGGAGCTGCTCGATCAGTCGCAGGCCTTCCAGCGCGCGCTGCAGGCGATGGAGCTGATGATCAGCAACGGCAACGGCGAGGCGCTGGAGGAATCCATCGCCCACGCCAGCCGGACGCGGGCCAACTGGCGCATGGGCTTCCAGAAAAAATGAGCCTGCCGGGGTCCTGATGTTTTCCACGGCCTTCCTGGACATCCCGCCGCTGGCAAGTGCGGCGGGAACGGTGAGCCTGCCCGGCTCCAAGAGCATTTCGAACCGCGTCCTGCTGCTGGCGGCGCTCAGCGGCGGGACCACCGTCGTCCATGACCTGCTCGATTCGGACGACACCCGCGTGATGCTCGACGCGCTGCGCGCACTGGGTTGCGGTGTGCGGCACGACGACGCCGCCCTGGAGATCACCGGGCTCGCCGGCCGGCCACCTGCCGCACCCGCGCGGCTGTTCCTGGGCAATGCCGGAACGGCGATGCGCCCGCTCACGGCGGCCCTGGCGGTCATGGGTGGCGAGTTCGAACTCAGCGGCGTGCCGCGCATGCACGAGCGGCCGATCGGCGATCTGGTCGACGCGCTGCGCCAGCTCGGATGCAGCATCGACTACCTGGGCGCCGAGGGCTACCCGCCGCTTCGCATCGGCCGCCCGCAACTGTCGCTGGATGCGCCGATCCAGGTGCGCGGCGACGTGTCGAGCCAGTTCCTCACCGCGCTGCTGATGGCGCTGCCCCTCGTGGCGGCAAATAGGGCCGCCACGCTCGGCACTAGCGTGTCCTCTCTGCCCCCCGAGGGGGCTGTGCCGCCTAAGGGCGGCCTGTCGGCGGCAAGCGACGTCGTGATCGAAGTCGTCGGCGAGTTGATCTCCAAGCCCTACATCGAGATCACGCTCAGGCTGCTGGAGCGCTTCGGCATCGCCGTGCGCCGCGACGGCTGGTCGCGCTTCACCATTCCCGCAGGCAGCGCCTACCGCTCGCCAGGCAGCATCCACGTCGAGGCCGACGCATCCTCGGCCAGCTATTTCATCGCGCTCGGCGCGATTGCCGCTGCGCCGGACTCGCCGATCCGCGTCCAGGGCGTCGGCCTCGATTCGATCCAGGGCGACATCCGTTTCGTCGAAGCGGCGCGGCTGATGGGAGCGAAGGTCGAGGGCCAGGCCAATGGCCTGACGATCTCGCGCGGCGCCTGGCCCTTGAAGGCGATCGACCTGGACTGCAACCACATCCCGGACGCGGCGATGACGCTGGCCGTGATGGCGCTCCATGCAGAGGGCACGACCACGCTGCGCAATATCGCGAGCTGGCGGGTCAAGGAGACCGACCGGCTGGCCGCGATGGCGGCCGAGCTGGGCAAGCTGGGCGCCCTGGTGGAAGAAGGGCCGGACTTCCTCAAGGTCACGCCCCCCGCGCGCTGGGCGGCCGCTGCCATCCACACCTACGACGACCACCGCGTCGCCATGTGCTTCTCGCTGGCGGCGTTCAATCCCGCGTCGCTGCCGATTCGCATCCTGGACCCCAAATGCGTGGCGAAGACCTTCCCGGACTACTTCGAGGCCTTGTTCTCGGTGGCGCAAACCCCGGCAGATCGCATCCCGGTGCTCTGTATCGACGGTCCGACAGCCTCCGGCAAGGGCACGCTGGCGTCCGAGGTCGCGCACCGGCTGGGCTACCACTACCTGGACTCGGGCGCGCTGTACCGCGTGACGGCCCTGGCCGCCCTGCAGGCGGGCCTGGACCTCACACCCGGGCACGAACAGGCCATCGCGAGGCTGGCCCAGACCCTGCCGGTGCAGTTCGTCCAGGGCAAGGTGCTGCTGGCCGGCGTGGACGTCACCGACGCGATCCGCACCGAGCAGGCGGGCATGAACGCCTCCAGGGTCTCGGCCCTGCCGTCCGTCCGCGGCGCCCTGCTGGCCCTGCAGCACAGCTTCCGGCGCCTGCCCGGCCTGGTGGCGGACGGCCGCGACATGGGCACCGTCGTCTTCCCCGATGCGCCGGTCAAGGTCTACCTCACGGCGAGCGCCGCACAGCGCGCCGAACGGCGGTATAAGCAGTTGATTTCAAAGGGAATTCCAACTACAATCGACAGTCTCCGGCAGGATCTGGAAGCGCGCGATGCAAGGGATTCGTCCCGGCCCGTCGCGCCTTTGAAGCCCGCCGCAGATTCCCTCCTGCTGGATAACTCGAACCTCTCGGTTGAAGAATCGGTGGCCCAGGTGCTCCGATGGTGGGAAGCAAAACTGCCTTTCCCCGGCGCTGCCTGAAAAGGCAAACAGGCCCACACCGCCCCTCTCGCGCGACAGCGCCCAGGCAGTGTGGTTTGCAACCCTAACCCGCGGTCCCAAGCCGCAACAAACGCCGTCTCAGTCCTAAAAACATTCGCAATCCCGCGGATGGAAACCTGCTGACGCGCAAGGAAAACCCAATGTCTGAATCCATGGAATCTTTTGCCTCGATGTTCGAGGAATCGCTGACGCGCTCGGAAATGCGCGCCGGCGAAGTGATCACCTCCGAGGTGGTCCGCATCGAGCACAGCTTCGTCGTCGTCAACGCCGGCCTCAAGTCCGAAGCGTATGTGCCGATCGACGAATTCAAGAACGACAAGGGCGAGATCGAAGTCCAGGTGGGCGATTTCGTCTCGGTGGCCATCGACGCCATCGAAAACGGTTATGGCGACACCATCCTGTCGCGCGACAAGGCCAAGCGCCTCGCGTCCTGGATGAGCCTGGAGAAGGCGCTGGAATCCGGCGAATTCGTCACCGGCACGACCAGCGGCAAGGTCAAGGGCGGCCTCACGGTGCTGGTCAACGGCATCCGCGCCTTCCTGCCCGGTTCGCTGATCGACACCCGTCCGATCAAGGACCTGACGCCTTACGAGAACAAGACCCTTGAATTCAAGGTCATCAAGCTCGATCGCAAGCGCAACAACGTGGTGCTGAGCCGCCGCGCCGTTGTCGAAGCCTCGATGGGCGAAGAGCGCGCCAAGCTGATGGAAACCCTGAAAGAGGGTTCCGTGGTCCGTGGCGTGGTCAAGAACATCACCGAATACGGTGCGTTCGTGGACCTGGGCGGCATCGACGGCCTGCTGCACATCACCGACATGGCCTGGCGCCGTGTCCGCCACCCGAGCGAAGTCGTTCAGGCCGGCCAGGAAATCACCGCCAAGATCCTCAAGTTCGACACCGAGAAGAAC
>JAQGNJ010000311.1 GCA_028291885.1 Ramlibacter sp. | reverse complement strand
GGCCCCGCGGTCGGCGCGGGCGTCGGGGCCGCGCTGGGCGGCGGTGCCGGAACGGTGGTGCCGCCGGCGCGCAAGGTCCCCGAAAAGCCCTCCGGGACCGTGACCCGCTCGAACATGCCGCGGGGAGGCGCGCCGGTCACGACATCGAAGGTTCCGGTATTGGGAGGTGTCGATCCGAAGGGCACGACCTGCAGCGTGCCGGCAAGCCCGATTGCGCCCAGGACGCTGAGCTGGTCGTATTCGGATCCCGCCGTGAGTCCACCGATCTCGATCAGCAGCGTCCCGGCCGAGGTCTGGTCGAAGTCGCCTGTGATGGTCAGCCGGCCGGGCGACATGCCGGGACTCACGAGACCGGAGTTGACCAGGTTCGCATTCAGTGTCCCGCCGCCACGCACGGTTCCCAGGTTGGTCAAGGTCGCCTCGCTCCCACCGGAACTGGAAGGTGTCGCGATGCTGAGGATCGCCGGAGCCGCCGCCGGGGAAGGCGACGGGGCTGGCGGCGCGCCGGTGATTTCGATGACGCCATCGTTGGTGCTGAACCCCGTCAGGACCAGTTCGCCGGTCTGGACGGAGACGGTGCCGGTGTTCTGGGCCAGGCCCACGGTCTGGACTCCGCCCGACGTCTTCCTGAGTGTGCCGGCGTTGAAAAACCCGCTCGTGACGACCGGCGTCGACGCCGACCCCGCCAACTGGATCGTGCCGCCCCGGGCATTGGTGAGCACCCCGCTGGTGAAAACGCTGCCCTCGCCCGTCAGCATCAAGGCGAGCGAGTTGGTCCAGTTGCCCGCGACGCTCAGCGCGCCGCTGGCCGTCATCGCGCCCTGGCCGGAGGTCGACAAGGTGCCCGGAGTGCCGTTGGCGCCCGTTCGCGGGGAAGCCGGCGTGGTGACGCCGGGCTGGCCCGCCAGGCCCGGCCTGAGCGTCACGGTGGGCGAGGCTGCCAGCGTCGCACCGGCGCCGAGCATCACGTTCATCGTCCCGCCGTTGCCGCCGTTGCCGCCGACCGAACCGCCCGACGCATTCGACACATTGCCGCCATTGCCGCCGGCAGCCAGTACGCCGCCCGACCAGCTCGAGGTCCCGCCGAGATCGAGCGTGACGATGCCGCCGTTGCCGCCGTTGCCCCCGTGGTCGGATGCCTGCGGGCCACTGCTGGAGCCGCCGGCGCCGGCGCTCACATCGACCGGCTGCGAGAGACTGGCCACCAGCCCGAACGGCGCCTTGATGGTGAGGCTGCCGCCCCCGGCCCCGGCGCCGCCGCTGGTGCTGCCGCTCCCGCCAGCGCCGCCGGTGGCCTTGATCGTGATCCCGGAGAGGCTGAGCGCCTCCTCGGGGTCGGTGGCTGTCGACGTGATGAAGATGTTGCCGCCCTGGCCGCCATTGCCCCCGGAACCGGCGCCGTTGTCGCCGCCCTGGCCGCCCGATGCGTCCAGGGTCGAACCGGACAGCTGCTTTGCCGAGACCGTGATGTCGCCGCCGCGGCCGCCGGTCCCGCCATTGGCTTGCGTCGCTCCGCCGGGGCCGCCGTAAGTCTGGATGCCCTGGAAGTTGACTGCGCCTCGCGGCGCCTTGAGCGTGACTGCGCCTCCATTGCCTCCGGGGTCGCCGTAGCCGCCGCTGGCATAGATGTTCACGCTGCACTCGCAGCCCAGGTTGATGCTCCCCGTGGTCGTCGTGACGTTGACGGTGCCGCCGGTGCCGCCGGCGAATCCGGGCGCGGCATTGCCGCCCTGAGTCGAGAGCTGGCCGCCATTGACGTTGCCGGTCGTCGCGGTGAGATCGATCGTGCCGCCCGAGCCGCCCACGCGAGCGACCGCGGCCTGGAGCGTGACGGCATCGGTGGAAGGACCTTGTCCGACGGCGCTGCCGCCATTCGTGACGAAGTAGTTGATGAAGCTGATCAGCCGCCCCGCCGTGATCGTCACGTTGCCGCCGGTTCCGCCCGCTCCGCCGGCGCCATCGGCTCCTGCGGCCTCGATTTCACGGATGCTGACCTCGCCGGGGACGATGCCGTTGGGCTGGTCGGTGCTCGGCGCCGAAACGAACACGTTGCCGCCGTGGCCGCCCGAACGGCCGCCGCCGCCGCCGACCTCGATCAAGCTGACCAAGATACTGCCGTGGCTGGAAGACAGATCGACCGTTCCGCCGGCCCCGCCGGTGCCGGGTGCAGGAGCGGGAGTCTGGGTGGCCGCGAGCGAAGCCACGCCGATGCTGCCCCGGTCAGCGACAGTCACGATCCCGGAGGAAGACGTGGAGCCGCCGGCAGCGCTGATCGACGATGCGCTGATGCCGTGCGCCGCGGAGATCGTCACGTTGCCGCCGTCGCCGCCGCGGCCGGTGTTGCTGCCGCCGCCGTGGGTGTTGATGGGTCCGACGCTGACGGTCCCGAAGTCGGCCGACGTCGTCAGGTTCACCGCCCCGCCGGGCAGGCCGTCGCTCTCGAAGCCGAACAGGCCTGCGGTGGAGATGGCGCCCGTCACACTGATGGAGCCATGCTCGGAGTGGATGGAAACCGGCCCGCCGGTCGTCGTGACACTGGACGCCAGGCTGATGTCGCCTTCGCTGCCGCTGGCGGTCAGCGAGACGCCGGCCGCTCCATGGATCTCGGCGCCGCCGGCCCCGGTGAGGCTTCCGGCCGTGGTCAGCACCGAGACGCTGCCCGCGTCGCTCCGGATGCCGCTGAACGGATCGGTAAAGGGCGTGTTCACCGTGCCGATGACCAAGGGGGCTGCGTTGGTGAAGCTGAAGCCGTCGCGTCCGCTCCCGGCCAGCGTGCGGACCCGATTGGCCGCGCCAAGGACGACGCTGCCCGCCTGGGCGACGGCGGCCAGCCGGTCGACCTGGATCGTCGCGCCTGCGGCCTGCGTGATGTTGCCCGCGTTGGCGTGCAGGAGCAGGCTGGCGTCCGGACTGGTTGCAGCCAGGCTTGCATTGAGCGCGATCCCCTTGTCCGCCACCAGGCCGAGGCTGTTTCCGCTATGCCAGGTGACGGCGTCCTTCACCGTGATCACGCCCCCATTGCCGTCCGAATTCCCATCCGTCCTCACCTGCACATTGCCCAGGGCGAGCTGGTCCTGCAGGTCGCGGACGGTGACCACCGCACCGGTGTCGGGACCGCCGCTGAAAGTCCAGCCAGCCGGTGCCGGGCTCGGCGTCGCGCCCTGGGTCGGTGATGGGGTCGCCCTCGGCGGAGGATTGGCGTTCGTCTCGCCGGCGGCCTGGATGGTGATGTCGTTCGGATCGAGCAGCAGCGTGCCGGCCTGACCGGCCGGTGCCCGCAGATCCGCGCGCCCGGTGAACTCCAGCCACTGCTTGCCCGAGACCTCGGCGAAACCGCCGTCGCCGCCCTGCGCCCCGCCGCGCGCCGAGAGATGGCCTTGCATGCGCGTCGCTTCGTCCGACCAGACGATCACGCGGCCGCCGTTGCCAAAATCCCGCGCATCGGCGCTGACCTGGACATCGGGGCCGACGAAGGTGCGCGCCGCATTCGGGACCGCCGCATTGCCGCCCTGGTAATCGCCGCCGATGCGGACCTGGCCGCCACCGGTGGCGCCGGACACATCGACCTGCGCCGGGCCGAAGAGCGCGACGCGCTTGCCGAACACGTCGACGGAACCGCCGCTGCCTTGCGCCGAACTGGCGTCGAGCCGGCCATCCACCAGCGCGTCGCCGCCGGCGCGCAGCACCAGCCTGCCGGCCTCCAGGCTGGCCGATTGCGCCACGGCCAGGCCGCTGTGATGCAGCTGGCTGGCGAAGATGCCGACCGAGTCGCCCTTGAGTGTCCCGAGGTTGAGCGCCTGGTCCGACGGGGCGGTCAGCTCGAGGCTGATCCCTTCGATCCCGCGGCCCGTGATCGCGACCTTGCGGCCTGCGGCCAGGATGGTGCTGCCGCCAATCGACTGGACCACGCCCGTGTCACCGACTTCCACGTTCGGGGCGATCAGCACGACGTCCCCGCCGCGCGCGACGATCCTGCCGCCGACCTGCAGCGCAGCGCTCGCCAGCCCGTCGCCGCCGAACACCAGGCGGCCGGCCAATGCGTCGGCGTCGCTCATGCGCAGGGTCGAGGCAGTGAAGCCGGCGGTGTCGACAACGGCACCCGCCCCGACGGTGATGCCTGCAGGATTGACCAGGACCAGCCGTCCGTTGGAGCCGAGCGTGCCGAAGATCGCGCTGGGATTCGAGCCGACCACGCGGTTGATCGAGGTGCTGGTGCTGCCCGGTTGCGCGAACCAGGTGGTGGAGCCGGCCGGGATGCCGAAGCTTTGCCAGTTGATTGCGGAATGGCGAGTGCCGGCGCCGTTGGTCGTCGTGACCGTCAGCCGGGATCCGTTCTGGCTGAGGGTGGCGCTGCCAACCACCGCCTGCGCCCCGCTCGGCTGCGCGCGGGCGGGACTGCCGACCGCGAAGCAGGCGGCAAGCGCAAGCGCGATCGCCAGTGGCTGGTGGCCGGCGACTGCAGGCGTCGCGGCTGCCGCACGGCGGATCGCCGTAGGCAGGACATTGGCATCGTGAGACATAAGGTCACCTCGCGGAGCGATTGGCGTGCGCCCGAACATCTGCGCAGAGACCGATGATTTTCAGGTTCTTCTCCGCCGTTGTCACCCGCTTTCCTGCGGAGGGATACCCTTGGTTGCGTCACCAGGACAGCGCCGGCGCGCGAGTTCATGACAGTGACAGCACGAGTTGTGCCGTGCCGCTCGCGGCGTGGAATTCTTCCGCTCCTGCGCCCGATTGTTGGATCATTGGAGACTGAAAGCGGGCAAAAGTCACTAAAGCGCAAGCTGGTGCGTCGATTCACCGGCGGACGTCCCGCTCATGAGAAAGTACCGGCACCCCGATGGGGCACCCATGAGCATCTTCATCAGCCTGGCTTCCTATTGCGACCCGCTGCTGCCGTTCACGGTGGCGCGGGCGCTTGCGACGGCTGCCGATCCCGGCGGACTGCATTTCGGCGTGGTGGACCAGAGCCCCGAAAGCAAGGGCCGGCCCCTGCCGCCGCAACTGCCGCGTGCGCGACTGAGCTATGTCCGGATCGCGCCGATCGATGCCCGCGGCCCGTGCTGGGCGCGTGCCGTGGCGATGACGCTGTACGACGGCGAGGACTGGTTCTTCCAGATCGATTCGCACATGGATTTCGAGGACCGCTGGGACGAGCGGCTGATCGCGCAAGCCCGCGCCCTGCTGCCAGGCCGCAAGGGCGTCGTGCTGTCCGCGTACCCGAACCCCTTCGTGCTGGAGGGCGAGCGCATCGTGCGCCAGGTCACCACGACCGGCGTGCTGGCCCACGTGGTCAAGCCCGGCGCGCTGTTCGAGGCCGACCACCCGGTGCTGCCGTTCGAGGCCCATCCGGTCGATTCGGCGCGGCCGCTCCCCGGCTTCCACCTCGGGGCCGGATGCCTGTTCGCGCCCGGCCGGCTGGTGACCGGCTTTCCCTACGACCCGAACTTCTACTTCCACGGCGAGGAGCAGGCGCTGGCGCTGCGGCTCTTCACCCACGGCTGGGACAGCTTCCACATGCCTGGGCTGCCGGTCTACCACCTGTACAACAACGGCGCCTCGGGCGCGCCGCGGCGGCCGCTGCATTGGGACGCCGAGCACGACGCGCAGCGCAGCGAAACCTGGTGGAGCCGCGAGCAGCGGTCGCGCCAGAGGCTGGCGGCGCTGGCAGCGGGAGAAGTCGGCGGCGTGTTCGGCCTGGGCAGCGACCGGAGCGTGGCCGACTACGCGCAGTTCAGCGGCATCGACTACCTGCGGCGCCAGCTGGCGCCGCAAGCCTACCTGCCCTTAACCGCCTGACTGCTGCAGCACCTCGAGCGCCAGGCACAGGTCGGCCCAGGCCTTGGCCTTGTCGGGGAGGTTGCGCAGCAGATAGGCCGGGTGGTAGGTCACGACCAGCGGGATCTCGTTGTAGCGATGGACCTTGCCGCGCAGCTTGCCGATCGGCTCGTTCGACTGCAGCAGTGCCTGCACGGCGAAGCGTCCCATCGCCAGGATGATGCGCGGCTGCAGCAGCTCCACCTGCCGGCGCAGGAAGGGTTCGCACTGCGCCACCTCCTGCGGCTCCGGATTGCGGTTGCCGGGAGGACGGCACTTGAGGACATTGGCGATGTAGACCTTCTGCCGGCGATCGAGCCCCAAGGCCTTGAGCATGTTGTCCAGCAGCAGGCCGGCCTGTCCCACGAAAGGTTCGCCCTGCAGGTCCTCGTTTTCGCCCGGCGCCTCGCCGACGATCAGCCAGTCGGCCTGGCGGTCGCCCACGCCGAACACCGTGTTGCGACGGCCGTTGCACAGCGAACAGCCGCGGCATTGCGCCACCGCCTGCGCCAGCGCATCCCATTGCATCAACTCCACGCCCGATGTGGCGCCTTCGGCCGTTTGCACCGGCGCGCGCGCTGCCTGCGCGACGACGGGTACAACGACTTGCGGTCTGCGGACGTCGCCGCCGGCCGTCAGGGCCGGCTTCGGCGGCGCCTGGCGGGCGGGCTCAGGGGGGGTGCCGTCGATACGCCCGGGATGGGAGTGAGGCTGGAACAGCCTCACTCCCATTTCCGCAAGCATTGCGTGTTGCCGCTCGTCCAGTTCCAGGCTCATAGCTTCAGGCTCATGACGACCGCGTCTTCGCGCTTGCCGGCCGCGTCGGGATAGTAGGCCTTGCGCTCGCCGACGCGCCGGTAGCCGTGCCGGGTGTAGATCTGCTGCGCGCGCTCGTTGCTCGCGCGCACCTCCAGCCAGAGCCACTGCGCGCCCTGGCTGCGCGACCAGATCGCGAGCGCATCGAGCATCACGCGGCCCCAGCCCTGGCCCTGGTGTTCCGGTGTGACGGTGAGATTGAGCAGGTGCACTTCGTCCACACCCTTCATGGCGACGAAGTAACCGAGCAGGCTGGTGCCAGCGATCAGCAACTGCGCCTGGTAGCCGGCGCGCACGGAATCCATGAAGTTGCCGCGGGTCCAGGGATGGGTATAGGCCATTTCCTCGACCGTGACGACCGCGTCCACCCGCGCTTGCGTCAACGGCTCGAACTGGGCTTCCACGGGTTTGAAGACTGCACTCATGGGAGGGGACGCGCGGCGGCTTTCAAGGCCGCCCGTTCGTCGGTGGTTTGCGCCACTTTATCGCGAATGTACAGGGGCAGGGCACGGTCGGCCGGTACGGCATGGCCGCCGGCGATCAGGGCCGGCGCCAACCGGAGCAGGGCGGCTGCATCCGGCGCCGCTGCGACCCGCGGCCCCTGCGGCAGGCGATCGCCGTATGTGTCGAAAGCATTGCCGGCCAGGGTCCAGCCGGAAGGCAGCGACAGCGCCTCGGGCTTGTCGAGGCTGAACTCGCCGATGCGCAGCCATCCGCCCGAAGCGAACTCGTAGGCGCCGGCGTAGACCTCGTCCATCCTGGCATCGAGCACGGCCAGCACGCGGGTGCAGCCCTCCTGCTCGCGCGCCTGCTCCGCGACCGCCATCAGCGTGTCCACGCCCAGCACCGGCACGCCGGCCCCGAAAGCCAGCCCCTGCGCTACCGAGCAGGCGGTGCGCAGCCCGGTGAAGGAGCCCGGGCCGTGGCCGAAAACGATGGCGTCGAGATCGCGCAGCGCCAGCCCGCCCTGGGCCAGCAGCGCCTGGATGGCGGGGATCAGCGCCGACGAGGCCAGCGCGCCGCCGCGGCCGCTCTGGCGCCACAGCTGCGCGCCGCTGGCCACGGCGATGGACATGGTCTCGGTGCTGGTGTCGAAGGCAAGCAGTTTCAATTGGGGGCAATCGGGCGCAACCCGCCATTATCGAGGGCCCGATAATTGCCCGCATGACCGTGGTTTCGCGCCTGCTCGCTGCGTTCCTGCTGCTGGCGGCCGGCTGGGCCGGCGCGCAAGGCCTGCCGCCCGAGATCGAAGCCGCGCTGGCCCGAGCCAAAGTGCCGTCCGACGCGCTGAGCGTGCTGGTGGTGGAGGCCGATGGCCGCGCCGCGCCGCGCCTGAGCCACCGTGCAGCGGTCCCGGTCAACCCGGCGTCGGTCGCCAAGCTGGTCACCACCTACGCGGCGCTGGATCTGCTCGGACCGGCGTTCAGCTGGACGACTCCCGTCTACGTGGACGGGACCGTCCAGGGCGGCACGCTCAGCGGCAACCTGTACCTGCAAGGGCAGGGCGATCCCAAGCTGGTGGTGGAGCGGCTCTGGCTGCTGCTGCGGCGCATCCAGGGCCTGGGCATCCGCCAGATCCAGGGCGACATCGTGCTGGATCGCAGCGCTTTCGAGACCATCCAGCAGGACCCCGGCGCCTTCGACGGCGAGCCGCTGAGGCCGTACAACGCCTCACCCGACGCCCTGCTGCTGAATTTCAAGTCGGTCGTGATGACCTTCGTGCCGGACCGCGCCGGCCGCGCCCTGGTCCAGTACGACCCGCCTCTGGCCGGCGTCCAGACGGCGGCCACCGTGCCGCTGGCGGCCGGCGATTGCGGCGACTGGCGCTCCGGCCTGAAGGCGGACTTCAGCGATCCCGGCCGCATCCGCTTCGCCGGCGCCTACCCCGCCTCCTGCGGCGAGCGCGCCTGGCCGGTCGCCTACGCCGATCCCGGGACCTATGCCGCACGCGCGGTGGCCGGACTCTGGCAGGAGATGGGCGGCAAGCTCTCGGGCCAGGTTCGCGAGGGCCGGGTGCCGGCCGGCCTCAAGCCGGCGTTCAGCGTCCAGTCCCCGGCGCTGGCGGAAGTCGTGCGCGACATCAACAAGTTCAGCAACAACGTGATGGCGCAGCAGCTGTTCCTCACGCTGAGCCTGCAGCAAAAGGGCGTCGGAACCCAGCAGGGATCGCGCGAGATCCTGCGGTCCTGGTGGCGCGAGCGGGTTGGCGGCGAGCCTCCGGCAATGGACAACGGTTCCGGCCTGTCGCGCGACGAGCGCATCTCCGCCCAGCAGCTTGCGCGGATGCTGCAGCTGGCCTGGGCCTCGCCGCTGATGCCCGAATTGATGTCCTCGCTGCCGGTCGCCGGCACCGACGGCACGCTGCGGCGGCTGCGCGGCCGCAGCGCCGGGCAGGCGCACCTGAAGTCCGGCAGCCTGCGCGACGTGTCCGCGGTTGCGGGCTATGTCCATGCCGCCAGCGGTCGCCGCTACGTGCTGGTGGCGATCGCCAACCACCCGAATGCGGCGGCAGCGCGCCCCGCCATCGACGCCCTGGTCGACTGGGTCGCCCGCGACCAGTAGCGCTCGCGACGCAGCTGCTACGGCTGAGCAGCGCCAGCGGGACGCGTCGCACCGGCGACAGCTTGAAGCTGAAAACCCGCGTCTTCCCGCTTCCCCGCGCCCATGGCCCGGGACTAGCATAGCGGCGCATCCACAACGGGGTTTTCGTTCCAAACCAGGAGGCAACCATGAAGATTCGCCATGTCCTCACCGCCATCGCGGCGGCCGCCTTGCTGGCGGCCTGCGGCGGAGGCGACGACAACAACGGCCGGGGCGGGCTGCTCGAAACGCCCCTGGCGGTCAGCACCCTCACAGCTGCCCAGATCGACGCCAGCACCGCCAGCAGCGGGCTGCAGGCGCTCAGCGGCAAGGCAGTTTGCGATGTTCGCGTGGTGGCGCTGAACTACGCCACCATCGGCGTGCAGGGCGAATCGGCCAACGCCTCGGCCGCCCTGCTGCTGCCGGCCGGCGCCTGCGCCAACGGCATTTATCCGCTGGTGGCGTACGCCAAGGGCACGGACGTGCAGAAACCGCGCACGCTGGCCAATCCGTCCGACCCCGAAACCTTTTCGCTGGTCGCGATGTACGCGGCCCAGGGCTACGCGGTCGTGGCGACCGACTATCTCGGCTTCGCCAAGTCGACCTACAGCTTCCATCCCTACCTGCACGCCGACTCGGAGGCAAGTGCGGTCGTCGACTCGATCCGCGCGGCGCGGGCCGCGGCGTTGTCGCTGGACGCAGCGTTTTCCGGCAAGGTCATGCTGACCGGCTATTCGCAGGGCGGCCATGCGTCGGCGGCGGCGCAGCGCGCGATCGAGCGCGACAACGCGGGCGAGATCAACGTGGTGGCCGCCGCCCACCTGGCCGGCCCGTACAACCTCTCCGGGTCGTTCAAGCTCACCAACGCGATCGCCGGCTACCAGATCTTCATTCCCTACCTGGTGACGGCCTGGCAGCGGATCTACGGCAACGTCTACAGCAACGTCACCCAGGTCTTCAAGGCGCCTTATTCGAACTACATCGAGACGCTGCTGCCCAGCCCGACGCTGAACTTCTCGACGCTGATCACCAGCGGCGCGCTGCCCGACGGGACCCCGAATGCGGCGCGGGACGCGCTGTTCCAGCCGGCCTTCCTGAACGATGTGCAGACCAGCGACAGCAGCGGCCTGATCGTCGACGCCAGGAAGAACGACCTGCTCGGCTGGAACCCGAAAGCCCGCACCCTGCTGTGCGGCGGCGCCGGCGATCCGACGGTGCCGCCCGCCGTGCACATGAACGTGGCGCAGGCGGACTTTTCCAGCCGCGGCCTGACCAACGTCACCTCGGTCGACGTCGACCCGGCCATCCGCGCCACCTTCGGCATCGGCGGCGCAGCCCCGACCGATCCGACCAGCGCGGCTTTCGCGACCTACTTCGGCAGCTACCACGGCACCTACGAACCGCCGTTCTGCCACGCGCAGGCGCGGGCCCTGTTCAACGGCTTCAGGTAAGCGCCAGGCTCTCCATCGAAAAAGGGCGCCGCGTGGCGCCCTTTTCGATTGCGTCGACCCCGGATTACCAGCGGGCGCGGATCCGGCCGGACGCGTATTCGCCGAACTTGAAGTGGCCGCGCGGCGTCGGGTAGACCTTGTCCGCGAACAGGTAGTTGTTGTAGACGGGGTCGATCACCGTGGTCGGTGTGCACCGGGCCGAATTGACCTGGCCGGCGCCGATGCCGATGCCAGGGCCCGGGTCGACCGAGGTGCACACCGGCTTGAGCGCGTCCGTCATCTCGTAGCCCGTGGGATTGGAGATCATCAGGTTGAACTGCAGCGCGGCGTCGACGTAAAGCACCCTGTCGCCCAGGTCCACCAGCGCGATCAGCATGTCGTCGTTGAAGCGACCGCTCCCGTTTTCCAGCGCGCTGGCCAGGGCGCTGCCGGTCTGCCCCCAGGGCGAGCGCCCGAGGTTGTACGGTCCGACGACCACCACGAACTTGGCGCCGGCATTCACCAGGCGCCGCACCTGGGTCGCCAGGTCGCGGCCGGCCTGCCGCGAATTGGCGACCAGCTGGTCCGCCGTCTGGCCGCCCGCCGCAAACCGCGCGCCCTCGGCGATCAGGTCGGAGGTGCCGGCGTTGAGGATGTACAGGTCGTTGGCGCCGATGGCATCGGATGCCATGAACCGGTCGATCTGCTCCTTGACCGTGGGCGTGGCGTTGTTGCCGACGTCGTCGGGCTTGGCGACGACGCGGGCATGCGCCGTCGCATAGGACTTGCCGCCCCTGGACGCGGCGGTGAGCGGCACGCCGAAGTCGAGGGCGACCTTCTCGGTCCAGTTGTTGGCCGTTGCGTCGTTGACGGTGTAGCGGCTGCCGCTCTGGCCGAGGTCGGCGAAGGCGTCGCCGAACACCACGATCCGGGTCGGGGCCAGCTGGGATTCGATGGTGCCCGAGCCGCACGCGGCCAGCAGGAGGGAAGCGGCGCATGCAGCCAGCAGCATCGCGCGGCGCGACCAGTTTCGTGACATGAAGATCTCCAGGTTTGAGTCGCCGTAGTTTACCGAGAGGTCCTGCCTCCCCGAGCTCAGCCGGCGGATGCGCGTTGCAGGCGGTCGCGCACGCCGTCCCATTCGGGCGCCGGCGGCGGCGTCTCGACCCAGATCAGGCGCACGCCCTGGGCGTCGAATTCGCGCAGCACGGCGAACAGCTGGCGCGCCGTTTCGGCGGCGTCGTCCGGCATGCGGCGGCGCAGGATGGCGGGCGAGCTGCTGCGCAGGATCACCCGCGAGTAGGTGGCGATCTGCGCCGCCTCGGATCCGAGCAGGTCCAGCGCGGTCTGCAGCGATTTCGCATCCATCAGCCGCACCTTGGCCCTGGGTGCGTAGTGCGACTCCAGCGTGCCGGAGGCCCGGGGCGCATCGCCACCCGGGTCGGCCAGCGCCTGGCCGCACGCCTGCTCGATGCTGGCGCGGGTCAGCACCCCCGGGCGCAGCAGCACCGGCGCGCCGCGCGTGCAGTCGACGATGGTCGATTCGATCCCCACCTCGCAGGGGCCCCCGTCCAGCACCAGCAGGCTGTCGCCGAACTCGGAGCGCACGTGCTCCGCCGTGGTCGGACTGACCCGGCCGAACTTGTTGGCGCTGGGACCGGCGACGCCGTGCACCGGCGGCCTGGCCTCGCGGCAACCCAGGAGCAGCGCGTGCGCCACCGGGTGCGCCGGGCAGCGCAGGCCGATCGAATCCTGGCCGCCCGCCGCTGCCCCGCCCACGTCCGGCCGGCGCGGCAGGATCAGCGTCAGCGGGCCGGGCCAGAAGGCGTCCATCAGGCGCCGCGCGAATGCCGGCACGGCCGCCGCGAAGTGCTCGACGCCGGCCGCATCGGCGACGTGGACGATCAGCGGATGGTCGCTGGGCCGGCCCTTGGCCGCGAAGATCTTCGCCACCGCGGCGTCGTTGCCCGCGTCGGCGCCCAGGCCGTACACCGTCTCTGTCGGAAAAGCCACCAGTTCGCCGGCCGCGAGCTCGCGCACGGCCTGGGCCAGGGACGAAGGCCTGGAACCATCGAGCACCATCTGCAGGCCCATCAGAACGGCTCGATCCCGAGCAGCGCGGCGGCGGCGAGGGCCGTCTCGCGGGCCTGTTGCGCGGTTGCCGCGGTCACGTTCAGGTGGCCCATCTTGCGGCCGGGGCGGGCGCCGAGCTTGCCGTACAGATGCAGGTGCGTGCCGGGCAGCTCGAGCACGGCGTCCCACGCCGGCGTGCGCTCCGCGCCGTCGCGGAACCACAGATCACCCAGCAGGTTGAGCATCACGACGGGACTGTGCTGGCGCGGCTGCGTGAGCGGCAAGCCGGCGAGCGTGCGCACCTGCAGCTCGAACTGCGACACGTCGCAGCCGTCCATGCTCCAGTGGCCGCTGTTGTGCGGGCGCGGCGCCATTTCGTTGACCACCAGCGAGCCGTCGGCCAGGACGAAGAACTCCACGCACAGCACGCCGACATAGCCCAGCCCGTGGGCGATCGACTCGGTGGCGGCGATGGCCTGCGCGGCCTGCGCCGCGGGGATCGTGCCTTCCGACACTTCGGTCACCGCCAGGATGCCGGCCCGGTGCAGGTTCAGCTGCGGCGGCAGGTTCACCATCTTGCCGTCCGCGCCGCGCGCGACGATGACCGAGCATTCGGCGGCCAGCGGCAGCATCTTTTCGAGCACGCAGGGCACCCGCTTCAATTCGTTCCAGGCCGCAGCGAGTTCGCCCAGCGTCTTCACCCGCTGCTGGCCCTTGCCGTCGTACCCCAGGCGGGAGGTCTTGAGGATTCCGGGCAGCAGCGAAGGCGGCACGGCGTCGAGCTGCTGCTGCGTTGCGATCAGCGCGTAGGGCGCGCAGGGCACGCCGCACCCCTTGAAGTGCGCCTTCTCGAGGGAACGGTCCTGGGCGATGCCGACCGCCCTGGCCCCGGGCGCGACCGGCCGGCGCAGCGCGAGCCGGGCCAGCGCCGGCGCCGGCACGTTCTCGAACTCGGTGGTGATCGCGTCGCTGCAGGCGGCAAGCTCGGCCAGCCCCTTGTCGTCGAGGTAATCGGCATGCACGTGGCGATGGCTGACGCGGCCCGCCGGGCTGTCGGCGTCCGGATCCAGGACCGCCGTGAAATAGCCCATGCGCTGCGCGGCATGGACGAACATGCGGCCGAGCTGTCCGCCGCCCATGACGCCGAGGGTGGCTCCGGGTTGGATCGCGCTGGAAGTCATGCGGACGGCGGCAAGGTCATGTTGCGGGCGGCCTCGGTCTGCCGGGCCCGATAGTCCTGCAGCTGCTGGCGCAGCGCGGCGTCCTCGTTGGCCAGCATGGCGACGGCGAACAGGGCGGCGTTGGCCGCGCCGGCATTGCCGATCGCGAAGGTCGCGACCGGAATGCCCTTGGGCATCTGCACGATGCTGTGCAGCGAATCGACGCCCTGCAGGTGTTTGCCGGCGACCGGGACGCCGAGCACCGGCACCGGCGTCTTGGCGGCCAGCATGCCCGGCAAATGGGCGGCGCCGCCCGCGCCGGCGATGATGGCCTTGAGCCCGCGGCCGGCGGCAGCCTGCGCATAGGCGAACATGTCGTCGGGCATGCGGTGGGCGGAAACCACCCGGGCCTCATGCGCGACGCCGAATTCACGGAGAATCGCCACTGCGTGCTGCAGGGTTTCCCAGTCGCTGCTGGAGCCCATCACCACGCCAACTTGAATCGAGCTCATGAATGCTCCCAAAGATTGAATTTTAAGGTTCCAGCCCGAACTGCCATTCCCATGATCGACGTCACCATAGAAAACTTTGAGACCGAGGTGATCGCCGCCTCGACGACCCAGCCCGTGCTGGTGGACTTCTGGGCGCCGTGGTGCGGGCCCTGCAAGGTGATCGGCCCGCTGCTGGAGAAGCTCGAGGCCGACTACGCCGGCCGCTTCAAGCTGGTCAAGATCGATTCGGACCAGGAGCAGCAGCTGGCCGCCGCCTTCGGCGTCCGCAGCATCCCCACGGTCATCCTGCTGATGAACGGCCAGCCGGTCGACGGTTTCATGGGCGCGCTGCCCGAAGGCAAGATCCGGGAATTCCTGGACAAGCACATCCCTCCCGCGGACGAGCCGCAAGAGGAGGTGCTGCCCGAGCCGGAGGAACAGCCATTGGAGCAGGGCGACGCGATCGAGCGCCTGTCGCAGGCGGCTGCCGCGGCGCCCGACAACGACGACGCGCGTTTCGACTATGTCAAGGCGCTGCTGCTGGCGGGGCGAACCGACGACGCCAAGGTGGCCTTCGCGCCGGTGATCGACAAGACGCAGCTGGTGCGCCGCTTCGACTCGCTGCAGCGGCTGATGGACGCGATGGATTTCGCCGACGCGACCGAGCCGGCCAAGGCGCTGGCCGACGCCGACTCCAAGATTGCAGCCAACAAGCGCGACTTCCAGGCCCGCTTCGACAAGGCGCGCCTGCTGACGGCGCAGCAGCAGTGGACCGCGGCGATGGACGAATTGCTGGAGATCCTGATGCGCGACAAGGCCTGGAACGAGGACCTGGCGCGCAAGACCTACATCGCCATCCTGGACGTGATCGAGCCGCCGAGGCCCAAGGTCGCCGAGGGCCAGATCCCGGCCGACGACCCGACGGTGGCGACGTATCGCCGCCGTCTGTCCAGCGTCGTTTTGAGCTAACGCGTCACCATCGTCACCCGCTCGGCGGGGACGGTGAGCCGCAACTCCACCAGCTCGCCGCCGCGGCGCAGCTTCGGAAAGTTCACGGCCTCCACCGGCAGCACGCCGGGTCCGACCGCGGGCACCGGCGCCTTGGCTCCGGGTGCGTCCGGTCCCAGCGCAAGCGCGTTGTTGCCGTCGCACCGGGAGAGCAGCGCCGGCGCCGAGAGCCGCACCTGCTTGACCGCCGCGAGCGAAGCCTTGTCGGCGCCTTCGATGGCGCGGCCATCCTGGCCGAGCAACTGCACGGCCGCCAGGCGCGGCGCCCAGCCCGTGTCGCCGAGGCGGCCGGCGACGATGCAGCTGCCGTCGCCGGTTTGCGCAAACGCGGGACTTGCAATGGCGCCCAGCGCGAGAGCGCAGGCGAGGGCGGTGCGGACAGGATTCATGGCGGCCTCCAGGACGAACGGCCAGCTTAGCGCCGCGACCGTCCGCAATGGGCAACCAGTTGTTCGGCCCGACGCCGCCTTACGCGGTCAGCCGCTGCAAGGCCTCGCGGTACTTGGCCGCGGTCTTGTCGACCACGTCCTGCGGCAGGCGCGGCGCCGGCGGCGTCTTGTCCCAGGGCTTGCCGTTGATGCGGACCTGCTCCAGCCAGTCGCGCACGAACTGCTTGTCGTAGCTCGGCGGATTGGCGCCGGTGCGAAAGGCTTCGTCGTAACCTTCGACCGGCCAGTAGCGCGACGAATCGGGCGTCAGCACTTCGTCCATCAGCACCAGCTTGCCGGCTTGGTCCAGGCCGAACTCGAACTTGGTGTCGGCGATGATCAGGCCCTTGGCCAGCGCAATGGCCGCCGCCTCCCTGTAGATCGCGATGCTGATGTCGCGGATCTGGGCCGCCAGCTCCGCGCCGATCATCTCCACGACCTTGTCGTAGCTGATGTTCTCGTCGTGCTCGCCCATGGCTGCTTTCGCGGCCGGCGTGAAGATCGGCTCCGGCAGCTTGCTGGCGTTCTTCAGGCCCGCCGGCAGGGGCACGCCGCAGACGGACTGCGTGGCGCGGTATTCCGCCCAGCCGCTTCCTGCGAGATAGCCGCGCACCACGGCCTCCACCGGGATCGGCTTGAGCCGCTTGACGAGCATCGAGCGGCCTTCGACCTGCGCGACCTCGTCGGGCGCGACCACGCTGCGCGGGTCTTCTCCCGTCAGGTGATTGGGGGCGAGGTGGCCAAGCTTGTCGAACCAGAAAAGGGCCATCTGCGTGAGCAGCTCGCCCTTGCCGGGGATGGGCTCACCCATGATCACGTCGAAGGCGGAGAGCCGGTCGCTGGCCACCATCAGGATGCGGTCGGAGCCGACCGCGTAGTTGTCGCGGACCTTGCCCCGCGCCAGCAATGGCAGCGACGTCAGCGCGGAAGTGTGCAGGGCAGCGGTCATCAGTGGACGACCTGGGCCAGTTCGCCCTTGGCGTACTGGCTGGCGACCACCAGCAGGCTGCGGCCGCGGATCTTGCCGGCCTGGCCTTCGCAACCGAACTGGATGTAGCGCTGCTTGCAGATCTGCTTGGCCGCTTCGCGCGCCGGCTTGAGCCATTCGCGGGCGTCGAATTTTTCCGGGTTCTCGGCCAGGAACTTGCGCACCGCCGCGGTCATGGCCAGCCGGATGTCGGTGTCGATGTTGATCTTGCGCACGCCGAACTTGATGGCGTGCTGGATCTCCTCGACCGGCACGCCGTAGGTTTCCTTCATGTTGCCGCCGTACTGGCGGATCAGGGCCAGCAGGTCCTGCGGGACCGACGAGGAACCGTGCATCACCAGGTGGGTGTTGGGGATGCGCTTGTGGATCTCCTGGACGCGGTCGATCGCCAGGATGTCGCCGGTGGGCTTGCGGGTGAACTTGTAGGCGCCGTGGCTGGTGCCGATGGCGATGGCCAGGGCGTCGAGCTGGGTGCGCTTGACGAAGTCGGCCGCCTGCTCGGGGTCGGTCAGCAGCTGCTCGCGCGTCATCGTCGCTTCCGTGCCGTGGCCGTCTTCCTTGTCGCCCTTCATGGTTTCGAGCGAGCCCAGGCAGCCCAGCTCGCCTTCGACGGTGACGCCGACCTTGTGCGCCATGTCGACGACCTTGCGCGTGACCTCGACGTTGTAGTCGTAGCTGGCGATGGTCTTGCCGTCCGCCTCCAGCGAGCCGTCCATCATCACCGAGGAAAAGCCCAGGTCGATCGCGCCCTTGCAGACGTCCGGGTTCTGGCCGTGGTCCTGGTGCATCACCAGCGGGATGTCCGGATAGGCCTCGATGGCCGCCAGGATCAGGTGCTTGATGAAGGGTTCGCCCGCGTACTTGCGCGCTCCGGCGCTGGCCTGCAGGATCACCGGCGCACCGGTTTCCTTCGCGGCCTCCATCACGGCCTGCACCTGTTCGAGGTTGTTGACGTTGAAGGCGGGGATGCCATAGCCGTTTTCGGCGGCATGGTCCAGCAGTTCGCGCATGGAGACGAGAGGCATGGTTTCGGTCCGGTGAAGAAAGAAATCGGGCGGCGCGGATTGCGCTCTTTCCGGCCGATTTTAGCCGTTGGCCCAGCGGTGCAGGGCCCGGCGGAACCCGCACTCACGGCCGCGCTGGACCGGTTCAGGCGCTCGCCGGCAAGCCCAGGAAGGCGAGGATTCGGCGCGCACCGGCGCCAGCCAGGCCAGCGGCCCGGCCACCGCCCCGAGGCCAGTAGGCTGCGGCCGCGAAATCGGATTCAGCCGACGCGGCAGATCTTGAGCATGTTGGTGCCGCCCGGCGCGCCCATGGGCTCGCCGCAGGTGATCGCGTAGATGTCGCCGCTGCCGACGATGCCGCGCTTCTTCAGGTGCGCCTCGGCCTCGCCAAGCGCCATGTCGCGGTCCACGCTCTGGTCCATCAGCAGCGGCAGCACGTTGCGGTAGATCGACATCCGGCGCTGCGTGGTGAGCTTGGGCGTGAGCGCGTAGATCGGGATGTGGATGCGATGGCGGCTCATCCACAGCGGCGTCGAGCCGGAATCGGTCAATGCGACGATCGCCTTGCAGCCCAGGTGGTGCGCGGTGAAGAGCGCGCCCATCGCGATCGACTGGTCGATGCTCGCGAACGTCATCCCGGTGAAATCGGCGTCCAGCTTCACGTCCTCGGCCTTCTCCGCTTCGGTGCAGATGTTGGCCATCTCGACGATCGTCTCCAGCGGATAGCGGCCGGCGGCGGTTTCGGCGCTGAGCATCACCGCGTCCGTGCCATCGAGCACGGCGTTGGCGACGTCGCTCACTTCGGCCCGGGTCGGGACCGGGTTGGTGATCATCGATTCCATCATCTGGGTCGCGGTGATCACGAACTTGTCCAGTTCGCGCGCCATCCGGATCATGCGTTTCTGCAGCGCAGGCACCGCGGCGTTGCCGACCTCCACCGCCAGGTCGCCGCGCGCCACCATGACGCCGTCGCTGGCCCGCAGGATGGACTCGAGGTTGGGGATGGCTTCCGCCCGCTCGATCTTGGCGATCAGCGCCGCCCGGTGCCGGTATTCGGCGCCCGCGACGTTGCACAGCTGGCGCGCCATTTCCATGTCGGTCGCCGTCTTTGGAAAGCTCACCGCGACGAAATCGGCCTGGAAGCTCATCGCGACGCGGATGTCCTCCATGTCCTTGGCGGTCAGCGCCGGCGCGGTGAGGCCGCCGCCCTGCTTGTTGATGCCCTTGTTGTTGGAGAGCTCGCCGCCGAGCTTGACGGTGGTGCGCACCTGCTCGCCCTTGACGGCGTCCACCGTGAGCACGATCAGGCCGTCGTTGAGAAGCAGGGTGTCGCCCGCTTTCAGGTCGCGCGGCAGCTCCTTGTAGTCCAGGCCGACGCCGTCCAGGTCGCCGGGTTCGACGCGCGAAGCATCGAGCACGAACTTCGAGCCGGCCGGCAGCAAGACCTTGCCGTCGGCGAACTTGCCGACGCGGATCTTGGGTCCCTGCAGGTCGGCCATGATCGCGACCTCGCGGCCGGCGCGCTGCGCCGCTTCCCGCACCAGGGCCGCGCGGTCGATGTGGTCCTGCGCCTTGCCGTGGCTGAAGTTCAGCCGCACGACGTCGACGCCGGCGCGGATCATCTGCTCGAGCAGGTCGGGATCGCTGGACGCCGGGCCGAGGGTGGCGACGATCTTGGTGGCGCGGCGGGCACGGGTCATGGAAGCTCCGTTGTGACTCAGGCCGCGATTTTCACACGAAGGCTTGCCTCAGCCGTCAGGCCGCCGCCGGCTCCGCGGCGCGCTTTTGCAGGATCTCGAAGGCCGGCAGCGTCTTGCCTTCCAGCACTTCCAGGAAAGCGCCGCCGCCGGTCGAGATGTAGCCGACCTGTTGCTCGATGCCGTATTTGGCGATCGCGGCCAGCGTGTCGCCGCCGCCCGCGATGCTGAAGGCGGGCGACGCCGCAATGGCGCGCGCCACGGTCTCGGTGCCATGGGCGAAAGCGTCGAACTCGAACACGCCGACCGGCCCGTTCCACACGATGGTGCCGGCCTTCTTGAGCTGCTCGGCGAGCAGCGCCGCGGTCTGCGGGCCGATGTCGAGGATCAGGTCGTCCTCGGCCACATCGGCGGCCTGCTTGACGGTGGCCTGCGCGTCGGCCGAGAAGGTCTTGGCGACCACCACGTCGGTCGGGATGGGAACCGCAGCGCCGCGCGCCTTCATCGCCTC